>VBCY01000185.1 GCA_005882995.1 Betaproteobacteria bacterium
ACTTGTCGCGAATCTTCTCGTCGAGCACTTTCGACAGACCCCGATAGTCGATGGGCTTGCCGGTGCCTGCCTCCTTGTCGAGCAGCGGCACGAAGATCATGCTCGATTTGAAGTTGCTTGCGACCAGGCTGCCGACGATGCCCGAACGCGCGATGTTCTGCTTCAATTGCTCCACGCCTTGAGGCGATCCGTTATAGGAGTCCGGCATCACAGGGCCGCCCCGGAAGCCTTCCTCGGTCACCTCAGTCCAGCGCACCGCCGGGGTCCACAGCGACTTCACCCACGCCCGATCGACGCCTGGGGTGAGGATCAGCTCGTCGTTGACCTGCTTGAGCACTTCTAGATATTGCGGGTCGAATATGTCGCCATCGGTGTTCTCGATACGGCTGGCTCTGCGGAATCATCTTCTCGAAGCTTGCGTTGAGCACGAGCTTCGTCGCCGCGACGTAGCTAAGGACCACGGTGATGATCGCGCAGACGATGATCATCGCCAGGCGGTTGTTGAACACCAGCCGCTCGAGCAGATTGCCGGAGTTACGGTCGAAGTCGGTTAGCTTGCGCACCACCGGCATTTGATCGAGATCGGTCGAAACGGCAGCCATCAGTGTCTCCTCGTGCCGGGGTGCGCTATCAGTGCGCTGCGACGGCCTCGCCGACCGCCACCCCGCGCGGACCGGTCAAGGCAAACCGTCCCTCGCCAATGTCCGCAATTGCGGTGAGGGGCATGGGATTCTTCAGTGTTAGTCGGGTAAAGCTCTGTGCGCCGTCGGTCGACGCTGCCAGACGCCCGCCGACATCGGCGAGGACCATCGCGCCTTGCGCTGTCCGGGTCGTGCCGACGACGCTCGCCTGCAGACCGGCATTGACCTTGGTCCAGTGTGCCCCGCCGTCATCGCTGCGAAACACGTTGCCGCGCAACCCATAAGCCAACACGGCGTTCCCGGCATCGGCGACACCGAACAGGCTGCCGTTGTATTGCGGGGAAACCGCTTTGAAATGCTGCCCCGCGACATCGAGCTTCAGCACCAGCCCGCCTTCGCCCGAGATGTAGAGACCCCCCGCCGCGGGACGGATGGCGTAGAGGTTGAAGAACTTTGGATTCTCGGTGCGATCGAACCAAGCTTGCCAGCTCTTGCCACCGTCTGCGGTCTTGAAGATCAGGTTGTAAGCACCCACCGCGTAGCCGTTCAGAGTGTCGGCAAACCAGATGTCGAGGAAGGGCTTGTCCGCACCCTGCTCCTTGTAGCGCTGCGCTTCGGATCGTTCGCCGTGAGACCGTTGAGCTGCACATCCCACTTCTCGCCACCATCTCCGGTGTGCAGGATCACCCCATCGTGACCTGCGACCCACCCTTGCTTGTCGTCGACGAAGTACACCGAGGTCAAATCCGAGCTCACCGGCACCGGCGATTGCTTCCATGTCGCTCCGCCATCGCTCGAGATGACGATGTGGCCGCGTTGACCGACCACAACAATGCGATCGCCCGCACGCACAACCGACTGCAACAGACTCTTGCTCGCCAGCGGCGATATCAGCGAAGGCGTATCCAGCACGTCGACGAAGCCGGCGCCTTGCGCAGGCGCAGCAGCCACAAGCGCCAGGACAACGACGACAACGACGACTGCCGATAACGGAGCGCGTAATAGATTCATGATTCAAGCTCAATTCAGCCTTCCTAGGGCGGCGCCGGTTGCACGCCGCCCTAGGAGACAACTGGAAGTTTGGCGCTAAAAGTCAGCGGATGCCGGCCCCGGCCAGTGCCTCCGACGCCCAGAAGGTCTGCAGCTTGGGCTCGGTCATGTACTTGACCCCGAAGTACGTTCCTGTCACCACGGTGAAGGCGTACAGGCCCGAGCTGAAGTCGTAGTAAGCGTCGGTGTCTTCCCATGGCGCCATTGCGTCGTAGCTCTGCGACTGGAAAGCGAACCCCGAGCGGTACAGCTGGCCGCGAGCATCATATTCGTCGGAGGCGAGCGCCGCCCAGGTGTCCTCGTCGATGTAGAACACGCGCTTGCTGTAGATATGACGCTTGTCCGGCTTGAGTGTCGCTTCCACGACCCAGACCCGATGCAGCTCCCAGCGCACGAAGTCAGGATTGACGTGATTCGGTTTGGTGATGTCGGCGGCCGACTTGGCATAGGTAAGTCGATAATCGCTGTACGGCACGTACATTTCCTTCTTGCCGATCAGCTTGAAGTCGAAACGGTCCATCGCGCCGTTGAAGAGCGAGGCGTCGTCGTAGGTCGAAGCACCCGCAGTCCCTGGGTTGGGCGTGTCGTAGGCGATATCCGGCGCGAGCTTCACGCGGCGCTGACCGGGCAGGTACTGCCAGGCACGACGACCCTGCTTGATCGGAGCGAGCGTATCCCACACCAGCAGCCCCTCGCCGTTACGGCGTGGCGGCCCGATGTAGTCGAGCTTCACCAGCCAGAATGGCTCGGTCGTGTTGATGAGGCCGCTCCTCTTCGGATCGTAGATCGGCCACTCCCACCATGCGTCGCCAGAGGTTGAGAGCGTCGGCACACCGGCCGAATCGACGTTGTAACTGTCGTATTTGGCGTTCCATCCCAGCCCCTTGTAGTGCATCAGGTGATTCCACATCACCTCGTAGCCGGTCTTCGGGATCGGGAACGGATAACCGGCGACCGCGCTCTCCAGCGTTATGCCACCGTCGCTCGTCTTGGCAGCCGTCGCATTCTTGGCTGTATTCTCGAGCACGAACTTGGGCACCGCCGCCGTGCGATGCGTCGGATAGACGTCGATGCGCATCGTCGGGTAGCGCTTCAAGAGTTCCTTGGCACCTTCGGTGAGTTTGTCGGATTGCTGCGCGGCGTTCTTGCCATCGATCACCAGCCGCGGCTTCTCGTTGGCGAACGGATCGGGGCGGATGCCGCTGCCGGCCTGGAAACCTGCCGGAGGCGTGGTCAATCCGCCGGTGTACTCGGGAATGGTGCCGTCCTTGTTGCCGGCCTTTTCAGCACCGACTGCAGTGAGCGTGGTGCCGAGCTGCTTGGCCTCCTCGGGCGATACCGCGGCCGAAGCCCCGATGCTGAACAGCGACGCGAGTGCCGCCACGAGTATTGTCTTGCGAAACATGATGCTCTTCTCCTCTTAGAAAGTGGTCTTGAAAGTAAATGACACCCACCTGTCCCAGCGCATGGTGATGTCCTCGTTGCCGGTATCGATCTCGAAGGCCTGCGCCGTGCCCGCTGCTGCGAGTGCGTACGCGACCGCGAGCAATGCCGCACGGCGCCGGAACGCTTGGATGCCGATGCGCAATGTCGGTGAATGTCGCATGTTGCTTAGTCTCCCTGAGTTAATGTTGATGTCGAGTGGTGATCACATTCACGGACGTTGCTTCACCCGCGCGCGGTGCCCGCCGCGCCGACCATCGACTCGGGAGCGAGATTCATGATTCGCGCAAACAGCTGACGAAATTCCTCGTCGTTGTCCACGGAAAAGCGAGGGTCTGCGTTTCCGGCGAAGGCAGCTCCGATCTCCGCCCAATCTTCGTCGGTGAGGTGCTTGCGGGCGGCGGGAATGACGACCTTAGTTTCGAGCGCCATGTGCTCCATCTGCGAGGTCGCGAAGCGCTCCACCAACGCTGCAAACTGGGCAAACCCGCCTTTTGGATCCGCTTCGTAAGCGCGAATGCTACGTTCCAGATCCTCGACTACCTGGTGACCGTCGACGTGCTGACGTTGCAGTTCGTCGAGCGTCGCGTCGAATTCGTGGGTCCGCGCGCGAAGCCTGCGGAATAGATAGGCATCTTCCTTTGGATGGTGCAATGTCTCTGGAAACGCCTTGATGTAGTAGAGCATCGCATGCAGAAGCGGAAACGACGGCGGCGTTCCCTGGTCGCGCGCATGCCGCACCAGAAATTCAAACCCGTGAATAACCGCAGCCACCGAGCGGTGTTCGTCGCGGATGACCGCGAGCGGAGCCATCATCTGCGCCGTCGGCAAGTTGCTCTCCACCGCCGCCACCAGCACGGGGATGGTGGTGTGCTGCAGCACTTTCTGCGTCTCCGAGCCGAGCATCAGGCCCTTGATGCCCCGGCGACCGTGCGATGCGATGAAGATCAGGTCGCAGCCCCGTGCATCGGCGGTGGTGAGGATCGCCTCGTGCGGTCGATCGCTGGTCGTGACGACGGAGTCGTAGGGGACGCCTGCAGCACGGGCGACGACTTCGGCTTTAGCCAGGATCGCGCGCGCTTCCCCTGCCATGTTGTCGTTGAAGGCGGCGGGCGACATCACGCGTTCGAGCGCGCCGATGCTGGACGCACCGTAATCCGCCCGTGCGTGGAAGAACGTTACCTTGGCACCCAACGTGCGGGCGAGCTGGACGGCTTGGGGGACGGTCTCGGCGGAAAGCGCCGAGTCGTCGAGGGGGACCATCAGATGGCGGTACATTGAACGTCTCCAGTGCGGCAGCGCTGGGCCACCGATCAGTAGGGCTTGTCGCCGATGATTCCGGCACGCTCCATCTTGCGATGGCACGGCGGGTAGTCCATCACGGCGTAGTGCTGCGTCGACCGGTTGTCCCACATGGCCATGCTGTTCGGCTTCCAACGGAAGCGGACCTGAAATTCCGGCACGTAGGCTTGGCTGATCAGATAGTTCAGAAGCATGCTCGCGCCCGGGTTCGCGTCCTGACCGAAGCGCACATTCTCCGGCGTGTGGAAGTTCGTGAAGTGCGTCGTGAAGGCGTTGACGAACAGCACCTTCTCGCCGGTCTCGGGATGCGTACGCACCACCGGATGCTCAGCGTCGGGAAATTGCGCCTTCAGTGCAAGGCGCTTCTCGATGGGCATCGCCGCGCCGAAGCTCGCCTCGATGCTATGACGTGCGCGCAGGCCGGCAATC
>VBCY01000188.1 GCA_005882995.1 Betaproteobacteria bacterium
CGCTGCCACAGCTTCAGCGGTAGCTGGAAAGCGATCAGCGCCGCGCTTAAGCCAGCCGCGACGAAGACCGCGTGCCGCACAAGGAAGTACCACGGCCGATAGCCGGTGTACCCCGAAGCTTCGGCGGTTGCGATGGAAGCCGAATACACCATCACCAGTCCGATCGCCAGAAGCAGCAGCGCGGTCCATGCGAGAGAAGCGTCGTAGACAGCCATCCGCGAGACGCGCGGCAGAGTGAGCGGCGCAAAGCGCGGAAGACTGGAACGCAGCAGCGCATCCCTAGGCATGCGCCGCCTCGCGTTGCTGCGTAGCCACTGCCGCCCGGAAGCGCTCGCCGCGCTCGAGGTAGTCGCGGAACATGTCCAGGCTTGCGCACGCCGGTGAGAGCAGGACGACGTCTCCCGACTGTGCTCGGGCGATGGCCCGCGCTACCGCGACTTCAAGCGTCGACGCCGCTTCGATGACCGCTTTCACACCGGAGAGCGCCGCCGCGATTGCCGGCGCGTCCCGTCCGAGCAGGATCACCGCGCGGCAATGGGCTTCGACCGCAGACTTGAGCGCCGTGAAATCCTGTCCCTTGCCGTCGCCACCGGCAATGAGAACGGCGGAGCGTCCGAGGCCTTCCAGCGCAGCTTCAGTCGCCGCAACCGTCGTCGCCTTGGAATCGTTGACAAACAGAACGCCGCCCATTTCGCCGACGCGTTCCATGCGATGAGGCAGGCCTCGGAACTGCGCGAGCGCATGAAGCATTCGAGCGTCGACCTTGGCGAGCGTCGACGCCAGCGCCAGGGCCGCCAGCGCATTGAGCGCGTTGTGTCGACCAACCAGGCAGAGATCGCTGGTCGCGAGCAGCGGCTCGTCAGCGCGCGCGAGCCAGGGCGCGCCCTGTGACTCGATCAATCCCCATTGCCTTTCACTCTGCGGTGCCCCCGCTCCAAAAGTCTGCACGGCGCGTGCAGGCAGCCGCATGGCGAGTGATCGCCGGTCATCGCGGTTGAGAACCTGTTCGCCGCCGGCCATGAACACACGCGCCTTCGCCGCGGCGTAGCTCTCCATCCCGCGGTAGCGGTCGAGATGGTTCTCGGTGACGTTGAGCACGGTCGCAACCGTGGGCTTCAAGCTCGCCGTCGTCTCCAACTGGAAGCTCGAGAGCTCCACGACAAAAGCGTCGGGCCACGGCTCGCCGCGCTCGTGCGCAGCCAGTACATCGAGCACCGGCTCGCCGATGTTGCCGACAACCGCTGCTGTCAGGCCGGCTGCTCGCAGCAGCTCGCCGGTGAGCGCACTCACCGTGCTCTTGCCGTTGGATCCGGTGATGGCGGCGAGCTTCTGATCGGGCGGCAGCGCGCGCGCGAAAAGCTCCACATCGCCCACCAGCTCGACGCCGCGCGCGACGGCAGCAGCGATCGGCGGTAGATCCTTGGAGAGCCCGGGGCTCACGACAATCATGTCGGCGCCGGAGAGCTTTTCGTCGGTGAACGGACCGGTCAGTACCGGAACCTTGGGGAGCTCGGTGGCAAGTCGCGAGACACAGGGCGGATTGGCGCGAGTGTCAGCGACGCGAACGCGAGCACCCTGCCTCGTCGCCCAGCGCGCAGCGGACAAGCCTGTCACCCCCAATCCAAGGACCAGAACGTTGCGGTCGCGTACGCTCATCGTCATCGCAGCTTCAACGTCGAGAGGCCAAAAAGCACCAGCAGCATGGTGATGATCCAAAACCGCACCACGACCTGATTTTCTTTCCAGCCTTTCAATTCGTAGTGATGGTGAATCGGCGCCATGCGAAAGACGCGCCGGCCGGTCAACTTGAACGATGCGACCTGGATCATCACGGAGAGCGTCTCCACGACGAACACTCCACCCATGATGAACAACACGATCTCCTGGCGAACGATGATGGCGATCGCGCCCAGCGCGGCCCCGAGCGCGAGCGCGCCCACGTCGCCCATGAAGACCTCAGCCGGATACGCGTTGAACCAGAGGAATCCGAGCCCCGCGCCAGCGATGGCGCCGCAGATCACAGTGAGCTCACCAGCGCCGGGAATATGAGGAACGAAAAGATAAGAGGAGAAATCGGAGCGTCCGGTGACGTAGGCAAAGATGCCCAGCCCGGCGCCGATCATCACGGTCGGCATGATCGCCAAGCCATCGAGCCCATCGGTCAGGTTCACTGCGTTGCTGGTCCCGACGATCACGCAATACGAAAGAACGATGAAACCCCACACGCCGAGCGGATAGCTCACCGTCTTGAAAAAAGGAACGATAAGGTCGGCTTTGGGCGGGAGATCGAGATTGAAGCCGCTGCCCAGCCAGGCGCTGAACAGCTGCAGGAACTGCGTGTTCGACGGTGCCGATACCGAAAACGCGAGGTAGATCGCAGCGATTAAGCCGATTGCCGATTGCAGCACGAACTTGGCACGAGCCGAGAGTCCGCGCGAATCGCGGTAGACGACCTTGCGATAATCGTCCACCCAGCCGATCGCGCCGAAGCCCATCGTGACGATGAGCACGACCCATATGAATCGGTTGCGCAGATCAGCCCACATGAGCGTCGTGACCGTGATCGACACAAGGATGAGTGCGCCGCCCATGGTCGGCGTGCCGGCCTTGGTCAAGTGCGTCTGCGGCCCGTCGCCGCGCACCGCCTGGCCGATCTTGTATTCGGTGAGCTTGCGTATCATCCGCGGACCGATGACGAACGAGATTGCCAGCGCCGTCATGGTCGCCAGCACCGAGCGTAGGGTGATGTAGCCGAAGACATTGAAAGTGCGCACGTCGGCGGCGAGCCAGTTGGCGAGCGCGAGCAGCATCAGTGCACCTCGGCCGCGGCACCGCTCAATTCGGCGACGACGCGTTCCATGCGCATGAAGCGGGATCCCTTCACCAGCGCGGTCACCTCCGGAGTCATCGCCAGGCGCAGCGCGTCCGAGAGCGTTTCAACATCCTCGAAGTGCTCTGCTCCGAAGCCAAACGCTGCGACAGCGTGCTCGGTCAGTTTGCCCACCCCAAACAAGCGATCAACGCCGACCGCCCGTGCATAGGCGCCGACTTCGCGATGAAACTCGGCGCCTTGCTCACCGACTTCTCCCATATCGCCCAGCACCAGCCACCGTGGCGGCGGCGCGCGTGCGAGCACGGCGATCGCGGCCCGCACAGAGTCTGGATTGGCGTTGTAGGTATCGTCGATTACCGTGGCGCCGCTCGGCAGCGTTCGGGGCTGCAGTCGGCCGGCCAGAGGACGGAAGCTCGCGAGACCTGCCGCCGCCGCCGGGAGTTTTGCCCCCGCTGCCGTGGCGGCAGCGATTGCACCGAGCGCGTTGGCGACGTTGTGGCGGCCAGCCGCTTTGAGATCGATCGACACGTTGCCTTCGGGCGTCGACACGTCGATGCGCGCGCCCCATGACTCCGCCTGATATCGCGCAGTCAACGCGGCGTTGGCGCGCAATCCGAAGTCGCGCACCGTGAGTGCCGCTCCTTCACCGTTGCGACGGGCGATCACTTCGCGCCAGAAGGACGCGTAGTCGTCATCGGCATTGATCACGGCTACACCACGCTCGGGCAACGCGTTGAGCAGCGCCGCATGCTCCGCCGCGACGTCGGCGACGCTCGCCATGAATTCCTGATGCTCGCGCTGGGCGTTGTTGATGAGACCGATGGTCGGCGTCGCGATGGAAGCGAGCTCGGCCGTTTCTCCCGGGTGATTCATCCCGATCTCGATTGCGGCGACGCGATGGACAGTGCTGAGCCGCAGCAGGGTCAGCGGCAATCCGATCGCGTTGTTGAGATTACCTGGCGTCGCAAGAACCTGCGCGTCGCCAAATTCGGCACGGAGGATCGCAGCCGTCATCTCCTTGGCCGTCGTCTTGCCGTTGCTTCCAACGATCGCAGCCACGGGAATCGCGAAGCTTCGGCGCCAGAAGCGGGCGAGCGCGCCGAGCGCTCGCAGGGGATCATCGACTTCGAGCAGCGTGCCCGGGATCGTGGCAGCCCGATCGGAGGCCACGATCGCAGCGACCGCTCCGCGTTCCAGCGCCTGGGCGACGTAATCGTGACCGTCGAAGCGCTCGCCCTTGATCGCCACGAACAGATCACCGGGTGCGACGGCACGCGAATCGGTGGTCACGCCGCGGAACCACTCTCTGCGTCCGTGGAGCGTGCCCGCGATCGCCTCGGCGGCAGTCGCTGTATCCATCATCGCGAACTCCGGGCTGCAAGTGCGCGCAAGGCGTGATCGGAATCCTGGAATGGATGACGCACGCCTGCCGTTTCCTGATACGTCTCATGTCCCTTGCCCGCCAGCAGAACGACGTCGCCGGGCTTGGCCTCGAGCACTGCATTGGCGATTGCGGCCGCGCGATCGAGCTCCACCGCATAGCGGCGGTTGCCCGCCTCGCGGATGCCGTGGACGACTTCGCTGGCGATGGCGGCGGGTGATTCGTTGCGCGGGTTATCGCTGGTCACGATGACGCGGTCGGCAAGCCGCGCCGCGATACGACCCATTTCCGGCCGCTTGCCACGATCGCGCTCGCCGCCACAACCGAAGACACAAACGAGCTCACCGGTGCTTGCGAGGGCCGGACGCAGCGCGGTCAGCGCTTTCTCCAGTGCATCCGGCGTGTGAGCGTAGTCGACCACGACCAGAGGCTTTCCGCCGCCGCCGAGGCGTTGCATGCGTCCAGGCGGAGCTTGCGTCTGGCCGAGAAACGCTAGAGCGCTTTCGAAATCCACACCGCTCACCAGCAGCACGCCCAGCACGCCAAGCAGATTGGAGGCATTGAATTCTCCGACGACCTGGGTGTGCAGCTCGCCCCTACCCCACGGAGTCGCGATGCTCAGCGCAAGTCCCGAGACGCCCGCTACCAGGCGTCCACCCGAAACGTCTGCTGCGCCGAAGCCGTAGGTGAGCACCCTCTGTCCGCGGCTGTGCGAGGCGTCAATCAGGCTCCGGCCAAAGGGATCATCTGCGTTGATGACGGCCGCTCTCAAACCCGGCCAGGTGAAGAGCTGTGCCTTGGCTGCGCCGTACGCCGCCATCGTGCCGTGGTAGTCGAGATGGTCGCGCGACAAGTTGGTGAACATCGCTATCGAAAAGGCAACGCCGTTCACGCGGCCTTGATCGAGCCCGTGGGAAGACACTTCCATCACCGCGGCATCGGCGCCGCGTTTCCTGAATGTGGCAAGCATCTCGTGCAGGAGGGCGGCATCGGGCGTGGTGTTGGTCGCGGGCCGCATCTCGCCAAAGAGTCCGTTACCCAGCGTTCCAACCACCGCGGTGCGGCGACCCGACGCCTGCAGGCCGCCGGCGATCCAGTGGGCACACGAAGTCTTGCCGTTGGTACCGGTCACCGCCACGGTCCACAGTTCGCGCGACGGCTGGCCGTAGACCAAGTCGGCGATTGTTCCCAGCTTGAACTTGAGCCGGGCTACCGGCAGATGTGGCACATTCCAGGCTCGGTCCCAGTTGAAGCCTTGCGGATCCCACAGCACGGCGCCCACGCCATTCGCAATCGCGTCGCCAATGAAGGCTCGTCCGTCGAGATGCGTTCCTGGATAAGCCGCGAAGGCGTCGCCGGGTCGGACGTCGCGGCTATCGGAAGTGATCCGCGTGACCGGCGTGCCCAGTCGCTCGAGCAGCTCGGTGACGTCAGTGTCGGCGGCGACGGCGGTATTCACGTTTCTTCCCGGATGTCGGCATTTTCCGGAGGCAGAATGGCGTTGCTCAGCGGAGCGTCAGGAGGAACGCCCAACATGCGCAGCGCGCTTCCCATCACGGTGCTGAACACCGGCGCCGCGACGCTACCGCCGTAGTACTGACCCGCAGACGGCTCGTCGATCATCACCGCAACAATCAGGCGAGGATTCGAGGCGGGCGCGAAGCCGACAAACGACGACACGTATCTGTCCGTGTAGGACCGCCCTTCCAGCTTGTGGGCGGTGCCGGTCTTGCCGGCGACGCGGTAGCCGGCGACCTGCGCCTTCGGAGCTGTGCCCCCTGGCGCCACGACCATCTCCAGCATTCGCCGGACGGCACGTGCCGTTTCCGGCGCGATGGCAGGCCGGCCTGCCACCGGGCCGTCGAGTTTGAGCAGCGATACCGGTTTCAGTTCGCCATCGGTCGCGAACAGCGTGTAGCCGCGAGCGAGCTGCACGAGATTGACCGAGATTCCGTGCCCGTAGGCGATGGTTGCCTGTTCGATCGGTTTCCAGCTCTTCGCCGGGCGCAGCCGCCCGCCGACCTCGCCCGGGAAACCGGTGCGCGGCGGCGCCCCGAAACCTGCATCGGAGAGCGTTTGCCACATGGTCGACGGCGGCAGTGACAAGGCAATCTTGGCAGCGCCGACGTTCGACGATTTCTGGATCACCTGCTCCACGGTGAGCACACCCTCGCGATGCGCGTCGTGAATCGTCGCGCTGCCGATGGTGAGCGTTCCGGGAGCCGTGTCGACGATCGAAGTCGGTGTCACGCGTCCGGAGTCCAGCGCCGCCGCAATGGTGAATGGCTTCAAGGTCGAGCCGGGCTCGAAAACATCGGTCAGCGCGCGGTTGCGCATGCGCTCTCGAGCGGCGCGCGTACGGCTGTTGGGGTTGTATGCGGGCCAGTTCGCCAGCGCCAGGATTTCGCCGCTCTTCACATCGAGCACGACCAGCGCACCGGCCTTCGCCTTGTTGCTTTCGACAGCTGCCTTGAGCTCGCGAAATGCCAGGTACTGAAGGCGGGTGTCGAGTGCGAGTGCAAGATCGCGGCCTTCCTGAGGTGCACGAATGCTGGCGACATCCTCGACGACCTCGCCGCGCCGATTGATGATGACGCGGCGCGTTCCAGGCTTGCCGCCGAGCCATGATTGCTCCGCAAGCTCCATTCCCTCCTGACCCACGTCATGATCGCCGGTGAAGCCCAGCACCTGGCTCATGACGTCGCCGGAAGGGTAGTAGCGCCAGTATTCGGTTTCGTCGTGCACCCCGGCGATGCCCAAGGCAGCGATGCGTTCCGCCACTTCCGGTGCGACCGGACGCTTGAGGTAGACGAATTCGCCGCCCTCTCGGAGTTTTCTCGACAGGCTCGCCACGGGGGTTTCCAGCGCGTCGGCAAGCGCCTTGAGCTGCTCAGGCGTTGTCTCGACTTTCTCGGGCCATGCCCAGATCGCCTTGACTGGCGTGCTGATCGCCAGCGATTCGCCGTTGCGATCGACGATGCGTCCGCGATGTGCGGGTACCTCGATGTTGCGACTGTAGCGCGAACTGCCCTGCTCCTGCAGGAAGCCGTTGTCGATTCGCTGCAGGTAGAGCGAGCGCCCGATGAGCAGCATCAGGATCGCAAGCAAGCCGCCGAAGAGCAACGGCGCGCGCGAGCGCGGCAGCTGCAAAGTCGCCGATGCGGTGGCTCTCATCGCGGCGTTCCGTCGATCACCTCGACCCGGCCGGCCGCCGGCAGCTCCATGCGCAAGTGCTCTCGAGCGATTCGTTCGACTCGGGCGGGCATGGCCCAAGTCGATTGCTCGATCTGAAGCTGGCCGTATTCGACATCGTAAGCACGGGTCTGGGTCTGTTCGCGCTCGAGCTCAACGAATAACTTCCTGGCCTGATGGCGCGAGGTGACGAGCGACAAGGCACAAGCGACAAGAATGGCCAGCAGAACGAGATTGACGCGCAGCATCATGCAAGCGGTCCCTCGGTGCGCTCGGCCACACGCATGATGGCGCTGCGCGCACGTGGGTTCGCGGCGTTCTCCGCCGCGCCCGGGCGGAGGGTTCTACCGATGAGTCGCAGAGGTGGCGTTGGCAAGTCCGCTGTGGCTATGGGGAGCCGGGCCATTCGCGCATCGCCGCCGAAGGGGACGCTATGCCGCCGCAGGAACAGTTTCACCATGCGATCTTCGAGCGAATGAAAGCTGATGACCGCCAGCCTCGCACGCGGCGACAATCTTGGAAGCACACGATCGAGCGCTAGCGGCAATTCCTCGAGCTCCTGATTAATGAAAATCCGTAGAGCCTGGAAGGTCCGCGCGGCCGGATCCTGACGCCAATCACCCCTCGTGCGCGTGCCGACGGCTTCGGCCACGATCGTCGCCAATTGCCGCGTGCGCACGATGGGGCCATGCGCCCGAGCTGCAACAATCGCTCTTGCAATCTGTTGAGCAAACCGTTCTTCGCCATATTCCGCGATCACTGTCTTGAGTTCGGCTTCGCCGGCGCGGGAGAGCCATTGCGCAGCGGATTCTCCGCGGGAAGGATCCATGCGCATGTCGAGCGGCCCGTCGCCTCGCAGCGAGAAACCTCTCGCGGGATCGTCGATCTGCGGGGAAGCGATGCCCAAGTCAAAAAGTACGCCGTCGACTGTTGCGACGCGCCTCCGATCGAGCACCTGCGTGACCTCGGAGAACCATGCGCGCTCAAAAGCAAAGCGCGGATCACGCCATTCGCGTGCCGCCGCTTCCGCAGCCGGGTCGCGATCGAGCGCAATAAGCCGGCCATCCGATCCCAGCGCGTCGAGGATGCGCGCGCTGTGTCCTCCACGACCAAACGTGGCGTCGACGTAGATTCCGGCTGGCTTGATCGCCAAGGCAGCCACCGCTTCTTCGAGCAGGACCGGGATATGGCCGCCATCGGGCATCAGGGCCTGGTCAGAGGGAGAAGCCGTCTAGCTCGGGCGGCAGTCCGCCGATGGGGAACGCTACGAGCTGCGCGGTCTGGTCAAGCCAGCGCGCTTCGTCCCACAGCTCGAACTTGTTGCCCTGTCCCACCAGAACGACGCGCTTGTCGAGCGCGGCGTATTGACGCAGCGCT
>VBCY01000189.1 GCA_005882995.1 Betaproteobacteria bacterium
GAACCAAGCTAACCGTCGCCGAGCGGACGACGCGTCGGCGCCGCCGAGGAGCGTCCGGGTTGAGCGAGCGGTTAGGGCGCAAAGCGTGAACCAACATCGGCTTAAGCTATGCGGATGCACCTGTCATCGCCTGATGCATCGCCGCGCGCGCAGCAGAAAGGGTCTGCGCGTCTGCCAGTTCAGGTCGGCCCGACCCATACGGCGGCTGCGGCGCGTACTCCATAATCAGTTCGATGACTCTCCCCATGCTATCTCCAGCCCAGTGTCCCGCCACGGTGATACCGAAGTCAACACCCGCTGTGATGCCGCCACCGGTGAGCCGATTGCGGTCGACGCAGACGCGTTCGCCGCTTGGCTCAGCGCCGAATTGCCTCAGGGCTTCCCGAGCACCCCAATGCACCGCAGCACGGTAGCCTCGCAGCAGTCCAGCGGCCCCCAGCAGCAGGGAACCCGTGCAGACACTGCACACCCAACGGGCGCGCGATCCGCGATCAGCTAGAAATGCGATCGCGGCAGAATCGCCCAGCAGGTCCAATGTGGGCTTCGCCCCGCCGCCGACAAAAAGGACGTCTGGATCACTCCAAGCATCCTCGAAACTGTTCGTCGCCTGTACGCTGAGGCCACAGTCCGTGGGCACCGCACCGGAACGATGCCAAACATACTGAACTTCGTAGTCGGGCAAGAAACTCCACGCCTGAAGAGGACCGACTAAGTCCAGCAGAGTCATGCCCGGATATACCAAGGCCAACACTTTCATCGCGCGTCCTCCTCAGAGTCAACAAAATCATTCTACGACTCACCAACTGCAGAAGCTTATGCCCACGCCGCTAGCGCTCTAACGAACCAAGTTAACCGGCCCGCCGCCACCGGCGATCGCCAAATAGAAAGCCCGTACCGGCGGGTCCGGTTGAACGCGTGGTTGGGCGTCATTGCACAAGCGTTCCAAGAATGTAAGATTCACCGAGACCATGAAAAATGCCGACGATCCACAGATTGCCCGACCTCTGGAACAACACGGCAAAGAATAAGCCGATTGCAAAGATGCCAGCGAACATTGGGAGAGCGGACGAGGGCTGATAAAAGTGGTAGAAGTGTAAGGGACCGAAGGTGAAAAGAACATTGGCGACAAGAATTCCGCGCAGAGAGCCAATATGTCGCACAAGTTCCGTTTGGAGAATTCCGCGGTACACGACCTCCTGATAGAAGCCCCAAAGTAGGCTCGTAGCTAGAACGGGCCCCACGCGACCCCACAAGGATGGCTCAGCAACAATTGCGCGCAATCGATCTATGAAGAGAATACTGAAGACGACATTTGCAACGAAGAACGTCTGGACAAAGTAGGACTTCTCGGTACTGCTCCATTCGCGCCAGCGGTAGAGGCCAATCTGGGAGAGCGAGAGCCCCGCGAAAAGCCTTACCAACATCAAAGCGGCGCCCATCAGGAGCGATACTCGGAGCCAAGGCGGTGGAAGGGGGAGGCCGAGCAATGTAAACAGCCAGAGTCGGGGACCAACGACCGCTTCGAGTAGGAACACGATGAGCAACAACCGGAGCCCAGCCGTTGGATGGTGCGTCGGCGATGTTTTCGCGCCGAATTGGAATACGTGTCCTCGCCAATGAACGCTTAGCTCACGTTGTGGGACGCGCGGCATAGGTTACTTCGGATGATGGATACTTGCTCCGGCTCAGGACGCCTAACGAACCAACATAGGGGGTCTGTCCGGGGTTCGCCGTTGCACCGGCTCACTATATTGCCTTCGCAGAACTCAACCACGCGCGTCCCGCAGCGTTACTTTACCACTGCGGGAGATGAGTCATGAAGCCACAACCAGATGTTGAATTCGCGGCCTTCGTCGGTATCGATTGGTCAGACGCCAAGCACGACATCTGCTTGCAAGCTGCGCATAGCGAGGATCGGGAATTCGCCGTCCTGCCGCATCGCGCTGCTTCGATCGATGCCTGGGCCTGCGCGCTGCGCCAACGCTTTGCCGGCCGGCCGGTGGCGGTGTGCCTGGAGCTCGCCAAGGGACCACTCGTTAACGCCTTGAGTCGTCCTATCTCAACGCACTCCAGCGCCGAGGCTCACCACTGCTCCCTTCGATGATAGGACCTGCAAAAAATATTTGACAGACCACCTCATGGTGTGAGCTAACGATAAAGCGGGTTGACCTGCTCCCACCATGGGAGCATACTGGCAGGCAATGCGGGTCATCGCGATCTCGACGCCGCGTCGGTTCTGGCAGAAGCACCCGACGACGGAGATCGCCTTAAGGGCTTGGTACGCTGAGGTGCGCCGAGCGCGTTGGGAACGCCCCGCCGATGTTAAGGCGAACCGACGTAACGTTAGCATCCTCGCGAACAACCGCGTGGTCTTCAACATCAAGGGGAACGATTACAGGCTGGTGGTCGCGATGCGATACGACAAGCAGATCATGTTCATCCGATTCATCGGCACGCATGCCGAATACGACCGGATCGACGCGACGACGGTGTAACCATGGACCTGAAGCCAATCAAGAGCAAGCGCGACTACCACGCGGCGCTGAAGCGCGCCGAGGAACTCTGGCACGCTGCCGCGGGGAGTACCGAGGCTGACGCACTCGATGTCCTGACTCTGCTTATCGCCGACTACGAGTCAAAGCAGTTCCCGATTGCCGATCCTGACCCGATCCAGTTCCTCGAATACGTGATGGAATCACGCGGGCTGACGCGCAAAAATCTGGAGCCGTACCTGGGATCGCGTGCGAGGGTGGCGGAGGTACTGAACCGGAACCGCACCCTTACCTTGGAGATGATTCGCCGGCTTTCCGATGGGCTCGGACTACCCGCTGATGTCTTAGTGCAGCGATACGCACTGCGCCACGCGGCATAGGGAGTGGTGCCGCTGCCAAAGTTCATCCAGCACTGTGCTCGGTGTGTCCGGTTTTGTGCTCGGTTGTGCCGGTTTTTGACGAATTCATGTTAACCGGCTTTCTTTTGATTCAAACGGTTATGGAACGCGACGCCCCCACTTTTTCGATTGTGATTCCGGTTGTCGGGGGTTCGAATCCCGTCAGCCACCCCACCTCCTCAAGGAATGGCCATGGTCCTCCGTATCACAGTTGCCATCGTATCGCTCTGCGCTCTTAGCGCAGTCGAAGCGCAAGACTCGCGTCTGGATGACGTCATCAAGCGCGGTGCGTTGCGGGTTTGCACGCCCGGTGATTACAAGCCGTTCAGCCTTGCGAAGGCCGACGGAACATTCGAGGGCATCGACGTCGACCTGATCCAGTCGATGGCGAAATCGCTCGGCGTCGAGGCCAAGTTCGTCAAAACCAGCTGGCCCAAGCTCATGGATGATTTCGTCGAAAAATGCGATATCGGCGTCGGTGGCATTTCGGTCAACCTGGATCGTCAAAAACGCGCGTTCTTCACCACTGCGTACATGGTCAATGGCAAGGCGCCGATCACGAAGTGCGAGAACGTTGCGAAATTCCAGACCGTCGCCGACATTGACAAGCCGGGCGTGACCGTCATCGAAAACCCGGGTGGCAGCAACGAGAAATTCGCGCGCGCCAACTTCAAGCAGGCGAAGATCGTCATCTTCAACGACAACACGACCATCTTCGACGAGATTCTCAAAGGCAATGCTGACGTGATGATCTCGGAGTCGGTCGAGACGATCGTCCAATCCAAGCTGCGGCCAGGGCTTTGCGCCGTGAATCCGGACCGCCCTCTGCAGTACGGTGAAATGGCTTATCTGATACCGCGCGGCGATGCTACCTTCAAGGCCTGGGTCGACCAGTGGTTGCATCTCGCGCGCGCCACGGGCGAATACGACCGCACCGTCGCGCTTTGGCTGAAGTAAAGGCTCACGAATAGCTCTGCGTTCGCCGAGCGCAGCACCGCGCTACCGAAGCCTCAGCTTCTGCACCCTCCAGTTGGGCAGCTGCACTACGTAGATCTCCTTTTCGCCGGGACATGCGATCTCGTGTACTAAGCCGAACCCCTCGCGAATGAACTGACCGTCGGTATCGAATTCGAGGAGCTGTGCAGCCGACGCAATTGGCGGGGCCCCTTCGTATTTCCACGCTAGACGACGAAGATTTGCTTTTTCGAATTCACCGCGACCCCGGTCACTTCGCCCAGAGAGAGATCATTCGGCGGATTCAGGAAGTCGATGTCGGCGTCGAAAGAATGAGAGGCACCTGCGCCAGCGTCGACTAACACACATAACACGAGAATGCCGCCTAGCGCAATTTTCTTAGTCTCCCTCCTATAGAAGTCACCTTAGCAGAAGTCGAGATCCGTGCGGCTACGCACAGAATGGAACGCGTGTCACCTCGCCGCAACACTTCAATGTTCGAAGGTCCAATCGCTTGCGTCCCGCGAATTTTCCTTTAGAATGAGCGCTGCCTAGGGATTGTGATTACGACTGCGACATTTGAATCCCTTGAGCCACTTCTCAGTCCACCCTTGCGTAGCTCTTACTGACAGCTTCGAAGTGTACTTAGATTGCGCCGGAAAAGTGGGCGGCCAGCATCGAATCGATGATATGACGCCCTTGATGGATTTGACGGCAGAGGCGCCCCACTTTCCGCTGCGATGGCAGACAACGCGGCGCAGGTCGACGGCGGATATTCCAACGATTCCGAGCGACGGTGCCGTAATCGGCGCCGGCTGGTGGGATATCCGCCAGCAAGAGCTCGCGGCCGAGTTCTTCCAGGATCGAATTGATAACCCGCGGGGACGGCGCGGCGGTCGAAGTCGGGATTCGTTTGGCGTCAGCGTCGACGGCCAGACACTGTTCACCTTTAGAGCTAATACGGAATGGCGGTTCCTTGGCTCACTACGGGTCGAGCCGAAGCTTGTTTTGAAAGTCGTATCAGACAGATCGTAGCGAAAAAGGAGGCCATTGAAGATGGAGGGCTAGGAGATTAAGTCAAGTGTTTGTCGCGCCGTTGGTGTCGTTTCATTCAGCGCACCGACGTGTCCTTGTGGGGCAGCAAGAGATCGAGAGCGACTGTCGGCGGACGAAACGTCGGTTGCGATCGATCGTTGGGAGGCAAAGCACGATGATCCGACTCAGTGCGTACGAAATTTCGAAGAAGCCAAGCGCGCCGCTCCGTTTACTGACCTTTATCGCGCTCCTGGCATTGATGGCAGTGCAGGCGTTTGCCGGTACGGTCACTTTGGCGTGGGATCCTGTGATCAGTCCTTCCTTGGCCGGCTACAAGCTCTATTTCGGACCGGCGCCCGGTAACTACACAGCCAGCGTCGATGTCGGGAACGTAAGTCTCTATACGCTTTTTAATCTTGCCGAAGGAGCGACGTACCACTTCGCCGCGAGTGCATACGATAGCGGGCATATCGAGAGCGGCTTCTCCAATGATGCGAGCGCAACGATCCCATATGCGGCTCCCGTTGCGCAGTTCAGTGCCTCCACGACATCGGGTACTGCCCCTCTCGCGCTCAACTTCACGAGCACGTCGACCGGCACTGTAACAAGTTATGCGTGGAGCTTCGGCGACGGTGGTACGAGCGGCGCGCAGAATCCGTCTTACGTTTACTTGACCGCTGGCGTTTACACCGTCAGCTTGACGGTCACCGGACCTGGGGGAAGCAACACTCAGACGCGTACGAATTACATTGCGGTTTCGTCGCCCGGATTAGGAGCTACGACGACTTTGTTGTCAAGCAATTCAAACCCTTCACAATTGGGCATGCCAGTGACCTTCACTGCAACCGTCGTTGGCACCGCACCGAGTGGAGGCGTGTATTTTGCCGATGGAGGCAATTTAGTCAGTGATTGTGCGGCGTCCCCACTCGTCGGCAGTTACGACGCGCGAACAGCAATCTGCGTTACGAGCGCCCTTTCGGTCGGTACGCACAGCATTGTCGCAACCTATGCTGGAGACACTCTCAACGCGAGCTCGAGCAGTGCTGCGTTATTCCAGGGTGTGATGACGAGCTCAGCGTCTTCGCTGGTCAATCCCAGCTTCGAAGTTCCCGCATTAGGCAGCACGTATCAATACAGTCCGAACGTACCTGGCATCGGTTGGACGTTCGGGGTCGGTACCGGAATCGAGGGGAATGGAAGTGCCTGGCTTGCAGCGACGGCGCCTGATGGGACCCAAGCAGCATTTATCCAGGGCACGGGGTTGATGATGCAGACGGTCAATCTGAATGCCGGCAGCTACATGCTGTCATTCGAGGCCGCCCAACGGCCATGCTGCAGCTCGTCCTACCTCCAGCCGATCAGGGTGACGGTCGATGGAGCGGACGTAGGCGCTCGGGTGCGACCGCCAAGTACTGACTTCACGGGGTTTAGCGTTTCGTTTGAAATATTGACCAGCGGTCCGCATACGATTGGTTTCACAGGCACGGAACCCAACGACAAGAGCACGTTCATCGACGCAGTCACCCTCGTTGGCATATCAGTACCCACTAATGGCAGCTTCGAAGTTCCCGCGCTGGGAAGCGGCTATCAATACAGTCCGAGCGGCGCAGGGGTCGGCTGGACATTTGGCGCCGGTACCGGGATCGAGGGTAATGGCAGCCAATGGTTTGCAGCGGCTGCGCCCGACGGCAGCCAAGCTGCTTTTATCCAGAGTCTGGGAACGATGGCGCAGACGGTGGATCTGGCTTCGGGGAGCTATACGCTGTCGTTCAAGGCGGCGCAGCGAGCCTGCTGCATCACACCATATCTTCAGCCAGTCATGGTCACCGTGGACGGAGTGCAGGTGGGCGATGTGGTGTTTCCGCCGAGCACTGACTTCACTGCGTTCAGCATTCCTTTTCAGATATTGACCAGCGGTCCACATACCATTGCCTTTACCGGCACCGACGCTAGCGACAAGAGCACCTTTATCGACGCGGTTAACATTCGCTGACCCGGGCGCTACGCACGCCGGATGAAGACGTGGCCTTCGGGTATGCCGGACGTGCCCGTAGCCATTGCACTTGCGATGATCGTGCTTCGTTTCACCTCTCAGCGGATCCGCGTCTGTGCCAGCCCCTTTCGGAGTAGCGAGCACCCTCAATAAAACTCTGGAACCAGTCCGGGGGGATTCGGCCAAAGAGCTTGAAGGCGCGCCATTCGCCCTCATTTGCTGACTCAGATCATGTCACTTAGGAATCCGAACGACTGGATGTGGGCACAGGCCTGGGAGCTCATGGAGC
>VBCY01000190.1 GCA_005882995.1 Betaproteobacteria bacterium
GGGCTTTTACCGCGTTTCGATTCGACGTGACGGGGAAACTCTTGGCCGGTCAGAAGAACGTGCTGCTGGTCAAGACGGACAACACCGCGCCCGTGACTTCTACCGATTTGACCGCCATCGCCCCGCTTAGTGGCGACTTCAACATGTCGGGCGGCCTCTATCGAGGAGTGTCACTCATCTCGACCCGGGATGCGGCCCACATTGCGCTCGACGATTTCGGTAGTTCCGGTGTCTTTGCGCGCACCACCGCACTCGGCGGCGGCAAGGCGATGGTCAACGTGCGCACCAAGCTGAAAAACGATGGTCACGGCAGCGGCATGTATACCGTGCAGGTAGCGCTGTTCGAAGCCGACGGCCAGACCCCGAAGGTCGCTGTGCAAAGCAGCGTCATGATCGACAGCGGCACGGCTGCCGAACTATCGCAAGACGTGCCGGTGCCATCTCCGCACCTGTGGCAAGGCCTAGAGGATCCGTACCTTTACCAGCTCGTCGTCGAACTCAAGCATGGTGGCGGCAACGGCGCCGGCAACACGATTGACAAAGTCGCGCAAGACTTCGGCATTCGTACCATGACGTTCGACCCGAACCTCGGGTTTTTCCTGAACGGCAAGTCCATGCCGCTGCGCGGCGTCAACATGCACCAGGACTACTATCACAAGGCCTGGGCGATCGACCCCGCGAACACGGACGAATCGTTCGCCGTGATTAATGAAATCGGCGCGAACACCCTGCGCCTGGCCCACTACCCGCACGCGCAGTACACCTACGATCACGCCGATGCGCTGGGCGTCGTGGTTTGGGCCGAGGTGCCGTTCGTCAACAGCAGCACCGTTTGCTCGATCGGTGCCACCGGGTTCACGTGTCCGGGTGATCCGGAGGCGACCGGCTTCAGCGCTAACGTGCGCCAGCAGCTGCAGGAGCTGATCCGCCAGCAATACAACCACCCCTCCATCGGGCTGTGGTCGATCGGCAATGAGATGACCATCATCCCGATCATCGCTGGCCAAACGAATGCCAACAACAATATTCAGCCGCTCCTGCGCAGCCTGCAAGCGCTCGCCAAGGCGGAAGACCCGAGCCGCGTCACGACCCTTGCCCAGGAGGGCTACATCGTCAATAACGTAGTGATCGAGCCGCCGCCGATCGAGGCCGGGTCGATTGCGGACACCTACAGCGTGAACCGTTACTTCCTCTGGTACTACGGCAGGGGCGAAGGTGAGTTCGGGCAGGACCTGGACACCGTTCATGCGCTGTACCCGACGAAGCCGCTGGGCGTCAGCGAGTACGGCGCCGGCGCGGCCCTGACGCACCACACCGACAACCCCAAGGGCGGCAACGTCTGCTCCCGCGACGCGACCGGTGCAAGGCGCATCTGTTATCAGCCGGAGGAATACGCGAGCTACGTTCATGAGGTGGATTACGCCACCATTGCCGCCAAGCCGTACCTTTTCGGCACCTTCGTCTGGAACATGTTCGACTTCGGTTCGGCGATTCGCCACGAAGGCGATATCGGCCGCACCAACACGAAGGGCCTGGTGACGTTCGACCGGAAGACGAGGAAGGACCCCTTCTTCCTTTACAAGGCCAACTGGAGCCCGGAGCCGGTGACCTACGTTGCCGGCCGCAGATACACCGAGCGCGCGTACCCCGTGGCCGACGTCACGGTCTACCACAACGGCCAGCGGGTCACGCTCACGGTCAATGGCACGCCGGTCGGGACGCTCACGGCCGCCCAGTGCCCGCTCAAGGCGTGCAAGTTCGCGAACGTGCCGCTCCACGTGGGCGCGAACACGCTCGTGGCCCAAGGCACGCACGGCGGCAGCACGGTCACCGACACCGTGACCTGGAACTTAAGCGCCGACAACGCCAACAACGTCTACGTCGCCGCGGGTCAGTTGACGACCGGCTTTCAGTCGAGCGATCCCTTGCTCGGCAGTCATCGCTACGGTTCGGACAACTTCTTCACGGGTGGCACGCCGGTCACGCTGGCCCCCCTCACGGTCATCAACGGCATCGGCAGCGCCGCGATCCCGGACACCGGGCGAGTATGGGACGCCTACCGGGAGGGCAGCGCGTTCGGCTACCAAATCCCGTTGGCGAATGGCAATTACAGAGTGACGCTGGGCTTCCTGGAACCAACCGCTGCCGCGGCTGGACAGCGGTTCTTCAACGTTTCTGCGAATGGCATCCTGCAGATTGCCAACCTCGACATTCTCGGGGCCGCCGGTGCTCAGAACACCGCCATC
>VBCY01000187.1 GCA_005882995.1 Betaproteobacteria bacterium
GCGGATCAACGCGTGCAGGTGTTTCTTGCTGCCGAGTGCGACGAGCATCATCTGCAGGGCGGCCGGCCAGCCTTCGGACAGCGTCTGCAGCTGCGAGATATCGCGCTGAGGCAGATCGACGGCAAGCGCCCCGCGTATGAAGGCGGCCGTCTCGTCCCGGGTAAGGCCCAACGTTTCCGGTCCGAGCTCGGCCACGCTGCCTTCAGCGCGCAGTTTCGCCAGACGCAGGCTGGGCAGGCCGCGCGAGGCAATCGCGATATCGAGGTTGGAGGGCGCGTGCGCGATCAGATGTGACATCGCGTCGTCGACCGTCGGCGAGCGCAGGAAGTGATAGTCGTCGATGACGAGCACGTAGCGGTCCGCGCTGGCAGCGATCTGGTTGAGGATTCGCGTGACGAGCATCGCAGGCCGCTGCGCGCTGCCGGCTCGCGCGAGCTCCATGACGTCGCCACCAATCGCGCCGTCCGCCTGGTTGACCGCGGCGGCAAGGTAGCCGATGAAAGCGGCGGGATTGCTGTCCTCGTATTCGGCGGTGTACCAGGCCACGCGCACGCCGGCGAGGACGAGTTCCTTCTGCCACTGCACCAGGCTCGCTGTCTTGCCGAAACCGGGACCAGCATGAAGCAGGGTGACGCGCGCCGCAGGGGGCACTCCGAGTCGGTCGACCAGGCGCGCCCGAGCGATCCAGCGCGGCTGAGCCTTCGGGATCGCGATCTTGGTCGCGAGGAAAAGCGACTCGGGTGCCGCATGGCCGGCGGCGGGTCCGGCAGCCTGATTCGCTTTCACGCCTCGTCCTCCCCGTGAATAGGGAAAGGAACATAGTACGCGCGCTCGTATCGCGTCAACTTGCGGGTAGCGCCTTCTTCAGTGACCGTCGGTGTTTGCAGGCCTTGATCGGAGCAGAAAGGAGAGCGCACGCCGCATTCGTGCGCTATAGGGCGGCCGCAGCAGGGCGAGGATGTTGAACCGCGGAGCGAAATAGATGGGTCGCATCAGGCTGAACGCCTTGAACCCTTCGCCGCCGTGATAGCGGCCGAACCCCGAGTTGCCGCAGCCGCCGAACGGGAGGTCGCTCTGGAAAACGTGCATCATCACGTCGTTCACGCAGGCCCCGCCCGACGACGTTTGCGCGAGCACGCGCTCGGTTTCGACCTTGTCGTCGCCGAAGTAGTAGAGCGCGAGCGGGCGCGGGCGCGCATTGATGTAGGCGAGCACGTCGTCCAGCGTCCGGTAGCTCCGGATCGGCAGCAGCGGGCCGAATATTTCGTCACGCATGACGAGCGCGTCGTCCGGCGGCTCGATTAGCAGCGTCGGCGGGATCTTGCGCGATCCTCCGTCAGCGAAATGCTCGTCGGCCGGATTGACTTCGACGATCCGCACGCCGCGTGACCGCGCATCCGCGAGATAGGACTGCACTCGCGCATGCTGTGCGGGCGTCACCTGCGCCGTGTAATCCGGATTGTCGCGTATCGACGGAAACGTCCGCTCCATCACCCGCACCATGCTATCCACCAGACGGTCGCGGTCGGCCTCGTGGACGAACACGTAATCGGGGGCGATGCACGCCTGCCCGCTGTTGACGCTCTTCCCTCCCCAGATGCGCCGCGCGGCCCGATCGAGGTCGGCGCCACGGCCGACGATCGTCGGTGATTTGCCGCCGAGCTCGAGGGTGAGCGGTGTCAGATTGTCGGCGGCGGCACGCATGACCAGGCGTGCGACCCGAGGGCTGCCGGTGAACACGATGTGGTCGAGCGGCAGCGCGGCGAACGCCGCGCCCATCTCTGCATCGCCGACGAACGCCGCCACTTCCGTCTCGTCGAAACGACGGGCGATGAGTTCGATGAGGAACGCCGCGGTGGCCGGTGTGAACTCGGAGAGCTTGATCATCGCCCGGTTGCCGGCGGCGAGCACCTCCGCCAGGGGTGCCAGCGCGATCGCCACCGGAAAATTCCACGGCGCGATGATCCCGACCGTCCCCAGTGGCTGGTAGCGCACGAGCGCTTTGGCGCCGAGGAGGTCCATGCCGAACTCGGTGCGACGCCGCTCCGGCTTCATCCACCGGCGCACGTTGGCGCGTGCGTGGCGCAAGGACCTGATCGGCAGGAGTACATCGGTGAGCAGGCTCTGATCGTGCGAGCGCCACGAGAAATCGGTCGCCAACGTCTTGCACAGTCGCGTCTGGTTCTCGAGCAGCAATGCAATCACGCGGTCGATCCGATCGATGCGCAGCTCGGCAGGCGGTGGGCCTTCGGCGAGGAAGGCGGCGTGCTGGCGCGAGAGCACCTCCCGCATCTTGGCGATGATGTCGGGCGACGACGCGAGCGCAGGCGTGACGGTATCGTACATGGAGCGGGGCTAAAGCGACGCGCCGGCTTTCACGGGAATGTGGCTCATCGCGTTTTCCGCCATCGCGGTGATCGTGAGGCTGGGATTGACGCCGGGATTCGCTGGCACCGCGGCGCCGTCGCAAACCAGCAAGTTGCGGTAGCCGAATACCTCGTGGCGGGCATTGATGACGCCGCTTTCCTCGTCCTTGCCGATGACTGCGCCGCCGAGAATGTGCGCGGTCGCCGGGATGTTGAACAGCGCCTCGGGAATGAACGACTGAGCGGTGCCGCCCGTCTTCGCGGCGAACCACTCGGCGGTCTCGTTGGCGATCGGGAAGAACGTCGGCACCGGGTGTTGCGGATCCTGCTCGGTGGTCAGCTTGATGCCGCGGCCGAAAAGTTTGCGCTTGGCTCTGAAGCGCATCGCATTGTCGAGCGACTGCATGACGCCCGTCACGACCGTGTGCCGCGACCAGCCGAAGGGCCACAGCTTGCGCACGAATTTGACCGGGTGGCGCAGCACTGCGCCCAAGGCAAGGAGCGGACGGATGAGACGAGTCCCCTTGCCCGTCAAGAGCGTGAACAGCAACCCCATCGCATCTGCGTCCTTGCCGAACGTTACCATCTCGATGTGTGATCGCGGATCCGGGAAGATGCTGCCCGTGATCGACACCGATTGCCACAGCTTGTCGTTGCGTGGCATCGTCACCGCGACCATGGTCTCGCTATTGGTGCGCACGAGGTGGCCGAGACGGTCGCTCAACGCGGGGAGGCTGCCGCCGTGCTTGCAGTCGGCCAACAGGCGGTTCGTGCCCAGTGCCCCTGCGGCGAAGATCACCCCGCGCGCGGTCAGCGTCCGGCGGTCCTTCGCAAACCATGCGCCGGTGCGCTCGTGCGTTACCACGTAGCCGTCGCTACCGTCGGCGGCGCGCTGCGGCCGCACGTCGGTCACGGTTCGCTCCGCGAGGATCTGGACTCCCCGCCTTTCGGCGAAAAAGAGGTAGTTGCGCACAAGCGTGTTCTTGGCGCCGTACGGGCAGCCCATCATGCAGGCGCCGCAGCGGTGACAGCCGGTCCGCGCAGGCCCTTCGCCGCCGAAGTAGGGGTCTGCCACCGTGGCTTTCGGCGTGCCGAAATAAATGCCTACGCGCGTCTTCTGGAATGTGTCCGCGCAACCAAGATGCTCGCCAAGTTCCTTCAGCAAGCGGTCGGCCTCGCTCTCGAATGGCACTTCCGTTACACCGAGCATCCGCTCTGCAGTGTCGTAGTGCGGGCGCAGGCGTGTTTCCCAGTCATCAAGGTCACGCCATTGGGGGTGTTGGAAATAGACACCCGGCGCGCGATAGAGCGTCGCCGCATACGCGAGGCTGCCGCCGCCTACACCGGAGCCGCTCAGAATGAAGATGTCCTTGAACGGCGTGAGGCGCAGCAGTCCCTTCAAGCCCAGCATTGGAGCCCAGAAGTAGCGCGAAAGCTGCCACGCGTTGCGCGGCAGGTCCTCGTCGCGAAAGCGGCGGCCGCATTCCAGCACGGCGACGCGGTAGCCCTTTTCGGCGAGGCGCAGCGCGGAAACGCTGCCGCCGAACCCCGAGCCGATGACGATCCAGTCGTAGTCGTATTGCGTCACCCTGCGCTCCCCCGGATCGCCATTCATGAGGCGGAGGTTACGGGGTGCCGCGAGCAATGGCGCCCCCAAGCCGGGGGGGACGCCTGGGATGCCCGTGGCGTTATGGTGGCTGCTGTGTACCGGCAAGGCGTCGGAGTTTGGAAACGCGGCGCCCTCCGGTCGAATCCAACCTGCCACGAGAACCCCACTCCATGCGACTCATCGACTTCTTCGACCTCGGCGCCCGGCGGAATCCGGATGCTCCGTGTT
Source organism: Betaproteobacteria bacterium (assembly GCA_005882995.1). Lineage (GTDB taxonomy): Bacteria > Pseudomonadota > Gammaproteobacteria > Burkholderiales > Casimicrobiaceae > PALSA-1003. The sequence continues at coordinate 4,204 of VBCY01000187.1, forward strand.
TCGTCTACGACGAGACCGACCAGGTGTACACGCATGGGCAGATTCGCGAGCTTACGCTGCGCGCGGCGAACGCGCTGCGGGCGGACGGCTTTGCGCCGGGAATGAAGGGCGCCGTCCTGAGCCCCAACGATGCGCTCGCCTTCGCGGCGCTCCTCGCAATCGTCCGCGCAGGCATGGTCTGGGTGGCGGTGAACCCGCGCAACACGATCGAAGAGAACAGCTACATCCTCGACAATTTCGAATGCGAGGTGCTCTTCTATCACAGCGTCTTCGAAGCTGCCCTGCCCGAGATCCGCAAGCGCGTGCCGCGCATCCGCCGCTATGTCTGCATCGACAAGCCGGGCGCGAACGCGCCGGCACTGATGGACTGGGTGGACGGGCAGCCGGCGACGGAGATCGACGCCGAGACAGGCTCCGATGACGTCGTCCTGCTGCAGGCGACCGGGGGAACCACCGGCGTGCCGAAAGGCGCGATGCACACCAATCGGAGCATCGAGGCATTCTTCGCGAGCATGTTCGCGATCCTGCATTTTGACGAGAGGCCGCCCGTCTATCTGGCCGCAGCGCCCCTCACGCATGCCGGGGGCTTTGCCGCGCTCGTCGTGCTGGCGCAGGGCGGTCGCGTCATTCTGCAGCCGAAGGTCGACCCAAAGCTGATCTGCGCCGCCGTCGAGAAGCATGCGGTGAGCATGCTGTATCTGCCGCCCACGGCGATCTACGCGCTCCTCGCCTCGCCCGCGGTCAAGGCGCAC
>VBCY01000191.1 GCA_005882995.1 Betaproteobacteria bacterium
CTTCGGCCCATAGCTGACAAACGTTGGATCGGCACGCTCGCGATACGAAAGGCGCTCGTGTGCGACGCTGTCAGCACCTAAGTGCTTCTTCAGGACCTCGGGCGCGACTCTGTAGATTGCGAGCGCGTTCTTACCAAATACTTTTCCGCACAACGCCGACGTCATCTTCGGATAGCCGTATTGGGCGATCAACTCGTCGGCGATTTGGAAGGTGCGGAAAGCCTGAATCTGATCCTGCGGCGAGCCGTACCAGATCGAATCGGTTCCCCACAGGACGTTGCCCTCGCCGACATGCACGAAGAGCTTTCCGAGCGCGTGCGCAGCGGCCGTTGGGTCGCGCATGAGGAAGCGCCACGTCGAACCGAGCTCGGCATAGACGTTCGCTCCCGGCTTGATGTTGTTGTCGTGCAGGCTGGTAATGAGCGCATCGATGCCGTCGCTGCGGGTCGGATCGTACGCACCTTCGGACTTACCCGCGACGAAGCCAGAGTGGTAGACGAGAAAGTTAACGTCCGGATAGCGTCTGGCGACGCGGCCCACATCCACGCATGTCGAATGCGCGTACGATTCGGGCCCGAACGGAAGCCCCTTATGCACGGCGATGTTGCGATTGCCGAGCTTGCGCGCCTTCTCGATCATCGCCAGCCCGACGTCGTCGTCGAGAAAGAAACCTTTGCCGTCGGGGCCCCATTGCGTGTATGTCTTCCATGCGGAGATCTTGTAGCGAGCAGCGAGCTCGTCCATCCCTTCGAGATCTCCCGCCTGATTCGGGTTAACGCGACCGTGCAGGAACATGCGATGTGTCCCCGCCAGGCGCTCTACGATCGCCGCAGTTGCGGCCGCCTCCTCGATGGTCAGCGGCTCGCCCTTGCGAGTGGACGGCACGAAAGACAGAACGATGAGATCGGTGTCGGAGTCGAGGAAGATGTCTTTGACGAACGCATCTGACCCGAGGCATTGCAGATAACCCAAACCCGCCGCCGACGCCGCAGTGCAGCCCTTGAGGTCGGTGAAACCCTTGAGCGGCTGTGCGCCCGCTGGTAGGGCGCGCGTCCACGCGCCGGTCGGATTCACGAAGTGGCCCTGAACATCGAAGATGAACTCGTGTCGGTCCAGCGCAGAGTGGGCGAGATCCTTATCCAGGGCGGCCAGCATCGGCAGTTCATAGTAACCACCGGGGCGACCCGTTGTCGCATAGGCCGCGTTCATGGCGAGCAAGGTCGTCGCGCTGCCACACGCAGACACCAGGAACGCTCGCCGCGACAGGGCCAGGCGCTTGGCGTTGCGCGTCGCCGCGTCGAATGCACGGCTGCGCGCGTGATGATGCACGGGCGCCAGCGGGATTGGCGCGAACTCGCCATTAGTGGTCGAGTCAAGCTTGATTGGCAAGCGCTTGCCGTCCGGATCATTGCGAAAACGCGCTCGGTCACTCATCGGAATACCTCACAGGTCATCGGTCGGGTATACGCCCGATGCAGCAGCGAGGCAAGAGAGACAGCGGTGTGCGCATCGCCGTCGGTAACTCATGCGGCTGCCGTGAACAAACGATTCGCTGCTGTTCTCATTTTGATCGCAGGACTCTCATTGCGACTGCACTCCAATTGCCTCTGTTGCCCCGGACGGTGCGGCGAATCGTGACTCTACCGCTCGAGTTCCAACCCGAATTGGCGGCGTGGCCGCGCGCACTTACTAACGAATGGGTATCGAAAAAGTGAGACCTATTACCTCGGTTCCTGGATTGTTCGTCTGATGCAGGACCTTCCCGTTCGACATGTGGTAATACGCAGCGCCAATGCGCGCGTCATTGTTGAAGCGATATTCAAGATCGAGACCAAAGCGACCCAGAACGGGAGGATGGCCGAGATCCTTGCCATTTCCTTTGCTATAGCCCCCGATTGCGAAACTCGGTGTAATGCCAATGTGCTCGCCCCACTCGGTCGCGTACCGGATTCCGCCATAGCCCCAGGCACTCCGGTCGGAGGTAAAACCCGCGCCAACAAACGGCCGAAGTCCCCACCACACGAATTTGTCGAGGTGGTATTCCACTCCGAACGCGGTTGCTTGCTTATCATTCTTGATGGGATCGAAACGACCAGCCTCGAAGGCAATGGAGTCGGGCTCCTCACGTTGAGGCGCGTTAGCGAGAATCGACGCGACGACGACCACTCCGCTAGCTATTGCGATGCCTTGCACTTCTGCATCGGCGCGCGCCGATCCCGATCCGGCGGTAAGTAAAGCAATGGCCCCGTAAGTTGTGACGAAGCGCAACATTGCCATGGCTACCCGCTCCGTGCTCTGGTGTAGATTCGTTTAGACGCCATTGCGGACTCGAAAAATCGGCAAGCCGCGACGGGGAGAGCCATCACGCTGGGCGAGTTTGATGTCGGCGCGGGGCTCATCCATTCGCCGAGCATCAATGGCCGTCGGATGGAGTTGATTGAAATCATTCTCGAAACCCCGGCGCTAAAAATCCACAACCGGTTCCTGGTCCAACCCCGCGGTTAATGCAAAGTTGACCCTGTTGACAACAAAGTGTAGCGTAGAACAAAGACGTGACGGGTGTCGAACCCTCAGAACGACACGTCAAAGGAGGAGCACATGTTCAACTTCATTCCTTTTCCTGGAAGGTTTCTGTTCGCTGTGGGAACGGCTGCGCTGCTCGGGGCGATAGGCTCGTCGGAAGCTCGCGTTACCCAAATCACCATCACACAAAGGACGTCACCGCTATTCAACGGACAATCATTTGGCAGCGTTGGCCAATATGAACAATTGCGGGGCACCGCGAGAGGAGAAATCGATCCCAACGATCGCCGCAACGCAGTGATCACAGATATCTCACTTGCTCCCCATAACGCCCGCAGCAATGTGGAATATTCGGCGACATTTACGATCATTAAACCCGCCGACATGTCGAGGGCAAGTGGTGTCATGACCTACGACATAGTTAACCGCGGCAACCACCTACTAGGCGGCCCTGCAGCCTTTCTTAACGTTGGTGGTTTTCCTGGGACTGCCGGCGACCCCGGAGACGGGTTCTTCTACAATCAAGGAGACGTCTTGTTGTGGAGCGGCTGGCAAGGAGACATCCTTCCCGAAATGCTGCCGCAGGGCAGCGCGAGCGAAAGTATTGCCGTACCCATCGCGAAAAATCCGGACGGTTCGCCAGTCACCGGCCCTGTGTTCAGCCAGTTTCTCAACGTCCCCGCCGGCACAAATACGCAGCAGCTCGCACGCACGTCCTCGTACAGCGACTTGGGTAGCGTCGGAGGCGCCGGCCGCACGCCGCTGACGTTGGATACGACCCAAGCGACGTTGATTTCGATGACTTCGGAGACGCAGACGGGCGTCAGGAGTGGAGTCGTCAATATTGCGAGCACCGACTGGGCCTTCGCCGATTGCCGCACCACTCCCTTCCCTGGCACGTCCGATCCGACGCGGATCTGCCTTAAGAATGGGTTCGATCCCACGCTGCTGTACGAGCTCGTGTACACCGCCAAGGATCCGCTCGTGCTTGGAGTTGGAATGGCCGCGATGCGTGACGTCGTTTCATTCTTCCGCCATGCGGCAGCGGACGATGCGGGTACAGCGAATCCGTTGGCAAACGCCGTTTCTCACGTGATCGGCTACGGCATCTCGCAATCGGGACGTTATCTTAAGACGTTTCTGAATCTCGGGTTCAACGAAGACGAACAAGGTCGAAAGGTCTGGGATGCTGCTGATGCCGATATCGCGGGTGCGCTCGGGCAGTTCAACATCCGCTTCGCGAATCCGGGCCTCATTTCGAACATCTACGACCCAGGAATTGAAGGACCGTTATGGTGGGCGGATTACACCGACGTTGTTCGAAATCGACCTACATGGGGTCTTCTGCATCGATGCGCTGCGACGAATACCTGTCCCTTGATCTTCGAAACGTATGGCGGCGCCGAGTTCTGGTACGGCCGAGGCGCCGTCGGGATTACCGGTACGACTGGAGCCGACGACATTCCGCTGCCCGCGAATGTGCGCCGATATTACATGTCAGGCACGACCCACGCTGGCGGTGGCGGTGGATTCATGCTCTCGCAACCTGCGGTTGCGGGATGCATGCTTGCGAGTAATCCCAATTCAGAAAAAGAGACGCTGCGAGCGCTCTACGTCGCGCTGAAGGCTTGGCTCGTGCAAGGCACGCCACCGCCGCCGAGCGCTTATCCGAGGGTGACTGACGGTACGCTGGTGGCCGCCAACAAAGCCGCAATGGGCTATCCGACGATCCCAGACTCGCCGTCTCCGGATGGCGTCATGAATTCATTGCTCGATTACGACTTCGGCCCCAATTTTCGTTACAACGACGAGTCGGGGATCATCGCCACCGGCATCTCGCCGATCAAACAGGTGATCCCAACCCTCGCGCCGAAAGTCGATGCCGACGGCAATGAAATAGTTGGCGCTCGCTCCTTGCTCCTGCGTCTACCCCTTGGAACGTATACCGGCTGGAACCCCTACTCGAGTGGCCCGTTAAAGGGGCAGGAGTGCACGTTGGCCGGAGGTTACGTTCCGTTTGCCAAAACACTTGCGGAAAGACTCGCATCAGGAGATCCACGGCTCTCAATTGAGGAGCGATACACCACCGTTGGAAATTATTACTTCGCGGCGAGTGTCATCGCCAAAGAAATGATTGCGCAGCGGTTCCTGCTACCGGATGACGCGGCACGGATTACGACTCAAGCCCTTCAGCAGATCACTGCAAGCGGCCTGCTGCCGCTACGCTAGTGTGGTAGCAAGACGGCGTGTTTAGTCTAAAACTCGTCCGGCACACGGAGCCCCATCGTGTTACTCCGGCAATAACTTATCGCGGAGGAGGAGAATCATGAACGACGCGACATTACTTACGAACCCGCGGCTGTTGCAATCGAAACACGCGCGACTCTTTGGTGTTCTCGCCGTCGCTCTTACACTAAGCACCAGCCTTGCCGAGGCGCGAATCACTAAGATTCAAATTACTTCCAGAGAATCTCCGACCTTTGCCGGTAGTACGTTTGGTGGGGTCGGCCAATACGAAAAAATCATCGGCAAGGCGTTCGGCGCAGTCGATCCCACGGACCCAAAGAACGCCATCATCGTCGACCTCGCGTTCGCGCCTCGGAACGCGAGCGGGCTAGTCGAATATTCGATGGATTTCTTTATCTTGAAGCCCATTGACCTGAGCAAGGGCAACCAAAAGCTTTTCTACGAGGTGAACAACCGCGGTAACAAGTACTTTGGTCTGCTCGACGGTTTCAACGTCAACCTTCTCATCGCTGGCCCAACCAACAACCCTACGACCGCCGCCGATGCCGGTGATGGCTTCTTGATGAATCAAGGCTATGCGCTGGCATGGAGCGGGTGGGATACGTCAGCGCCGGCGAGCAGCAACATGACGATCACGATACCTGTCGCAAAGAACCCGGATGGGACATCGATCGTCGGCCCGTCGTACGAATACATTTCATTCGATAATTCGACGACAGTCACGGCTACGCTCACGTATCCTGCCGCAACGCTTGACCAGGCTCAGGCGACGCTCACCAACCGTGCGCTTCTGAACGATACGCCTGTAACCATCCCGGCAAGCGGATGGCAGTACGTCGACGGCCAGCACATCCAATTGCTGCCTGCGGGAACGCCTTTCACTCAGAGCAACATTTATGAATTCTCGTATCAAGCGAAGGATCCTGCAGTCACCGGACTTGGCCTGGCGGCTGTGAGAGATTTTGCATCGTTCCTGCGCTACGCAACCGCCGATGACGGGGGTACGTTAAATCCGTTGGCCGGCAACGTCACGACCGCATATTCGTACGGTGTGTCGCAGTCGGCCCGCTATCAACATGATTATCTTTGGCTCGGTTTCAATCAGGACGAGAAGGGCAAACAAGTTTTCGACGGCATTTTCAACTGGGTTGGCGGAGCTGCGGGAGTGTTTATCAATTATCGGTTCTCGCAAGACGGGAGGACGGAGCGTAATCGCCAGCATCTTCTTTACCCGGAAAGCGTGTTCCCGTTCGCCAATCAGACGCTGACCGATCCGATCACCGGGAAGACCGATGGGCGCATGCTGCGTTGTACGCAAAGCAGTACCTGTCCCAAGGTCATGGAGGTCAACTCGGCCAACGAATACTGGGTTAAGGCCGCCTCGCTGTTGCACACCGATCCGATGGGAACTGTCGATCTTCCGGATCCACCGAACGCGCGCTACTACTTTTTGTCGGGGCTCGAGCACGGCGGCCTTACGACCATCTGCCAGCAGCCGGATGATCCGATCAGTCCGAGCCCGGCTCTGCGAGCTCTATTCGTGAGCTTGGATAATTGGGTGACGAAAGGCACTCTGCCGTTGCCGAGCCAGGTGCCACGCCTCGTCAACGGAACGCTTGTACCGACCGCGCAATACGGGGCGAGCTTTCCGAAAATACCCGGCGTTACGTATACCGGATTGAAAACGACGCGTTATCGGTTCAACTACGGGCCGCTGTTCGATCAGGGCATCCTGACAAAATACCCACCCGTGGTAAGTCCGCCCTTCCAGGACAATCCGGCTAATGGCCCGATCTACCCAAGCTTTGTGCCGCTGAGCGATAGCGACGGCAATGATATCGCCGGCGTTCGCCTCCCGGATGTCGCAGTACCGCTGGCGACGTACACCGGATGGTCGTTGCGCAAGTCAGGTTTCGGCCTCAACGACGGATGTGAGGGTGAGGGGCAAAAGATCGTGTTGCAGCCAACCATGGCCGCTCGCATTGCGGCTGGCGATCCACGTCTGTCGACACAGGAGCGATACGGTAACTTTTACGGCTACTATTTCACGCTGCTTTTTGCCATCAATGACTTGGTGAACCGAGGGTACGTATTGCCGGCTGACGCGCAGCCGCTATTCAACTACGGACTCAACCAGGCACTTGGTGGAATACTGCGGCCCAAAGCGAATGAACTCCATCTGCTGGAGGTGCGAGAAAATTGAGGCGCAGTCTTCAACGTTTCACCAATAATTCACGTAATTTGAAATCAATCCGGAGCAAAGGCGAGCGGAAGAGACTAGGAGAAGAAGGGCTGGTGGCGTATTGAACCCGGGCGATCGAAGGTCGCCTTCGGAGGGGACGTAAATGATGTGAATCGGTACTGGTACTTCTTTGCGCACGCAGCCGACGGCGGATTCTGGGCGAGCCTTACGCTGAAGCCGTGCCGCACACTGCATTTGATTGGTGCGAGAAAACAGCAAATACGGATTCCCGAACTATCGGCATGCGTGAACTTGATGTAGGGGACAGCGACGACTACACCCCGACCTTCGTCGCATAGTTAGAGTGGTAAGGCCAGCGGTGCACGACGCGCTAGTGAAACCGGGCGCCGTGACCTTCGGCTCGGGCTTCATCACTTTCACCGGGGTTGTATCGGGACCGCCGCTCTTCGCGCTGCTGGCTGCCGTCAGCGACAGTATCGAACTCGATTCGTCGTCTTCAAGTGGCATGCATGATTTGCGGAGGCCTGCATGTATGCGGCGCCAAGTAGCGCCTCGGGGACGTGTCAGCTTCGGCGAGATCAAGCGAAGGTCGGTTCGGCACATTGTGTAGAGGCTGACGAGTAGGATCGACCTTCGGGTTTTTGCCCCGAGACCCACGCGCCAGGTGTGAGTGCCATGCGAAATTGCTTGCGGGCCCAGATTCGCCGGCAGCGGCGAAGTTACAATCGCTGCGCTCAGCTACAGCGTATTTTCCGGCCAGATCACCGCGGCAGGGGCGTAATGCACTGTCCATCGTTCAAGCTACCCTCCCAGGTGCCTTCAAAGCAGTCCTCGCAAATCCCTGCGCGCGTAGCGTTCCTGCAGCAACACGCACAACGCTCCAGACAATCCTGATCCGTCGGCTGGCAGTTGCGGGAGCACGCGCTGTGGCAAAGCTCGGGATGACCGGGTCTGAAATTACAGAACTGGCACGTCTGTGTCGATATCCGACATTGGGCATCCGAACACGTCCGGGTTCCGCCTCCTCTGATCGCTGAATGAGGGTCGAGAGCACAGGGACTGCACCCTGGAGTGCAGGTAGGGCAAGGAACGTAGTCGTTACACAACGCCGGTACTGGAGGCGAATAGGAGCAACACCGCTGAAAACCGCTGGGCCGACATGGGAAACACATATCCCATTGCGGCGTCACCCTTCCGATGCCCGCGCCTGAATCGGAACGGGACCTGTGCCCGTAACTAACTCTCGACGTAAACAGAGACGCTTCTGCAACAAATCCTGGCAAATGCATGATGTTTCCTCTGCGGTCGACATTACTCCCGTGAGCCATTTCGCTCCGCGCTTCCGAAGCAACCGCAAAGGCGGGGCGCCGGCTGCAATTCGGCTTCAGGAAGCGTTTGCTTCTGCGTCATATTTTGCACCGATGAAACCAAGAAGTCTCAAGGCCGTACGGCACCGATGGTGGTAGCCAACCCTGCCAGAATTTTCATGCCCACAGGAACTCCGAGCGAGGCTGTCTCGGCTGCGGGCTTAAGTCGCGACAGAACGAACGCGGGGCCTTTGATTGGGGATCGTGCCACTTGATCAGCCGACTCGACACGTATCAAAAGCGCTCCACCAAAAGGCAGCCATAGCGTCATCACCACGAGCGTTGGCATCCAGGAACGCATTGAGCAACGGGCGACAGTACAGAGGGTTGCCCCGTCTCCTAGCAGGCTGCACCTTTACAGAAGCAAATTTGGAATCAAACGCGGCCGCCATGCACTGATGCGTCCGCGTTTGATAAACGCCGTTTTCGGCGGTGAAGCCCGGCATGTTGATCGTGCTCATTTACCTTCTCCTTCACTATGTTCAGTGAATCAGTCAGTCTAAGCCTTAGCGACTTCGCTACAAATCCGGTCGGCTACATCCCAAGGAGCTTTGGCACGCGGTTAGCATAGTTCCTGGGTAGTGGAGTTGCGCAGCGGTTAGGGAGTTGGGCAGCAAACGATCCAAAGCCCTTGAGGCTCCTCGATTGCCAAGGGTTTTCGACAGCGTCGCGGTCCCACTGCCTGTACCGACATTTTCCCGACCCTGGCGGGCGGCCTCGTCGTGAGGAAGAACCCA
>VBCY01000025.1 GCA_005882995.1 Betaproteobacteria bacterium
GTGACGGCGGCGGGTACGCTCAAGGTTGCCGTGCCATCCAACCTCAACACGCTCGATCCGGCGAAGACCAAGATCGGCGAAGAGTACATCGTCAACTTCCTGGTCTTCAGCGGCCTCACGGAAATCGACCGCGACGGGCGGACCAAGCCTGATCTTGCCGAGCGCTGGACGGCAAGCGACGACTTGAAGACCTGGACGTTCTATCTGCGCAAGGGCGTCAAGTTCCACCACGGCCGTGAGCTTGACGCGCAGGACGTCATCGCAACCGTAGCCCGCATCCAGGACAAGGCCACCGGCTCGGTCACGCGCGTCAACTTCGAGCTGATCGACAAGATGGAGGCGCTCGACAACTACACCGTGCGCTTCACGCTGAAGGCCCCGTACGCGGGTCTTGCGGACCTCTTCAGCGATCGGCAGGCGCGGATCGTCCCGCGCGACCGCGTCGAACTCGAGAAGAACACTGCTTATTTCGTGCCCGGAGTGCCACAGCTCGATGCGGTCGTGCTGCGGATCATGCCGGAGAGCGCCGCCCAAGCGGCGGCCATCGAGAACGGCGAGGTGGACCTCGTGTGGAACCTGCCGCTCGAGGCGATCGAGCAGTTCAAGAAGAACCCAAACATCGCAATCGACTCCGTCCCGACCTCGACATGGGACGGCATCATCATGAACGGTGCGCACAAGCCGTTCGACGATCCACGGGTGCGCCGCGCGATTTCGCTGGCCATCGACAAAAAGGCAATGGTCGAGCTCGCGCTATTCGGCTATGGCACGCCGACGCACACGATGATCCCGCCCGGCCATCCGTTCTACGACAACGATCTCAAGGATGGCCCGCCCGACATCGCCACTGCGAAGAAGCTGCTCGCCGAAGCGGGGCTGCCCAATGGGTTCGACGTCACGATGTACACGCCAGTGGGACGCCCGACGCGCGAGCGCATCGGCCTTGCGGTGCGCGAAATGCTCAAGCCCATTAACGTGAGAGTCGACATCCAGCGCGTGCCTTGGGACAAATTCATCAACGAGGTCGAAGGCAAGCAGGCCTTCTACGTCGACGGCTTCTACAGCCGGCCCACCATCGACGCGTCGATCTACCCCTGGTATCACAGCGGCGGCTCATGGAACACCACGTTGTGGAACTACAAGAATGCCGACATGGACAAGACGCTCGACGCCGCCCGCGCGGCGCGCACGGAGAGCGAGCAGAAAGCAAACTACATCAAGTTCCAGGTGCTGGCACTGCAGGATCCACCCGGCGTGATCCCGTATGTGATTAACCACATGAATGCCTATCGCAAGAACGTGAAGGGCTTCCAGTCCAGTCCGATGATGTGGCTCGATCTGCGGAGGGTCACGGTCCAGTAGGCAGGAAAGGCGTAACGCCGAGGCGGGTCGCGCCGAGCGCACGGCCCCGCGCGGTGTCCCAGGGCAGCCGCCAGAAACTCACCATGGCCTTCTACATCGCGCGGCGCGTGGCGGCGATCGCCCTCATCCTTCTGGTCATCTCGATCCTGATCTTCGCGATCACGCAGGTCTTGCCCGGTAACGTGGCGCGCATGATCGCCGGGCAGTTCGCCACGCCAGACGTGATCGCGGCGATCCAGGCAAAGCTCGGTCTCAACGATCCGCTCGTCGTCCAGTATTGGCGATGGGCAAGCCGCATCGTGTCCGGCGATCTCGGTCAGTCGCTGATCATGGAACGGCCCATCGGTCCCATGTTGCGTACGGCGCTAGCCAACTCTGCGACGCTCGCCGCGGTGTCGCTTGTGGTGATTGCAATCGGCGGCATAGGGCTCGGCATCATTGCCGCGATACGGCACAACACGGCACTCGATCACGGCATCTCGGTCGTCACTTTCCTCGGCATCTCGGTCCCGGAATTCTTCTGGGGCATCGTCCTCATTCTCGTTTTCGCGGGTTATCTGCAATGGCTACCCTCAGGTGGTGCCGGCGATTCGGCTACCGGCGCCATGTCACTCAAGCATCTCGTCCTTCCCGCAGCGACGCTGACGTTCGCGCTCATCGCCCATGTATCGCGCATGACGCGCTCCAGCATGTTGGAAACGCTTTCCAGCCAGTACGTGCTTTACGCGCGCGCCAAGGGCCTGCCCGAGCGCGTTGTGCTGATCCGCCATGCGCTGCGCAATGCGCTGCTGCCAACGATCACGGTATTGGCGATCGATTTGGGCCTGCTCATCGGCGGCATCGTCGTCGTCGAGACCGTGTTTTCGTATCCGGGGCTCGGCCGGCTTCTGTTATTCGCTATCGAGCGCCACGATCTCCCGCTCATCCAAGCCACGATCCTCGTCGTCGCGGCGATCTACTGCTGCGCCAACCTCGCGGCCGACCTGCTCTACGCGTACTTCAATCCCATGATCCGTTATGGACGCGCTCGCCGCTGACACTCAACTGCAGCCGGTCGCGCGACGCCGTGCAACGCGCACGCCCAGGACGCTTGTCTGGGGCGCCGTGATCGTTCTGGCAATCATTGCCATTGCCGCTGCCGGCCCCTACCTCGCCCCCTATCCGTATGACGAGATGGCGATCATGACGCGCCTGAAGCCGCCCAGCCTCGCCCACTGGTTCGGCACCGACGATTTCGGTCGCGACGTGCTCTCGCGCGCGATGATCGGCGCGCGGCCGACGTTGTACATGGGCTTCGGCGCCACCGCCTTCAGCCTGCTCATCGGCGTGCCACTCGGGCTTCTCGCCGGCTATCGACGCGGGCGCATCGACGAGATCGTCATGCGCTTATCGGACGTCCTGATGTCTTTTCCACCGATCCTGCTGGGGCTCCTCGTCCTCGCCGTGACCACGCCTGCGCTGTGGAAGGCGATCCTCGCGGTGGGCATCGTCTACATTCCGCCCATCGTGCGGGTCACGCGCAGCGTGACCCTTGAACTGGCCCAGGAGGAATTCATACTCGCGGCGCAGGCGCGCGGTGACGGCGGGTGGTACATCCTCTTCTCCGAGATCCTGCCCAACGCGTGGCCGCCGATCGCCGTCGAGGGCAGCCTGCGCGTGACGTTCGCAATCCTGCTCGGCGCCGCGTTGAGCTTTCTTGGCATGGGGGCGCAGCCGCCGACGGCCGACTGGGGTCTCATGATCAGCGAGGCGCGTTCCTTCGTCGAGCGCGCGCCGTGGATCACGCTGGCGCCGGGCCTCGCAATGTGCATTACCGTAATCGGTATCAACCTGTTGGGCGACGGCTTGCGCGAGGTGCTGGATCCGCGCATGCGAACCCTGCGTGCGCAATGAGCGGTGGTGAGGCAGGCGCGGTCGCTATCCTCGACGTGCGGTCGTTGACAGTGAGTTACGCTACCCGGGCCGGACGCGTGTTGGCCTTGCGCGACGTGAGCTTCGCGATCGCCTCCGGCGAGACGCTGGCGCT
>VBCY01000193.1 GCA_005882995.1 Betaproteobacteria bacterium
GGTAGCGCGCTTACCGGACTCACTGTGCCGGAGCCAAAAACCCGTTGGCAGCGCTCTAGCCGCGCAGACAGTACTGCCGACGATTCGTCGGCATTTCAGATCCAGTGTTATGACGCTGGCTCTTTCATCAACTCGTGGACTTTCCCTTTTGCAACCATACCGGGAAGCGGGGCTCATTCCGTGTACGGCTATGATTTTCACGACCTTGAGCTGCCACGGGTATTCGACGATGATGCGGCGACGAACTTCGTTCTTCAGACAAGTCTGGAAGTGCCGTGGGTCGCGCTCTGGCCGAGTCCGACGACGGGGGAGGCACCTGTTGGGCAGGTCAGCCTCTTTGCGTACTTTCGTGACCTGATAACCGGCAAGGTATTCGCATCGCTTTTGCTTTTGTTCGACAATCGTCTGGGGGTGAATGGAAACTTTGAGTCTTACGTCGCCGACGATCTTCGCACGCCCTTCGTGAGCATGACGCTCAATTCGCATGCAGGTTACGCCACGCTTTCGCCATCATCGGGAATTGCTACGGGAGTGCCCTGGACAGGACTCCGATTCTTCCGGGGCCACATCAGCCAGGAGAACTTCCGAAACATGGTTCGCGACGTCAATGCATATTGTGCTGCCCACAGGGATGCGCCGTTTTGCGATGCCGCGCCCGGCAGCCTCGACGCATTTAGCGGCGACGTCCGGAATTACGAACTTACTTCCTTTGGCGTCCTGCACGAGATAGCGCGGGCACCCGACAGCAACATCAGCATGGGCGTGCATGTCTTCGGCTTGGGGGCCTGGAATTTTCACTAGGTGCGTCATGCGCCGCATGGAAACCTACGCTGTTCACGCGCTGCGCGTTCTCGTAGGATCGAAGCCCAGGCACTCGCCGCATCAGGCACGGCAAGTGAGGCGCCAATCATCCGATTTGCAAATGGGCGCATATCCGTGCACAATGCGCCCCAGCGATCTTCAAGCAGTGTCGTTGTTGTCCGATCAGTAGCCGCAGCCCGCGGTACTTCTCCCTCATCAGCTCGCCGTCTTGACCTTCGCCCGCAGGGGCATTCCCCTTTTTTTGTTTATTTCAGGAATTCAAGACATGGCAACAGGCACCGTAAAATGGTTCAACGATTCGAAGGGCTTCGGCTTCATTACGCCGCAAGATGGTGGGAAGGATCTCTTCGCTCATTTTTCCGCGATTCAGGGACAGGGCTTCAAGACCCTGCAGGAAGGTCAGCGGGTGAGTTTTGACGTCACCAGTGGCCCCAAAGGGCAGCAGGCGTCGAACATTCGTCCGGCGGATTAAAGGGCTCTGGCAGCTAAGCAGTCGCGGCAAACGGTCAGCATTATTGAAAAGCCCGGCAAGCGCCGGGCTTTTCTCTTGCTGCGCACCCAATCACTTCAATTGCAACTTCGTCGGCGCCATCATCGAAGCAGCAGGCGTGAAGTCGATCCTCCCATACACGCCATTAGCCTCGTCATTGGGACCCGCAGCGAAGAACAGCGTCGTCGATGGCTGGTTGCTGAGGTTATTGCCGAAGGCAATGCCCCATAACCCGTCGATCGTGATCACATCGCCGCTCGGCGTGCGGAGTTGGCCGCGCGGAGCGCCGCTGATGGCGTCGAACGCGTTGATCGTGCCGTCTCCGAAATTTCCGACAAGCAGGTTGCCGCTGAAATCGCCAAAGCCCGATGGCGCTATCGCCATCCCCCAGGGCGCGTTGAGCGTGCCGCCGGTCGCAACACGCTGCAACAGGTGCCCGGCAGTGTCGTAGGCATCGACGATGCCCAGGCCGGAACCGGCAACTTCATCATCGCCGTTCTCTTCCTTCTGTGCGTATGCGACATACAATCGACCGTTGAGCGCCATGATGTTGAACGGCGCAAAATTGGCCGGCAGGTTCGGATCCACGAAGGCGCCCGGCAGTTTCATGGGAGCAAAATTGGGACCGAAGACATCGATCTTGTGTCCGTGAAAGTCGGCCGCGTAGAGCATGTTGATGCCGGCGTTGGATGCGATGGCAACGCCCTTGTAGACGGCGCTCGCCATGAATACAGCGGGGACCGCCTGCGTCGCTCTGACGCGCGGCGACCAGCCGGAAATCATGCCATCCTCCGATGCGAAAATGAATGCCGCGGCACCGGACGAGCCACCGCTTCTTACGGCGAAATCGGTGGTGCTGTTGAAGGTGATGCCGGTCGGCGTGCCTCCGCCCGTGGAATCCGTCGACGATGGAATCGACACGACGAGAGACTGTGGATTGCCCAATCCATCGTACAGAGTCGCTAGCCCGGTCCCGTTGTCGGCCACCCAGACAAAGCCGTTGGGGTTGAAGGCGACACCCCATCCATTTTGCAGATTAGCATCGAAGTGGTCAGCGGGTACGCCGCCATCACCTACAAGGTTGCGGACTTGATAGCTGTTGGCGGCAATGGCGGTCGCCGCGGTCAGCCCGAATCCCATTACTGTCAGCGCCAACGCGCCATGCAGTGCCGACCACAGCAGCTTCATGATGTCTCCTCTCGGAAGTTGATACGCTTTGGCGTGATGCGCTCGAGTCGATCCTGAACTCGAACTTCGCCTCGCGCGAATGCAAACAGCCTGCAGGAGAGCTTATTCCTCGGCGTGAACCTCGCAGCAACTTGCAAGGATTACACGATGCCGTTCTTCAGTCGCGGGATCAGCGGCAGGCCCGCGCAGACGACAGCGGCATGTCAGGGCCTAGTCGCGCTTGCCCACTTTGCCCCAAGGCGACCTATCACGCTGAAGCGTGCGGGTGCGCTGCAGTGTCACCAGCTCGGCAAGGACAGCGGAAGGAAGCACCGCTGGCTCTCGCCTTGAGATAACGCGGCGGCCAATCGAGACGCTCCAATCGCGAAGCCTTTCCCAGGCGGGCGCAGGAGGCTCGATCGTCTCTTCTTTTTTCTCGAAGACAACGCTGAAGGGGCGCGGCACCTTCTGTTTGTCCGGCACGATGCGCACGGCGATAACAGGAGACAGTCCACTGATTGTCGCCTTGATGTGACGCAGGGCATCGTCTTTGCTCATGAGATCTGTCGAGAACTGATGCGACTGGTGTCGGCGACGCAGCACCAACCACAGCGATAGCTCCGGTACCAGACCGCGCAAGCTCATGTAGCTGCCCGACACCAGCATCGTATCGATCAGGAACGGCATTGTTTCCGAATCGGCATTGACACGAGCGGCCGCCCCGCACGCCGCATTGACCAGATTCTTCGCTTCCGAGCGAGACAACGGCACAACGACCTTGGCGAACGCGTATTCGCGGAATCGGGTCGTGGCGTAGTAGCCTCCGTTGCCATCGGGATAGAGCAATCCACCAGCGAGGAACGCGCGCAATAGCGTCCCGCTCGCCGCACTATCCAGCCCAAAGTCCTCACCAAGGCTTCGGACGCTGATCGTCAGTGGCTCGGCCGCGTGAGCGCTCAGGCGCTCGAGCGCGCGTTTGGCACCCGCGTGCAGAATTCCCGCTTCGAGTCCGAAGTACGTTTGATACGCAATTAATTTGCGCTGCTTCACGCCCCCTTGCGGGGCGGCTCCCTTTTCACGCGATGCCTCTTCCGAACCACTCAGCGTTCCTGGAACGACTTGGGTCTTCGCACCCAGGATTTGGGACGAGCCTGCTTTTGATAAGCCCACGTGCACCTCCTGACCTTAAGCCGTTGAGGTAGTGACGTGGTCTTCATGATGCGCATCCGACTTGCGCATTCATGCGAACGGCGGAAATCCGCCGGCAGCTCCGCTACCCGTACGTTTGCGGGCCGGAAGCTTTGCGTCACTGCCTTACGACAGTTTTGCCAAAAATCTGTGCTGAGCAACGCGATGTAAACGCCTCGCGTCGCAGCCAAACGCTGTTTCGACTGTTATGCTTCGCCACTAAACGTGCGGTGTCAAGATGCCCTCATCCCCATTGATCGATGTGCAGCGTGTGTTGTACATGTTGTGAGGGGGTACAGTGCTATTCTTATCGCGTGCAGAACCGATGACCACTGGTTTCCAACGCAGGATGCAACTTTCATTGGTTCTGGCAAGCGCGCTTCTGCTTTCGGTATGGGAACCGTCAGCGCGGGCCCAGGATAATGCCACGGACGCTCCCATTCGGCAGATTCGCCTCTTCTACGATGCGCTGCTGGATACGATGAAGCAGGCCGGTCGGCTCGGTATCCAGGGACGATATGACAAGCTCGCGCCAGTGATTCGGGCGACCTTCGACCTCGCGGCGATGACTCGCATCGCTGTCGGTCCAGGTTGGAATTCCATCCCTCCGGAGCGGCAAACCGAGTTGATAGAGAGTTTTGCGCGCATGACGATCGCAACCTATGCGAATCGTTTTGATGGATACTCGGGAGAGCGCTTTGTCGTAGAGCCGAACAGCGAAGCGCGCAATTCCGGGCGCGTCGTCCGTACCAAGCTCATCCCTTTGAGCGGAGATGCCGTTTCCCTGGACTACCTGATGCGCGGTTCGGGCGAGACGTGGAAGATTGTAGATGTGTATCTCACGGGCACGATCAGCGAGCTTGCGACCCGGCGCACCGAGTTCATCGCCATCCTCAAGAATGGCGGGCCTGACGCCCTGATCGACAGTCTTCGCGGGCAAGCAGACCGGCTGATGCGCCCCTCTCCGGCAAAGGCCGACAGCCGCTAAGGGACGCTATCTCGTTTTGCCTAGGCAGCGCGACGTCGCTAGACGGTTAAGGCAGCGGACCTTGAGTTGGACTTTCCGGATCGCTCAATTCCTGAGGCTCTCCCGCGAGCCCCCGCCCCTCGCGAAGCTGCGCCTCTCGTCGCTGCTGCACGATGCTCTTCAAGTGTGAATAGTAGTCGAGCGCGCTCGCTTTGATCTCGTCGAGCGTTTCGATATTCCGCGACCTCAAGTCCACGCCATCCACTGTACCTACCACAAAACCTGCGACGAGGCCTGCGTGGCTTTGCAGAAGGGGTCCCGGCGGCGTTGTAAAAAGGTCCACACCAAGCCCGACGGTGTCCCGCAGATTCGATGGCCCGAAAAACAACAAGACGAGATACGGACCGCTGTCGAAACCCCATGTGTAGAGTGTCTGGCCGAAGTCGCCGGACTGCTTGGGATAACCTCGTTCAGTGGCTGGATCGAACAACCCCGCGAGTCCCAGGGTCGTATTCATGGAGAAGCGTACGAAGGTGGTGGCAGCCGCATCGCCCCGCGCCTGCAGCAGGTCGTTCGCGAAAACCTCGGTTCCGCAAGATTATCGATGGCCGAGCGAATGCGATCGCGAACGGATGGCGGGACTGCATCGCGGTAAGCCTTGGCTATCGGCTTGATGAATGCTTCGTCCAGAGCCGTATTGATCCGGAACACCGTACGATTGAGCGGTTCCAATGGATCATCGGCCGTTTCGCGAGGGGCTGACAGGCTGGCGCAGCCGGCGAGCGCAAGACAAACAGCGAGGGCGCCAAGCGCTTGGTCAATGCGCAGCGCCGGCGCCGCGGCGAGAGTGTGCAGATTCGGTGGCACCGTTTTGTAGAAAAGAGCCCTTTGCAACGTAGGTTAACCTGCCGAGCAACTGTTCGGAAGTGATGCCGTGGCGACGGGAATCGTCGACTTCCAGGTGAGCGCGATTGTTCTTGTCATCGCGGCGCTAGGTTGCGTCTACCTGTTGAGCGCCGCCGTCATCGTCCGGCGATTCAAAGGAGTTGCTGGACAGCATTCACGCGAACCGCCCGGTGTCACGATCCTCAAGCCGCTTTCCGGGCTTGCGCCGCCCTTGTACGATGATCTCGCATCGTTTTGCGATCAGGACTATCCCGGCTCGCTGCAGGTGCTGCTCGGTGTACGTGATTCAGCCGACGGGGCGATTGAAGTAGTACATCGCCTGATACGCGAACGACCCGGCCGTGAGCTGGAGCTCGTGGTGCACGTCTCCGGTTCCGGCCCCAATCCGAAGATAGCCAATGTCATAGGCATGGAGCATCACATTCGACATCCCGTCGTCATCCTTGCGGACGCCGACATCCTCGTTTCGCGCACTTACGTGCGCGAAATCATTGCCGCGCTGAATCGACCCGGTGTCGGCGCGGTGACATGCATGTACCGGGGCTCGAGCGGCGGCGGCATTTGGACACGCCTTGCGAGCATGGGCATCGATTACCACTTCCTGCCGAACGTTCTGGTTGGGCTCGAGCTGGGTCTAGCCCAACCTTGCTTCGGGTCAACGATCGCGCTGCGCCGGGAAACGCTCGACTCAGTGGGCGGATTCCAGGCCTTTGCTGCCTGTCTCGCCGACGACTATGCCGTCGGACGGGCGGTTCGAGCCACAGGGATGAAAGTCGGGATTTCTTCGCTGATACTCGAGCACTCCTGTTCCGAGCAGAGCATCGCCGAGCTTCTGAGTCACGAGCTGCGGTGGGCGCGCACCGTGCGCGCCGCGAGTCCACTCGGCTATGCAGGCCTCATGATCAGTCACCCGCTGCCCTTTGCAATTCTGGGCGCGACGTTGAGCGGCTTAGGGTTAGTCGGCATTGGAATGGTTGTCGCAGCGATCGGTTGTCGCCTTGTTCTTCAGTGGCAGGTTGATCATACTCTGAAGATCTCGTCGGACCGCTGGTGGCTCGCGCCAGTGCGAGATTTGATGGCATTCGGCGTCTACGTCGCGGGTTTTTTTGTAAACGTGGTCCAATGGGGAGGACAGCGATACCGAATCCGCTCCGATGGCACGCTGATTACTCTAGAAGAGGGCACAACGTGATGCGCACCCTCTTTTTACAGGCACCGTCGTTCGAGGGATTCGATGGCGGCGCCGGGTCGCGTTATCAGGCACGTCGTGAGATTCGCTCGTTCTGGTATCCGACGTGGCTCGCGCAGCCGGCGGCGCTGATCGAGGGCAGCAAGCTGATCGACGCGCCGCCGCATGGGATCACCCTTGGGGACGTCGTATCGACAGTAGGCGATTTCGATTTGGTCGTGCTGCATACCTCGACTCCATCGTTTGCATCGGACGTGAAAGCAATCGAGGCGATGAAGTCGGTCAAGCCCGGAATCAAGGCAGGAATGATCGGCGCCAAGGTCGCTGTGGACCCTTCGGGGAGTCTCTCCGCTTCACGGGCCATCGACTTCGTCACGGGCAACGAATTCGATTTCACCGTCAAGGAAGTCGCCGAGGGACGAGACTGGAATCGCATCGCGGGCCTTTCCTATCGAGACGCCGACGGCCGCGTCGTGCACAACGCTGCGCGTCCGATGCTCGAGAACATGGATGCTCTGCCGTTCGTGACGCCGGTCTACAAGAGGGATTTGAGCATCGAGAAATACTTCGTCGGATATCTCAAGCACCCCTACATTTCCCTCTACACGGGCCGCGGCTGCAAGTCGCGCTGCACCTTCTGCCTGTGGCC
>VBCY01000192.1:0-13247 GCA_005882995.1 Betaproteobacteria bacterium
CGGCGAGCTGCAACTGCTGGCTGGCGAGCAAAAGCACCTGCTCGATTTCGGTCAGCGCCCATTCGTCACGCGACGGTGCGAGCTCGCGGTACAGCGCTTCCAGCGCCGCTTGCTGCGTCTGCGATTCGGCGAGACGCGTTTCCAGCAATGACATCTTGGCCTGCGTCTCGCGCAACGCTTCTTGCGCTTCCTTGATCGCCGCCCGGCTGGTGGCTTCGGCGACCTCGACCGAGCCGAGGCGTTTGGCGACTTCGAGACGAAGCTCGCGTTGCGAGTTACGCGAGCTGATCCATACGGCCGCCAGCGCTGCGGCGAGAGCCAGCAGTACCACAATCAGCAGCCATCGGCGCCGCCGGTCGCCATCACTCGGCGGCACCGGCTCTCCTGCCGGCGGTGACCCGGACGCGTTAGCTGCGGTCGCCGGTTCGGCCATGAGCGATTTCTAGCGAAATGCGTGGGCTGGGATTGTAGCAGGCGTGCGTAGGCGTTGCCCCAAGGAGTGAGCTAGGCGTTGCCTCTGCTCTCCACTAGAATGCATTGCCGCTGCGCCGATCGGCTCCGCGGCGCCAATATCGTCCCCACCGTGCTCATTCTGGTCATCAGCATTGCCGTTCTTCTGGGCGCGCTCGCCGGTTATTTTTTTGCTTCGCGACCGCGTGGTGTCGATGCTTCCCTTACGCCATCCCGGACCGAGTCAGCGGTCTGGCCGCAAGTCGCGACCGCTGCGGTCGCTGCCGATGCCGACGACGGCGTGGGGAGAGAGAAAGCGCGCATCATTCGCAGTCTTGAAGCGGAAGCATGGAGCTTGCGCGATAAGCTCGCCGACCGTGATCCAGCATCGATCGAGCTCGAGGCACTGCGTCGCCAACATCGAGAACTCGCTCCGGCCCTGGACGATGCACTCCGCGAAGCGGCGCGGTATCGCCAGCTGGTGGTGGACATCGAAAACAATGCTCCCCCGCCGATCCTGCTTGGCGCTGCGGAGCCGGACGATCTCAAGCTCATCGTCGGTATCGGACCGGTCCTTGAACGCATGCTTCACAATCTGGGCGTGGGCACCTTTCGCCAGATAGCGCGCTGGACCGACAGTGATGTTGCCGAGTTCGACGCCAAGCTTCCCGAATTTCCAGGCCGCATCGTGCGCGATCAATGGGTGACGCAGGCGCGTGCGCTTCATGAATCCAAGTACGGAGAGCGTCCGTGAACGACACGCCGGAGCCGCGCTAGCGGTGTCGCAACGTCATACCGTCGCCCCTTCCGGCCTGCTGCAAATCGCCATCCTCACCCTGGTATGGGGCTGTAACTGGCCGGTTCTGAAAATGGGCGTCACCGAGCTGCCGCCGCTCACCTTCCGCGGGGCCACGCTCGCCTTCGCAGCGCTCGGCCTGCTAACCATCTCGAAGCTTTCAGGGGAATCGATTCGCATTCCGCGCGAGCTTTGGGGCAAGGTGATCGCGCTGGCACTGACCAACATCGCGGCCTGGAACGGCCTCATCCTGTTCGGTGTGCAGCAGATGCAGGCCGGACGCTCGGCGATTCTTGCCTACACCATGCCGGTCTGGGCTGTCCTGATCGGCTTCGGATTGCTGCACGAGCCGCTGTCGAAACTGAAGATCGCCGGCTTGGTGCTGGGAATGTGCGGGATGCTGGTGCTGCTTGGCGAGGACGTGCGCACGCTCAGGCATTCGCCTGTCGGCGCGCTGTTCATCCTCGGCGCTGCGCTCACGTGGGCATTGGGAACGGTATTGCTGCGCAGATGGAAGGTTCCACTGCCGCAAAACACGCTGACCGGATGGATGATGCTGCTGGGCTGGATTCCTATCGCGGTCTGCGTGCCGTTCTTCGATCCACATCCCCTCGCCTCCCTGGCGCAGATGTCGGGCACCGCCTGGTTCGCCGTCCTCTACAATATTTTTCTGGCCGGGACGCTGGCGCACTGGGCATGGTTCAAGATGGCTCGCACCTTGCCGGTGGCGGTGAGTTCGTTGTCATCTCTGCCAGTGCCTGTCGTCGGGGTGCTCTCCGGGATGTTGTTTCTGGGCGAACGACCGGGCCCGAGCGAATTTGTAGCACTCGGACTCGTTCTGGCCTCGCTCGCTGCAGTGCTGTTGACAACGCGGTCCAAGGCCGACGTCGCAACCACCGTGCCCGAGTAGGTGTTTCGCTGCGTTCCGGAAGTTACTCGAGCTCAGCAATGAGCGTGAGTGTCTTTTTCTCTCCGAACCATGCGTCGAGATTCGCCTTGCAAAGATCGCCCATCGCCTGACGAGTCTCGCGGGTGGCGCTGCCCACGTGCGGCAGCAACACCACGGAATCCATTGCCCCTAGCGGAGCGGGGATGTGCGGCTCGTCGGCGAACACGTCCAGCCCGGCGCCCTTGATCGCGCCAGCCTGCAGCGCCTCGATCAGCGCCGGCTCGTCGACGATCGAGCCTCGCGCGATGTTGATCAGCGTGCCTTTCCTGCCGAGCGCCGCGAGCACTTCTGCGTTCACGATGTTCCGGGTTGCCGGGCCTCCGGGGCACGCCACGACCAGAAAATCCACCGCAGCAGCGAGCGACTTGAGATCCCCGATGTACTCGTACGGAACCTGTTGCGGATTGCGTCCGGTATAGGCCACTTTCATCCCCATCGCGACGACGCGCTGCGCGATCGCCTTGCCGATGCGGCCGAGGCCGAGAATGCCGACCTTGCGGCCGGCGAGCTTGGTGGTGAGCTCTGGATTGCGCTTCTCCCATTCGCCTGAATGAACGAATCGATTGACGCGCACGAAGCCACGCCCCGTCATGAGGATCAAGGCAAGCGCCACGTCGGCAACGTCATCGGTCAGCACGTCCGGCGTGTTGGTGACCTTGAGCCCGCGCTGCTTGCAGTAAGCAACCGGGACGCCGTCGTAGCCGACGCCGAAAACGGAGATGATCTCGAGACGAGGCAGCGCGTCGAGCAGCGTGGTCGGCGTTACCGTGCCGCCGCCCTGAACCAGTCCCCGAATCGTCGCACCGTTCGCTGCCAGCAGGCCCGGCTTGTCAGGCGCCTGATAATAGTCATGGCAGCGGTAGTCGGCCTTCAGTGGATCGTAGAGAAACGGCGGCAGTGGAGCAGTGACGATGATGTCGGGTTGCATTGGAAACCCTCTATTGAGCGGCAAAGTATTCTAGCAACGCCGCTACCAAGCCGGCGTCCGCAGGTTGGGTGACGATGATCTTCGAAACGCCAAGCGATCGCGCGCGCTCAGCAATGCGCGCATGAGGCATGAAGGCCGGAATCGCAGACAGACGCCGGCGTCCATCCGCGCTCAAGATGCTCCACAGATTGTCGAGTCCTTCGCTGCTGGTGAGGGTCACCGCGTCGATGCGATCCTCCCGCAGTGGTTGCTCGAGGCCATCGGCTCGGCTCGGCTTCGCGCGCCGATAGCACTCGATATGATCAATGTGCGCCCCGCGCGCCGCCAGCGTTTCCCCCAGCAGCTCCCGACCGTCACCGCCGCGAAAGATGACGATGCGTTTCCCCGAGACTTTCTCGAATTCGGGCAGCGCAAGAAGTCCCTCGCTATCCATGGAAGTCTGCGGCGTGCGAACCGCGGTCACGCCGAACGCGGCCAGAGCAGCGGCGGTCCCGGGCCCCGGAGCGAAAGCGATGAGCTTCGACGGCCAGTCTGCGGCGTCGCCCACCCCGTATTCGACCGCGTTAGCGCTGACAAACACTGCGTAATCGTAGTTTGAGAGCTCTCGCTGCACTTCGAGGAGCTTGGAGCGATCGTCCGGGGGCAGGATGATGACCGCGGGAAAGATGACCGGCGTGCCTCCCAACGCCGCAACTTCACGAGCGAGCCCAGCCGCTTGGCGCGCCGGCCGCGTGATAAGAATGCCGGCGCCCCGCAGCGTAACTCGATCGGTCATGCGGCGAGAATATCGGCGGCACCACGGCCCAGCAAATCGGCGCCAAGGGCATCGCCCAGCGATTGCGCCGCGTCCGCCGTTCTCGCCGGCGCAGAGCGCTCGCCGCGCAGCACGCGCGTACCATCGCGGCTGGCGATTAATCCGCGCAGCCACAACTCATCACCCCGCATCGTTGCGTACGCCGCGAGCGGCGTGTGGCAGTCGCCGGCGAGCCTCCTGCTGAAAGCGCGCTCGGCAGTTGTCGCGAGCGTCGCGTGATCGTCAGCGAGAAGGCGCAGCGCCGCGATCAACTCATCGCGCCCGGCACGACATTCGAGCGCCAAGGCACCCTGGCCGACGGCGGGCAGGCTCTGTGCAGGATCAAGCAACGCGGTGATCCGCTCCGGGTGGCCGAGCCGCTTCAATCCCGCCGCCGCGAGGATGATCGCTGCATATCGGCCTTCGTCGAGCTTGCGCAGGCGTGTGTTGACGTTGCCTCGCAACGCCTCTACCACGAGCTTGGGATAGCGCTCGCGCAACTGCGCCTCGCGCCGTAAGCTCGACGTGCCGACGACGCTGCCGGGCGGAAGCTCTGCGAGCGAACGATAGCTATTGGAGACGAATGCATCGCGAGGATCCTCGCGCTCCATGATGGCAGCCAAGACAAACCCTGACGGCATATCCATGGGCACGTCCTTGAGCGAATGCACCGCCAAGTCGGCGCGATCTTCCTGCATCGCCTGCTCGAGCTCCTTGATGAACAAACCCTTGCCGCCAATGTCGGCGAGCGACCGGTCGATTACTTGATCGCCGTGCGTCGTGACGCCCAGCAGCTCGATTGCACACGATGGGTAATGTGGGCGCAGCCGCTCACGTACATGCTCCGCCTGCCACATTGCGAGTGCGGATTGACGCGTGGCGATCACCAGGCGGGTGGACGCGGCCGAGAACGAGTTCGAATGAGGCATCAGGGCGGTACAGGGCAGTTCAGGCCCTATCTTATAATGCTGCGCATTCGGTCGCGCAAAACAGCGCAACGCCCGCTCTGCTGGAGGATTTTGCATGCGTATTGTCATTACTGGCGGAGGCGGTTTTCTTGGCAGCCGGCTCGCGCTTCGCATACTCGAGCGCGGCCAGCTCACCAACGCAAGCGGCGAAATGAGCACGATCACCGAGCTGATGCTCTTCGACGTGGTACCGCCGCGTGTGATGGATCCGCGGCTGCGCCACGTGATGGGCGATCTGGGCGACTCGTCGCTGGTCTCGCGCGTCGTCACCCCGGACACCGATTCGGTCTTTCATCTCGCTGCTGTAGTAAGCGGTCAGGCGGAAGCTGAATTCGACGTCGGCATGAGCGTCAATGTGGACGCGACGCGCATCCTCCTCGAGCGCTGTCGCGCTCTGACACGTCCGCCCAAGTTCGTATTCACCAGCTCGCTCGCGGTGTTCGGAGGGCGGCTGCCGGATCCCGTCGCCGACGATTCTCCCATCACGCCGCAGACCTCCTATGGAACGCAAAAAGCGATAGGGGAGCTCTTGGTGTACGACATGACCCGCAAGGGCTTCATCGACGGCCGTTCGCTGCGATTGCCCACCGTCACGGTGCGTCCGGGCAAACCCAACCGCGCCGCGTCATCGTTCGCCAGCGGCGTGGTGCGGGAGCCGCTCTCCGGTGTCGAGGCGATCTGTCCGGTAAGTCCCCAGGCCGCAATGTGGGTCTCATCGCCGCGCGCGGTCGTCGACAATCTGATCATCGGCCACGAAGCTCCGGCCTCGGCGTTCGCGGCGGCGGGTTTTGCCCATACGCGCTCGGTGAACGTGCCCGGCATCCGCGTCGGCGTCGGAGCGATGGTCGAGGCGTTACGTCGCGTGTCCGGCGATGACGTCGCATCGCGCGTCAAGTGGCAACTCGACCCGGTGATCGATCGCATCGTGGCGACCTGGCCCGCCAACTTCGCCCCCTTGCTGGGTCCGGCGCTTGGCATGCAGACCGATCGTGATTTCGACGCAATCATCCGCCAGTACATCGACGATGAGCTGGGTCCGGCAACCGGAAAGGCGAACGGCTCTTAAACGGGGCTCCGATTGAGCGTTTCCTAACTGCGTCACATCGGTTGCAATGTGTATGAGCGGGCCCTCACCCCCAACCCCTCTCCCGCCGGGAGAGGGGTGCGCGACAGCGCGGGTGAGCAACTGTATCGAATGTCAAGCAGTTTTTTGGAGCGTTTGATGATTCGCAGACCAAGGTTGGCCGGATTTCAGGATGGAATCGCCGGCCACCCGGCTGTCCGTGATAGAGCCCAAGCATGTGTCGGGCGACCGCGCGCAGACCGACGCCGTGACGCCTTTGCTCCTCGACATAAGGCATCATGGCTTCAATCACGTGTGCTCGCGTCCGCCCCCGCGCTCCCTTTGGAGAACAATACGCTTCGATCTCGGCGAGGATCCACGGCTGATGATAGGCAACGCGTCCCAGCATCACGCCATCGACGCATCCCAAGTGTTGAGCGACCGCCTCGCGCGTCGTAATCCCGCCATTGATCACGATCGTGAGATCGGGAAAATCGTGCTTCAAGCGGTAAACGTGTTCATACCTGAGCGGCGGCACTTCACGGTTCTGCTTGGGTGAGAGCCCCTTGAGGATGGCGTTGCGCGCGTGAACGATGAACACGACGGCGCCCGCAGAAGCAACGGTGCCGACGAAATCACGCACGAACGAATAGTCTTCGATCGCATCGATTCCGATGCGGTGCTTGACCGTGACCGGCAGGCTTACCGCATCGCGCATGGCACGCACGCAATCCGCGACCAGCTCCGGATCCGCCATGAGACAGGCGCCGAAGCTCCCGGTCTGCACGCGCTCGGACGGGCATCCGACGTTGAGATTGATCTCGTCGTAGCCCCATGCTTCACCCAGACGTGCGCAGTGTGCCAGAGCCTGCGGATCGCTGCCTCCGAGCTGCAGCGCGATCGGATGCTCTGCAGGGTCGAAGTTAAGGTGGCGGGGCACGTTGCCGAACATGAGCGCACCCGTGGTCACCATCTCCGTATACAGCCGCGCACGCGGACTGACCAGCCGCAGAAAGTAGCGGCAATGGCGATCCGTCCAGTCCATCATAGGCGCCACGCACAATCGATGCGTTAAGTCATTCATTACTCAAGGTTTCTAAAGCGTCGCTCGGTCCAACAACTATTCGGACCCATTTGATGATTTTATCTGAAGGAATGCCACGATCGGATTGGCCGCCACCCCACCGCCGGGATTCTCGACGGGACGTGCAAAGGCGCATTTCCGTTTCTTCTGTCTACCGCGCTCCTCGCCGAGTACCGGGAGGTGCTGTTGCGCAAGAAGATACGGACGCTCCACGCCTTGAGCGAGCACGACGTCGATGTCCTGCTGACGGTGCTTGCGGCTAACGCAATTATTCGCGAGCCGGAGCCTCGAACGGGCGCGCCAGATACGAAGGATGATCACCTCTGGTCTCTGGTTCAGAGCGAGCCGAATTGCGTGCTGGCAACCGGCGAACATGCGTTGGTGGCAAGGCCGCGACCCAGATCCACTGTTCTTCAGCCGCGCCAATTCATGGTCGGCTTTCAAAGTGAGTAGAATTCCTGCAGCCAGCGCTCGCGCTCGGAATAGTGAGTGCGGGGGCCGGATTCGCTTCGCAGGTTCTTGCTGCGGCCCTGGAGATAGCCTCCGCACAGCGTCCGGCCACACCTGGGGCTGCGCTCGGTCCTTTCTACAAAGCACGCGCACCCGCCAATGCGCAGCTGCGCAATGCCGGAGATCCTGGGTTGCCGCTCGTTGTCTCAGGACAGGTCTTGGACGTGCGGGGTGCGCCGGTGCCGCAGGCGAGCGTCGAAATCTGGCAAGCAGACCACATCGGAAAGTACGACCTCGAGGGCTATCGCTACCGGGCGCGCATCGTGGGGGATGGCGTCGGAAGCTACAGCTTCGAATCGGTCATGCCGGGACACTATCCGGGCCGGGTATGCCAGCACGTGCATTATCGCGTGACGGCGCCGGGCCACAAGCCGCTGGTTACGCAACTCTACTTCGCCACCGACCCGATTTTCGAAGGCGATCCCGCCAGGAATTACGCCCGCGACCCGGTGATCGGCAGCGTAGAGCTGGTACGGCCGGTCATGTTGAAGGGTGACCCCGCGGAGATTCACGCCGACGTACGCTTCGATCTCGTATTGGAAACGCTCTGAAGGCTCAACGCTTGCAGCGCTCAGCTCACTCGACGCGCGAGCGGCGAAAGTCTGCGAGCTCAGCGGCCGGAATCAACGCCTGCCCCCGCTCGCGTACCCACCACCGCCCGGTAGCAGCTCGCTCCTCGGGACGAGTGAATCGATAGTCGTAGAGCGTTGCGCGGACGTATTTCGGTGCGTGCTCCGGAAACGGATTCACGGCGAGGAGTTTCAGCACATCCGGACTGTTTTCGAGCAGGCGCTGCAAAAATCTCCCGAACCAGGGGTGCTCCCATTCTCCAAGCGCGGCGAACCACAGCTGCCAATCGAGCCGCGGTTGATGCGGAATGTTCCAGCCTAAAGAACGCGATTCGAGGCCGGGCTTATAGCGAAAGTAGTATTCTCGCCAGTGCTCGCCATCGTTCGATCCTTCGATGACGATCTCCGGACGCGCGGTCGTCATGACCGCGAAAAGACCGTAGCGGTTGACGATCAGCAGCGGCTCCAGCGCATCGCTTAAGGTGCCCATGACGGGAATATCGCGCCTGACGAGAAGCTGTGAAAACCGGTTTGCTCCGACGGGAAAAGCAACCAGCGCCAGGATCGTAGCGGCGATGGTGCCGATGCGGCCGGGCCGTGGTGCTTTTCTGGAAATGTAGTCGCGCAGACGAGCAGGAACTATTGCGCGCAAAGCGGCGTCGTCGAAAAGGAAGATGCAAAGCAGCATGGTCAGCAGGTTGAAGAAGTTGTAGTTTCCCGTGAGCGCCACGAGGAACTGAAAGCCGATGATCGTCCATGCCGCCACTGCTCTCAGTCGTCGTGGAGCGAAGACCAGAAACACAATGACAACTTCAATCGCCAGCGTCGCCGCCGTCCCCGCAGATAGCGCCCAGTGAGGTAATTGGGCCACGTACCATGCAACCGGAGTCGGCAGCGGTTGCGTCTCGAAGTGATACCGCAAGGCGCCCAAGCCATACCATGTGATGTCCGCTGACACGAGCTTGGCGGCGCCAGCCATGAACATGTAGCGGAAGATCAACCAGCGGTAGAGCCACACCACGATGCGCGAGCCGCTGGTCAGAAAAATCGCCAAAAACCCGGCCTCCAGCAGCAACGCGTCCCACTGAAAGTTGGTGAACACTTGCCCGGCGTAGACGCAGGATAAGTACAGGGCGAAGAGGCCGATGAGCGCCCATCGCACTCCGATCCCGACAAAGACCAGAATGGCGAGCGCTGCTCCCGCCAAGCACGCCGCGAGCAACGCAGTGTCGCTCGCGTTGAGCCAGAAAAGCGTTGGCACGAACCAGTAAGCCGCCGGCCCGAAATATTGATGAGCCGCGCGCAGATACGCGTCGACGGGTGAGATGCCCCTGTTGCCGACCAGACCGATGATCTGCACGGCAAGCGAGGCAAATGCGGCAAGGTAGATGAGTCCCAGGCCGCGAAGGAATGTCCAGCTGACCAGATCGTAGCGGGGCGGCTCCAGCACACCCCACAGCGTCCGAGTAAGACCGTTCAACAAGCCGCGACGATGCGCGAAAAACCGATAGGCCCACTCGGACACGGGCGCAAAACCAGGCACGTTTTCGTACGCCCACCACCAGAATCGGCGCTCGGGCGCGTAACGCAGTACCCGATAGGTCGCGGCCGCGCCGGAATAAATCCGCCCGTCGGGTTCGACAAGCTGAATCGCGTGTCGAAAATCGTCCGGGGAAATGGACGGATAGTCCGGCGCCGCCTCCTGATAGGCGCGATACCGCACTCGACCCGCCGTGAGAGCGTCCCAATAGCGAACCCACTGCCGGCATACGCCGCAGTCGCCGTCGAAAATCAGCGTGGGGGCCGTACCTGACACGCTAGAGGCCGAATAAAGAACCGCCGCCTTGTCATCATGGTGGTAGCAGCGGATGGACGGGCGATACCCTGGCTAAATCCGGCTACGCCTCCATGAACTTTGCTTCTGCTTCGCTCAAGTGTCCCCTGCGTCGCGTGTCGGGCATGACGATGGCAGCAACCAAGGCGATGCCACACATGAGGGTCACATACCAGAAGAACGTCGATTCCGTCCCGGCTGACTTGAACCACAGTGCGACATATTCTGCGCTGCCGCCGAAGACTGCATTGGCAATCGCGTAGGAGAGTCCCACGCCAAGCGCGCGTACGTGCATCGGAAAAAGCTCGGCCTTGACCAGTCCGCTGATCGAAGTGTAGAAACTCACGCCCGCGAGTGCCAGTATCACCAGGCCAAACGCGGCATAGGGGCTCACTACATGGGCGAGCGCGCTCAAAATGGGCACGGTGGCGAGCACGCTGAACACGCCAAAGCAAATCATGGAATTGCGACGACCGATCTTGTCCGAAATGCTGCCGAAGACGGGCTGCAGCATCATGTAGCAGAACAGCACCACGGTCATCACCCGGCTCGCGGTCTTTGGATCCATGCCGGCCGTATTGACGAGGTACTTCTGCATGTACGTCGTGAAAGTGTAGAAGATGAGCGAACCGCCGGCGGTGAACCCCAGCACGGTTAAGAACGAACGCGGGTAGCGAAAAACACCCCGGATCGTCCCCGCGTCCTGTTGCTGACGCACGGACTGCGAAGTTGTCTCGGTCAGCGAGCGTCGCAGGAAGAACGCCACTACCGCTGCGATCGCGCCGATCGCGAACGGGACGCGCCAGCCCCAGCTCTTGAGCTCTTCATTGGACAGGAACGCCTGCAGGATGACCAGAACGAGCACCGCGAGCAGTTGGCCACCAATCAACGTCACGTACTGAAACGACGCGAAAAACCCCCGGTGCTCGTGCAAGGCAACCTCGCTCATGTAGGTTGCGCTGGTGCCGTATTCGCCTCCAACCGACAAGCCTTGCAGCAGCCGCGCGAACAGCAACATCGTGGGCGCCGCGACACCGATCGACGCGTAAGTCGGCAAGACCGAAACCAGCAGGGAACCCGCGCACATCATGATGACTGCGATCATCATCGATACGCGCCGCCCACTCTTGTCGGCGATCCGCCCGAACAACCAGCTTCCGATCGGGCGCATCAAAAACCCCGCGGCAAAGACTCCAGCTGCGTTCAGAAGTTGCGTTGTCTGGTTGCCCGAGGGAAAGAATTCGGCTGCGAAATACAACGCCGTGAACGAATAGACGTAGAAGTCGTACCACTCGACAAGATTTCCGGACGACCCGCCGACAATCGCCCAGATGCGGCGCCGCGCGTCCGTGCTGCCGATGCCGTGGGCAGGATGGGCGGCGGCGAGGGTGGCCATATCGATTCCCCTTTGCGCGTGAACGATTGCTGCGATCTTGCCGGGTTCGACTGCGAGACCACGATCAAATTCACGGGAAGATGCGAACCAGCCGCAACGATAGGAGTTGTCAATTTTCGCAAAGAGGGAAGTCGGCGCTGAGACGATTGAAGCCGTGGACAGGGTGCAAACGCCGCGTCGGGAAATCTTACAACCGGAAATGAATGAGTCCCGCATCTAGGCGTGAGCCATCGCAGCTACACAATAATTCAATCGCTTAGTTCACCCGCTGCTGCCATGGTGCGTTTCTTGCTGTCGCCTACAGACTCTTAGCGGACGAGGCGAGCCTCATGGCCTCATTCGATTGCGCGGTTTCGCGTCTTTCACTCGGAGAACTGGGATGCTCGGCAAGATCTTTCGAAACCTGTTTGGCGCCGCGGCCACGCTGCTGCTGGTAAGTTTTGCGCTGCCTGCTCGCGCGGTCGTCTATGACATCGGCTTTGACCCCTTCGATTTCGGCGGCATCATGCGCATCAATGTCCCGCCATCCTGCTTCATACCGTTTCCTGCGGACAATGCGTGTGGCTTTGATGTTCTGAGCGGCAGCTTCAGCGACAGTCTCAACAGAACGTGGAATATCCCCAGCGCACCGGGGATCGGCGCATTTGTTCGCCTGAACGCGACCGATACGCTGGTCGGCATCGCCGTGGATATTTTCAGTCTGATACCGGTCGGATTCGAGTCGAACTGTGACGGCACGCACCTGAGCTTTCAGTTGAGTGGCGTGGTGAGCTTCAATTGCGGCGGCGTCGTGACGGATACCGGACGCGTCACCTCCATCACCCGCGTCCCCGAGCCTGCCACGCTGGCGCTGCTCGGCCTTGGACTCGGGGGATTGGCAGCGATACGCCGGCGGCGGCGAAGCTGAGGGATTACCTTGAACCCGCCTGCGTGGCGGGTTGTTTTGCCAAGGCGCAGACCGCCCGGCGATGCGACACACTCCTCAGGCGTTGATGCTCGAGCCGGAAGTCGACTCCAATGCGTGCCTGATCGACTGCTCTAGCGTCCAAGTCTTCCCGACCGACCAGGCGGCCTCGAAGCGCTCCGCACCCAGCGAACCCCGAGCCGCATCGACTTCTCTTTTTTGCTTCGCCACGCTCTCTGGCGATCGCAGACCGAGCGGCTCGCGCAGCGCAGCCGCGGCGGCTTGCAGGCGTACGGCGTCGTCGAACCGCCCCGCAGCATGGAGCAGCGCTGCGCAATCATCCAGGCAATCGAGCGCTTCCGAATTCATCCCGTAAGCTTGAAAGGCTGGTAGCGCTTCCGCGAATTTCCTGCACGCCGATTCGGAGCGACCGCCGGCGGCGTCCACTCTTCCGGAAAACCAGATGGCAATCGCCTCGCCGCGCTTGTCCTCCGCCTCGCGGCAGATCTTGAGCGAGCTCGCGAAGCGATTCGCTGCAGTCTCCAGATCGCCGCTGCGCAGCGCCAGATCTCCCAGATTGTGCTCGCACTCACTTTCGAGCTCCTGGTGCTTGAGGCTTTGCGCGATAGCGCAGGCTTGCTCGAAAAGTCTTGCAGCGCCGACCAGGTCGTTCTGGCGCACGGCGATGCCTCCCAGGTTGAGCAAACCGATGCCTTCCCCTTCTCGATCGCCGAGCTTGCGAAAAATGTCGAGCGCTTCCTCCTCGCAGGCGCCAGCCTTGTCGGGCTCATTCTGCAGCAGGTATTGCGTCGACAGCGTTGAAAGCGTGCCAGCGATCTCCCGGCTGTTCCCAAGGGTCCGGCGAATCGCCAGGCACTCCGTCAAGGTCTTCGTCGCCTCGGCATGATCGCCCTGGCTCATGGCGAGAACACCCGCCGTGTAGAGCGCGTGGGCACGGGCGGCGTTCGGCTGCTGGATGGCTGGGAGCGCAAGCGCCACCTGC
>VBCY01000192.1:13273-15483 GCA_005882995.1 Betaproteobacteria bacterium
AAGCGCATCAATGCGACCTCCAGCTTGATCGCGTTCACCGGCTCGCCGCCACCGGAGAGCGAGAACGCAATCGCGGCGCGCAGATTATCGAGCTCGATCTCCACTCGACGCGTCCAGTGCGCTTGCTCTGCGCCGCGCAAATTTACGCGAGCTTTTTTGGCGACGCCGAGATAATAATCGCAGTGTCGTGCTGCCGTTGCGGCGAGATCGTCGCGCCCGGCGAGCCGGTCATGGGCAAAATCGCGGATGGTGCGCTGCAGATCGTAGCGGCCCTCGGTAGCGCCCAGTTCGATCAGGTGTTCGCGGGCGAACTCACGGATCGTTTCCAGCATTCCGTATCGTGACCAGCCGTCTTCCTGCTTGACCATGACCAGCGATTTCTCGACCAGCGAAGTGACCAGATCGAGCACATCGTTGGACGAGAGTGGCTCTGCGCCGCATACCGCCTCCGCGGCATCGAGGTCGAAGCCGCCGACGAAAACACTCAGCCGGTCCAGCAGCATCTGCTCCTGTTGCTGAAGGAGATCGTAGGACCAGCTCACCAGCGCGCGAAGCGTCTGCTGACGCTCCAATGCTACGCGGCTGCCCCCGCTCAAGAGCTTGAAGCGATCGTGCAGCCGCTTGTTGATCTCTCCTACCGAAAGAGACCGCAGGCGGGCTGCGGCAAGCTCCAGCGCCAGCGGAATGCCCTCGAGGCGGGCACAGAGCTCCGCCACTGCCGGTGCCTCCAACTCATCCAGCACGAAGCCGGGTTTCTGCAGTCGCGCACGCTCGACGAAGAGCTGTACCGCTTCCGATCGCATGAGAGTCACGGCGTCGGCGTTGCGTTGCGGCACCCCGAGAGGAAAGACGGGATAGGTCTGTTCTCCGCGTATCCGCAGCACCTCGCGGCTCGTGGCGATGATTCGTAGTTGGCGGGTGTTGGCGAGCAAGGTCTCGGAAAGGTTGGCGCATGCGCCCACGAGATGCTCGCAGTTGTCGAGCACCAAAAGCGCTTTGTTGTCTTTCAAATGTGCGCAAAGCGTCTCGACCAGCGGCTTTCCTGCTTCTTCGTGCAAACCGAGCGCTTGGGCGGCAGCATTCGACACCAGCGAAGCATCCTTGATCGGCGCCAAGTCGATGAACCACACGCCATCGGGATAGTTTTCCAGCACATCCGCGGCGACCTGCAGCGCGAGACGCGTCTTGCCGAGGCCGCCCATGCCGAGGAGCGTCAGCAGACGGGTGCCCTCCAGCATCGCTTTGCCTTCGGCGAGCTCGCGCTGCCGTCCCACAAAGGAGGTGACCTGCTGCGGCAGATTGTTAGGCGTCGCTTCCAGCGAGCGTAGCGCGGGAAATTCCTGACGCAGGTCCTGATGAACGACCTGGTAGACGTGTTCTGAGGTCGCGAGGTCGCGAAGCCGAACTGCGCCGAGATCCCGCAGCGAAATGGAGCGGGGCAAGCGGCTCCGGACATAATCGACCACTGCCTGCGATAGCAGGATCTGTCCGCCGTGCGCCGCCTTCATGATCCGCGCTGCACGATTCACCGGACTTCCGAAGAGATCGTGGTCGCGCCGTTCCACGACACCGAGATGCAATCCATAGCGCACGCGCAACGCGATCCCGTTCGTTGCCGCAGAATCATTGAGCGCCTGCTGCAGCGCTACCGTGGCGTTGATACCATCGAGAGGATCGGCAAATGCCGCGCAAATCCCATCGCCGGTCATTTTCACGACCGCGCCGTGATTAGCCTCGACCGCCGAACGCGACAGCGCGTCGTGTCGAGCGAGCGCCTGCGACATCTTCTCGCCTTCCTGCTCCCACAAGCGCGTGCTCGCCTCGATGTCGGTAAAGAGTACGGTGGTGATCGCGGACGACATCTCGAGAAAACCCCTTCGGCGGTGTCAATTACTGCTCGATTACTCTACTGCCACGCCAACGAGATGCCAACATGGGCGGTACAAGATCGCTACTGTAGAGCAGCTCTCGCGCGAGCTCGTCCGCCAAGCCGGCAGTTGAGTCAAGCATTGTCGCATCCTAAGAACACGCGGCCGATTCGAACAGCAGCCAAGGTAAACTGGATCCTTTGGTCCCTTCTGCGAAGAGCGATCCTTGAATCACGCCATTGACGAAGGCGATGTGCAATTCGGGCCCTGGAATCCTGGCCTGAAGTCGCGCATCCCGCCAGACCTACGGCACCTTTCGACCATCTTTCGCGAAGACAATGT
>VBCY01000194.1 GCA_005882995.1 Betaproteobacteria bacterium
GAGTTTCTCTCCGGCTACGAGCAGCCCGATCGCACACAGCCCGAACACAAGTACGGCAATGTTCGTGCCGCCGAGCTGCGTCGCAAGGGTCCATGCCCGTTCGAAGAAGTTCTCGCCGCCGGCCTTCACGCCGAAGAGCTTCGGCAGCTGGGTCATCGCGATAGTGAGCGCGGCACCCGCCTTGAAGCCCAGCAGAATCGTCTCGCTGATGAAGCTCACCAGCGAAGAGAGTTTCAGCAGCCAAGCCACGATGCTCATGGACGCGAAGATGAGCGCGGTGAGCGCCGCGATCGCGGCCCAGCGTTGCGGATCGCCCTCGGCCATGCCGATCAATGTCGTTCCCACGAGCATCGAGATCGCTGAGGTCGGCCCGATCGCGAGCTGTCGCGACGAGCCGAACAGCGCATACGCCGGCCCCGCCACGAGGTAGCAGTAGATGCCGTATTGCGGAGGCAGCCCCGCGAGCGTGGCGTACGCGAGCGAGACGGGGATTCCATACGCCGCGAGCGTTACTCCGGCGACGATATCGCTGCGAAGCCAGGGGAGCTGGTACCGAGCCAGCCATTGCGCTGGAGGAAAGAATGCGCTCCAACTGCGCCCGGCGGCACTAACGGAGGATCGTGTGTTGTCCGCGGACATCGTCGGTTCTCGCTAGAACTGCACGCCTAACGCAATAATCGCGTAACGGCTACCCGTATCCGGATTGAAAACGTAAACGCCAAGCGTCGCTTTCGGAAGTATCACTTGCGCGAACAAGCCACGTTGTAGGTCGCGATTGCTTTGCACGACGCGCGTGCGCTGGCCTGCCAATCCGAGCCGCAGCCACTCCGTCGGCTTCCACCCGATCTCGCTCCAGGCATAGTAATAGCTGTCGCTCTGATTTTCGGTGTCGAAAACATATTCTGCTTCGATGTAGGCGTCGAGCGAACCGTAGGCGACGCTTGCCTCGAATCCAGGAATGGCGCCGCGT
>VBCY01000195.1:0-298 GCA_005882995.1 Betaproteobacteria bacterium
CGCGGCGAGATAGTCCTGGCGCGTGAGACCCGCGCGCAACACCGGCAGGTCCAGCAGGCGACGCCGCATTCCTTCGAGCTCGGGCGGGCCGGTGATCGCTGCAACATGGGGGGGCAGCGCTGCCATCACAAGGCTATGCGCCATCTCCGTATCCGCCCCAACCACGTGTTTCGCCAGCGCCAGATTTCGCGTTTTCTCCGTGAGTGTACGCACGAGATACATGACCGCGTCCACGAGCCCCCAGGCGCGGTTGCAGCCGAGCGCGGCCATCATGACCGTTCGGACCTCGTTCTTCCCC
>VBCY01000195.1:606-2240 GCA_005882995.1 Betaproteobacteria bacterium
CATGGGCATCGGATGCGACGTAGCGTCCGGAGCCGATGACGACCTCCTCCGCGCCGGCACCAACGGTGACCAGCAAGGCGGCTTCGCGATCCGGGGCGATCGTCATGATCCGGTTGAGTCCCGTCTCCGAAAGCTCTTTCCGGTAACTGAAGAGACGGAAATAGATCGACTCCCGATCAAGCTGCCGTATCGCCGCAGCGATCCTGTCGCGGTCATCCGGGCGTATCGCCCGCATCGTCACGACAAGGCCATTGCGAAGCGTTTCAGTACTTGCGAAGCCCTCAGCGACGCTCATGGCGGTGCCTCAGAGCCGGCAAGGTCATGCGCTCACCACGCGCATAGCGTCGCCCGCATCTGCGGCGGTGGTATCGAGCGGTGTTCAATGGACTTCCGGAATGAATTTGAAGGGATAGTTCGTCTCCTTGTACTTCCCCTGCTTCTGCCGCTTCGGCAGCTTCACCGTGTCACGCGGCACCGACTTGTACGGAATCCGTCCGAGCATGTGCTTGATGATGTTGAGGCGAGCACGCTTCTTGTCATCGGAGCGCACGGCGAACCATGGAGCCCAAAACGTGTCGGTCGCCTGGAGCATTTCGTCGCGAGCACGCGAATAGTCAAACCACCGGCTGTAGGACAGCACGTCCATTGGCGAGAGCTTCCAGATCTTTCTTCCGTCGTCGATCCGCGCGTTCAGCCGGCGCGTCTGCTCACCTGCTCTTCCGAGCAGAATCCCATGACACGCTCGACGCCTGCACGGTTGTACCAGCTGCGGTCGAAGATCACGATCTCGCCTGCGGCGGGAAGGTGCGGGATGTAGCGCTGCAGATACATCTGGCTCTTCTCGCGCTCGGTCGGCGCGGGAAGCGCGACGACGCGAAACACGCGTGGGCTCACGCGTTCGGTGATCGCCTTGATGGTGCCGCCTTTGCCGGCGCCGTCGCGGCCCTCGAAGATGATGCACACCTTGAGGCCCTTCGCCTTGACCCACTCCTGGAGCTTGACGAGCTCAACGTGCAGGCCTTTCAGTACCCTTTGATATTCCCTTTCCTTGAGCGTTTCGCCTGGCGTCGAAGCTTCCGAGCCGGTCTCCGTCTTGACCGTGTCCGCGGCTTTCGTTTTGCCCTTGGTCTTGTCCTTCGACTTGTCCTTCTTCTTCGCCATGCTTGATCTCCCGGTCACATCCGTCAAAGTCAACCGCAGCGCGTGAGCGCGCTAACTCACACGCTCCGCCACGACTCATACATCGGTGCAAGACGTTTCCCGTCACCTCATCGCGGCTACTTCTTCGCCGCGGGCTCCACCGCAATCGCAAGAGCCTGGGTGTAAGTCGCTTCGACCTGATCACCCTTGGCCACTCGCTTCAATTGCTCCGGATCCCTTACGACGAGCTCAACGGTCCGCTTCGGTCCGCGCAACGTCACTGTTTTCTTGGCGGGGTCGACACTGACTACATCGGCAACGACCGTAATCTGACGTCCCATAGCACCTGCCGGCAGGGCACCGGCTTTCGCGCCCATCGCACCCGCCTGCTCGGTACGCTCCACCTTCTGGCCCCCGCCCTTCTTAAGCTCGAGCGTCAGCGCTTCGACATACTCGGCGTTGACCTGGTCGCCAACCTTCATGTTGGCGAAATT
>VBCY01000196.1 GCA_005882995.1 Betaproteobacteria bacterium
AAAGCCGCATTGCTCGCAACGATACATCCCCAGCCGTTTGATGTGCTGACCCACGAGGTTCTTGACCAGCTCGAGGTCGTTGCGCCGCTCCGCGGGCGCCGCCATGAGCTGCGCTTCGAGAAGCTTGTCGAGCCCGAGCAGCGTCGGATTGCGGTTGAGCTCCTCCTTGATGAGCTGCGCGGCAGCTTCCGCGCCTTCGTGCATCAGGATCTGGTTGAAGAGCGTCGTCAGGAGGTCGAGCGACGGATATTGGTCCTGATAACTTCTCAGTACGCGAATACCCTGAGCGACGTCACCGACCTTGCGATACGCCTCGGCCAGCCGATCGGCGACGAGTGAGAGGAAAGCTGGGTTCTGCATCTCGATGCGCTGCCACGCCTCGATCGCCGCCGCCGGTTGTTCCTGTTGCGTCTCGATGTCACCGAGGAGCATGGTTGCACGCGTGCACAATTTGTATTCAGCGAGGGCCTGGTCGGTGTTTCCGCGCGCTTCGGCGAACTGCGAGCGCAGCATCGCGTTGTGGGCCATCTCGCAATAGTAGTGGGCGATCTCCTTGAAGTAGGGCAGCTTGGCAAGCGCTTCCATGCGACGGGTTGCGGCTACCGCTTTCTGCCAATCCTTTTCCTGCTCGTAGATCTGCAGCAGAAACCCTTGCGACTGCAATTCGAAGGGACTCGCGTCGAGTCGCGTAAAAAGCTCTTCGGCGCGATCGAGCAATCCTGCGCGATGAAAGTCCTGCGCGAGCTCAAACACGGCGACCTGCCTCTTATCTGCGGGCAGATCGACGCGATCGATCAGGTTC
The DNA here is from genome assembly GCA_005882995.1 of Betaproteobacteria bacterium. Classification (GTDB taxonomy): domain Bacteria; phylum Pseudomonadota; class Gammaproteobacteria; order Burkholderiales; family Casimicrobiaceae; genus PALSA-1003. Next base: position 803 of record VBCY01000196.1, read on the forward strand.
TGATGCATGCGGATGGCGCGGTCGATCTCGCCCTGGCGCCGGAAAAGATTGCCGAGGGCAAAATGAAGGTCTATGGTCTGCGGATCGACCTTGACAACTTCGATGAAAGATTCGATGGCCTTGTCTGGCTGTTCGTTGAGCAGGAAGTTGAGCCCGCGAAAATAAGACAGAGGCAGCGCCCGCGATTCCCGCAGCAGATGCTTGATGTCGATGCGCGCCGCGATCCAGCCGAGAGCGAAAAAAAGGACCGGGATGGGCAGCAGCCACCAGAGCTCGAAATCCGGCACGCGGCGCCTGCCTTCAGCCGCCGTCCGAAGGCGGAACGGCGTTGCCGGCCAGATGCTTCACGTGGTCTTTTCGCATGCGGTTGAGCTGACGCTTGAACCTCGCTGCTCGCACGGCCCCCACCAGCAAGCCAAGCGTCACGCCGATGGCGAAGACGATCAGCAGCAGAACGATGAGCGGAATCGGCCAGGATTCCCAGCCGTAGAAGCGAATGCGTACCCCATCGGCGTTCTGCAGCGCCAGCAGCAGCAGCGCCAGGAAGACGATAGCTCCGACGATCCAGCGAACGAGTGCCATCGGGTCGTTCAAGCAAAGGATGGCGTCACGCCTGCCATCCTTTACTCATCAGCCCTTGCCGACGTCCTTGAAATCGACTCGCTCGCGCAGTTCCTTGCCGGCTTTGAAATGCGGAACATGCTTCTCGGGCACTTGCACTCGCTCGCCCGATTTGGGGTTGCGCCCGGTGCGTGGCGGTCGGTAATTGAGCCCGAAGCTGCCGAAGCCGCGAATCTCGATGCGCTCGCCCTGGGCGAGGCTCTCCGCCATGGCGTCGAGAATCATCTTTACCGCAAGCTCGGCATCCTTGGCCACCAACTGCGGGAACTGCGCCGCCAAGCGGTCGATCAGCTCCGATTTGGTCATCACGGGCTCGCTTACCCTTGATTTTTGTTATCGAGCTTGGCCTTGAGAAGCGCCCCCAGATTGGTCGTGCCCGCGCTGGCGCCCACATTCTCGGCTGTGATGCGCTGCATCGCCTCGGATTCATCGGCGTGATCCTTGGCTTTGATCGACAGGTTGATCGAGCGATTCTTGCGATCGATGTTGATGATCATCGCGATGACCGAGTCGCCTTCCTTGAGGTGAGACCGGATGTCTTCAACACGGTCGCGCGCGACTTCGGACGCACGAAGGTAGCCTTCGACGTCGCCATCGAGCGTGATGACCGCACCCTTGCCGTCGAGCGACTTGACCGTGCCGGTCACGACGGTGCCTCTATCGTGAGTCGCGACGAAGTTGGAGAAGGGATCGCCATCGAGCTGCTTGATGCCGAGCGAGATGCGCTCGCGTTCGACATCGATGGCGAGCACCACCGCCTCGACCTCCTGCCCCTTGCGATATTCACGTACTGCGGCTTCGCCGGGCAGCGTCCATGATAGATCGGAGAGGTGCACGAGCCCATCGATTCCGCCCGGCAAGCCGATGAACACGCCGAAGTCGGTGATCGACTTGATCAGCCCCTTCACCCGATCGCCCTTCTTGTGGTTCATCGAGAATTCTTCCCACGGGTTGGGCATGCACTGCTTCATGCCCAGCACGTCGACTTCGTCGCCCAGCTGCACCACCTTGGTGGGGTGAATGTTCTTGTTGGTCCAATCCATTTCGGAAACGTGGACCAATCCCTCGATGCCTTGCTCGATTTCAACAAAGGCGCCGTAATCGGTAAGGTTGGTGACTTTGCCAAACAGCCGGGTACCCGGCGGATACCGGCGCGACAAACCGACCCATGGATCCTCGCCGAGCTGCTTCATACCGAGCGAGACACGGTTCTTCTCCTGGTCGAACTTGAGCACCTTGGCAGTGACTTCGTCGCCGACCGACAGCACTTCGGAGGGATGTTTGACGCGACGCCAGGCGAGATCGGTAATGTGCAGCAAGCCGTCGATCCCACCCAGGTCGACAAACGCACCGTAGTCGGTAATGTTCTTGACCACACCCTTGACGATCGCACCTTCCTGCAATGTCTTGAGTAACTCTTCACGCTCCGCACCGAGGCTCGCTTCAAGCACTGCGCGCCGCGAGACGACGACGTTGTTGCGCTTGCGATCGAGCTTGATGACCTTGAACTCGAGCTGTTTGCCTTCGAACGGCCCGGTGTCCTTCACAGGACGGATGTCGACCAGCGAACCGGGAAGAAAGGCGCGAATGCCGTTGACCATGACGGTCAGTCCGCCCTTGACCTTACCGGTGACGAGACCCGAGACAACAGTGCCCTGCTCCATCGCAGCTTCGAGATCGTGCCAGGCCTTGAGCCGCTTGGCCTTGTCGCGCGAGAGCCTCGTTTCGCCGTAGCCATCTTCGAGACTTTCGATGGCAACCGTCACAAAGTCGCCCGGCTTGACCTCGACTTCGCCCTTGTCGTTCTTGAATTCTTCGATCGGAATAAAACTTTCGCTCTTGAGGCCGGCGTTGACGACAACGATGTTGTAATCGACGCGTGTCACTTCGGCGGTGATCAGCTCGCCCTGTCGCATTTCCTGCCGAGCGAGCGACTCCTCGAAAAGCGCGGCGAAGTTCTCCTGCGGTTGACCGGACTCGTTGGTTGTGGCGGTTGCCATAAAAATATGCTGTCCCAGGTTCTACCGCGGCCACAGGTGGTCGCGGGTTGTGGTTGAAAATCCGCCTGCTAGAGAGCTCCCGCTCCCAGCCGGCGGCCGTTCCTGCAGAGCCGCGCGCCTTTGCGCCGGTTCCGCGTTTAGTGCCGCTCGGCAGCAGCCAGCGCCCGATACTTCCCGACTACAAAGGCAGTGGCTGCATCGATCGTCAAATTCGTCGTATCCAGGATCAGGGCGCCGGGCGCGGCCTTCAATGGCGCCGCCGTCCGAGTGCTATCCCGCGCATCACGCTCCCGGATGTCGCGCAAAAGACCGTCAATTGTAATGTAGTTTCCTTTTTCGATCAACTGGTTATACCGGCGCCTCGCTCGCTCCTCAGGGCTTGCTGTGACAAAGACCTTGAGAACTGCGTCGGGAAAGACCACCGTGCCCATGTCGCGCCCTTCGGCAACAAGCCCGGGCGGCCGGCGAAACCCACGTTGGCGCGATAGAAGCGCCGATCGGACCCCCGGCAAGGCCGCCACCCGGGAAGCTGCTTCGCTCACCGCTTCGGCGCGAATGGCGGCCGAAACCTCGCTGCCGTCAAGAACTATGGCGTCGTTGTCAAAGACGGCGTTCAACCGGGACGCGGTGGCTGCCATTGCCGCTTCGTCATGCAGTGGCGTCGCCTCGCGCAGAGCCTTCAGAGCAACCAGACGATACAGCGCCCCGCTGTCGAGATAGTGGAAATCCAGCACCCGGGAGGCCTCCTTGGCGACGGTCCCCTTACCCGACGCCGCCGGTCCATCGATGGCGATCACAGGGGTAGTCGAAGAGATCATCGGGAGAGTCGTGCGAATTCTGCAAAGTAATCAGGAAAGGTCTTGCTCACGCATCGTGGATCATTGATGCGGATTGGAACGCCGCCCAGCGTGGCCAACGAAAAACACATCGCCATCCGATGATCATCATAGGTATCGATGGTAGCGGGCACGAGCGAACCCGGCGGCGTAATGCGTATCCAGTCCGGGCCGGTCTCGACTCGAGCGCCAAGTTTCGTGAGCTCTGTTGCCATCGCCGCGATGCGATCGGTTTCCTTGACGCGCCAGCTTCCGATGTTGCGCAGCGTGCTCGGACCGTCCGCAAACAGCGCGACCACTGCCGCGGTCATCGCCGCATCCGGAATGCTGTTGAAATCGGCATCAATGCCGCGCAGCGCGCGGCCGCTGCGTGCCTCGTACCAGTCATCCTGCCCGGCGATGCTCGCTCCCATCGCGCTCAAGGTTTCGGCAAAGCGCACGTCGCCCTGGATGCTTCCGGGACCCACGCCTTGTACCCGCACCGGTCCACCCGCGATCGCCCCGGCAGCAAGAAAATACGATGCAGAGGAGGCATCCCCCTCGACGTTAATAGCTACCGGAGATACATAAGCCGCGTGCGCCGGAACACGAAAGCTTCGCCAGCCGCTCCGCTCGACCTCGACGCCGAAGCGCTGCATGAGATTGAGCGTGATTTCGACGTAAGGCTTCGAGATGAGCTCGCTTACCACGTCGACTTCCACAGTGTTTCCCGCGAGGGGCAGCGCCATCAACAGCGCGCTCACGAACTGGCTTGAAACGTCTCCGCGTACCGCCACGCGCTCAACGGCATTGGGCGTCCGCGCGCTGATGTGGAGTGGCGGATAGCCCGGGTTGCCAAGGTAGCGGACGTTGCTCCCCAGCTCGCGCAACGCGTCGACCAGATCGCCGATCGGGCGCTCGTGCATGCGCTCGGTGCCGGACAATCGATACTCGCCCGTACCCAGCGCGAGAACCGCAGCCAGCGGGCGAAACGCCGTGCCCGCGTTGCCGAGAAACAGCTCGGCGCTTTGAGTCTGAAAGGAGCCGGAGACTCCGTGCACCAGGAAGTCGCGCGACGCGCCACGGCGCTCGATGTGCACACCCAGTGCGCGCAGAGCGTCGAGCATGCGCTCGACATCGTCAGCGTCGAGCAAGCCTCGGATTTCGGTCGTCCCGGAAGCCAGCGCTGCGAGCAGAAGCGTTCGGTTGGAGATGCTCTTGGAGCCTGGCAGTCGTACGCTACCCGCCATTCGCGACACCGGTGGCAGGTCGAGGAATTCCATCGGCGTGAGGCTCTAGACTTCTTCGTTGCCGCGATGCGCCTCGAGCCAGGCGCGGCGAGCATCCCGCGCGGCAGCGAACAGCGCGTTCAATGCGTCGCCGTCGCCGGGTGCGAGCAATCGATCGATTCTGTCCAGCTCGGCGCGATAGGCGGCGAGCTCGCGGCGCAACGCGTCGTGATTGGCCATACAAATGTCGCGCCACATCTCTGGATCGCTCGCCGCAAGGCGGGTAAAGTCGCGGAAGCCGCTGGCGGCATAGCGGAAATATTCGTCGCCGTCACGCCGAGCAGCAAGCTCGCGTACCAGCGCGAAAGCGAGCGCATGCGGCAAGTGACTCACCGCCGCGAATAGCTCGTCGTGGCGAGACGGATCGAGATGCGTGACACGAGCGCCACAGACGCGCCAGCACTCCTCCACAAGTTCGATGGCCGTTGGAAGTGTTTCGGCGAGTGGCGTGAGCAGCACGTTCTTGTCGCGAAACAGCGATTCGAACGCGGCCGCTGCGCCGGAATGTTCCGTTCCAGCGATGGGATGTCCAGGAACGAAGCGCGGCAGCGCTGACGCCAGATGGGTACGCGCCGCCGCCACGACATTCTGCTTGGTGCTGCCGGCATCCGTGACTACAGTCGAGGCGCCAAGATGCGGCGCGATGGCGGCAAACATTCCCGCCATCTGACCGACCGGTGTCGCCAGCATGAGAAGATCAGCGTCGGCAAGTTCCGCGAGCCACGGATCCTCAAGCACGTAAGCGCGGTCGATGATACCCCGCTCGAGCGCGGCATCGAGATTGGGCCGCCCTCGTCCAACGCCGACGACGGTCTCCACCGCGCCAGCGCGCTTGCTCGCCAGTGCGAATGAGCCGCCAATCAGGCCGACGCCTGCGACGACAACTTTCCCCAACGCACCCGCACTGATCATGCGCTCAGCGCCCGAGGGACGCTCGCAATGCGTCGAGAAAGCGTTGATTCTCCGTCGCCAGGCCGACGGTGACGCGAAGGTGCTCGGGCAATCCGTAGTTGGCGACCGGGCGCACGATGACGCCGCGACGCAGAAGCTGCTCGTTGATGGCGGCCGCATCGCCGATGTGCACCAGAAGAAAATTCCCATGCGACGGGACATAGCTCACGTCCATCTCGGCAAGGCCCCGCATCAACTGGTCGAGGCCCGCCCGATTGAGGCGAGCGCTTTCCTCGACGTATTCGGTGTCACCGAGCGCGCATAGGGCCGCCGCCTGGGCGACCGAGTTCACGTTGAATGGCTGCCGTACCCGATTGAGCATATCCGCGACCGATGCCTCGGCAAGACCGTAGCCGACGCGCAGCCCAGCCAAGCCGTATGCCTTGGAAAACGTCCGCGACACGAGAAGGTTGGGATGATCGGCGATCCACGCCGCGCTGTTCGCCTGCCGCGCTTTTTCCAGGTACTCGTTGTACGCCTCATCGAGCACGATGAGCACCTCAGCAGGAACGGACGCGATGAACTCGCGCAGTTCATCACCCGCCAGCCAGGTACCGGTCGGATTGTTTGGATTGGCGACGAAGACAATGCGTGTGCGCGGCGTGATGGCAGCGCGCATTGCTGCAAGATCGTGAGCGAGCTCGCGCGCGGGAACGACGATGCCGGTCGCCCCGCGCGCCTGCGTCGCGAGCGGATAGACCGCAAAGGCGTGCTGCGCGTACACCGCATGATCACCCGGTCGCAAAAACGCCTGGGTCGCAAGCTCCAGTATGTCGTTGGAACCGTTGCCGAGCACAATCTGATCGAGGGAAACGCCGTAACGCTCGGCAAGAGCGCTCTTCAGCGCGAAGCCGTTTCCGTCGGGATAGCGGGTGACGCCTGCGGCCGCCGACGCGATGGCGTCCCGAACTTTCGGGCTGGGCCCGCGCGGGTTCTCGTTCGACGCGAGCTTGACGATATCGCTCTCCGCCAACCCATATTCACGGGCGAGTTCATCGATGGGCTTTCCCGGCACATACGGCGAGATGCGGCGAATGTATTCCGGCGAAAGAAGCGCAAGCGCGTCGCAACTCATCGGCAACCTTCTCCAAAGCTCATTTCAAAACCGGCGCGGCAGGATAGGAGCCCAGCACCTTCAGGAAAGGAGCGCGACCGCGCAATTCCGACAGCGCCGCCGCGACGGGCGCGTCCTCGAGATGCCCTTCCAGGTCGACGAAGAAAAGATATTCCCACAGTCCGGTGCGGGCGGGCCGCGATTCGAGGCGACTCATGCTGACGCCGTTCCGGGCGAGCGGCTCCAGGAGCGCGTGCACCGCGCCAGGGCGGTTATGCGCTGACATCACGAGCGATGTCTCATCGCGCCCTGAACGAGCGATCGACTGCCGCCCCAGCACCCAAAAGCGGGTCGTGTTGTTGGGATCGTCCTCTATGTGCGGCGCGAGCACATGCAGACCGTAGATCGCCGCGGCGGTCTCACCGGCGATCGCTGCCGCCCCGGCCTCCAAAAGCGGGTCGTGTTGTTGGGATCGTCCTCTATGTGCGGCGCGAGCACATGCAGACCGTAGATCGCCGCGGCGGTCTCACCGGCGATCGCTGCCGCCCCGGCCTCCGCGGCCGCAAGCTTCGCCGCCTCCGCGTTGCTCGCGACCGGAATGCGCGGGACGGCGGCAAGGTGACGGGCGAGCCACTGCAGACATTGCGCCAATGATTGCGCGTGCGAGTAAATGCGCGTCACCGCACTGAGCGCCGTCGCGCCCGACAGCAGATGTTGGGCGATACGGAGCTTGATCTCCCCGACGATGGTGAGCTCCGTCTGGCACATCAGATCGAGAGTGCGGCCGACCGCGCCTTCGGTGGAGTTCTCGACCGGCACCACCGCATAGTCGGTCTGGCCCGATTCGGCAGCGCGAAAGACTTCGTCGATGGACGCATACGGCTCGGCGTCGACGAAATCGCCGAAATGTCTCGCTACCGCGGCATGACTGAAAGTGCCCGGCGGGCCAAGATACGCGATACAGAGTCTGCGCTCGAGTGCAAGACAGGCGGACATCACCTGACGGAACACGCCGGCGACCGCTTCGTTGGCTAGCGGCCCGCGATTTTCCCGTTGCAGCGCACGCAGCACCTGAGCTTCGCGCTCCGGCCGGTAGGCCGTTCCCTCATCCTTCAACGCACCGATCGCCTTGGCGTGGGTCGCTCGTTCGTTGAGCAGCCTCAGCAGCTCGCGATCGAGCGCGTCGATCGCGTCACGGCGGCGCTTGAGTTCCTGCTCGCTGTCGTCGGACATCGCTCTCGTTCGCGCAAGTGAAACGCCTATTCTTCGCCGTCTACCTCGGTTTCAGCGACTCGCTCGAGCCCTGCCAGCTTCTCGCCTTCACTGAGGTTGATGAGCGTCACGCCCTGGGTTGAGCGGCCCATCTCGCGGATCGACGAGACCTTGGTCCGTATCAGCACGCCCCCGGTCGAAATCAGCATCACCTCGTCGTCGCGATGAACGAGTGCCGCGGCGACGACCTGTCCGTTGCGCCCGCTCTGCTGGATCGCGATCATGCCCTTGGTCCCGCGACCATGACGCGTGTGTTCGACGATCGGTGTGCGCTTGCCATAGCCGTTTTCGGTAGCGGTGAGCACCGACTGTTGTTCGTCTTCGGCGACCAGCATCGAGATCACGCGTTGACCACGGTCGAGCAGCATGCCGCGCACGCCGTGAGCGTTTCTGCCCATCGGTCTTACGTCGGTTTCCTCGAAACGTACAGCTTTGCCTCCGGAGGAAAAGAGCATCACATCGTGCTTGCCATCGGTGAGCGCCGCGCCGACCAGGAAATCGCCATCGTCTAAGTCCACGGCGATGATGCCGGAGGGACGCGGCCGCGAAAACTCGGACAGCGGCGTCTTTTTGACGGTCCCTTTCGCTGTGGCCATGAACACAAAGCGATCCTGCGCAAACTCCTTGACCGGCAGGATCGCCGTGATCTTCTCGTGTTCGAGCAGGGGTACAAGATTGACGATCGGCTTGCCGCGGGAGATCCGTCCGCCCTGAGGAACGTTATAGACCTTCAGCCAATAGACGCGGCCACGATTGGAAAAGCACAGGATGAAATCATGCGTATTGGCTATGAACAGGCGATCGATGAAATCGTCTTCCTTGGTGCCCGTCGCCTGCTTGCCGCGACCGCCACGGCGTTGCGCACGATATTCGGCGATAGGTTGCGCCTTCATGTATCCGCCGTGCGACAAGGTCACGACCATGTCCTCGGGCGCGATCAGATCCTCGAGCGAGAGATCGACGCTCTGCGCGATGATTTCGGAACGGCGCTTGTCAGCGAACTGGTCGCGGATGGACTTCAATTCGTCGGCGACGATGGTCGTTACCCGTGCCGGCTTGTCGAGCACATCGATCAACTCGACGATCTGCTCCATCACCTCGCGGTATTCGGCGGTGATCTTGTCCTGCTCGAGACCTGTGAGGCGTTGCAGTCGGAGTTCGAGAATCGCCTGGGCCTGTGCATCGGACAACTTGTAGCCGGGCGTTTTGACGCCGCCCTGCCAGCCGAACTGGGGTGCGAGACCTTCGGGACGGGCCGCATCCGCTGCCGCGCGCTGCAACATGGACTCGACCACCCCTGAGCGCCAGATCCGACCCATCAGCCCCGCCTTGGCATCGGCAGGACTCGGTGCGGCCTTGATGAGGGCGATGATCTCGTCGACGTTCGACAGCGCAACGGCGAGACCTTCGAGAATGTGGCCTCGCTCGCGTGCCTTCTTGAGCTCGTAGCGCGTGCGGCGAACGACGACTTCGCGCCGGTGCTGCAGGAAGTACTCGAGAAACTGCTTCAGATTGAGCAGCCGCGGCTGGCCATCGACCAGCGCCACCATGTTCATGCCGAAGCTGTCCTGGAGCTGCGTCAGCTTGAACAGGTTATTGAGAACGATCTCGGTGACCTCGCCCCGCTTGAGCTCGATCACCACGCGCATGCCGGACTTATCCGATTCGTCCCGGAGATCGGCGATGCCATCGAGCTTCTTTTCGCGAACGAGCTCGCCGATGCGCGACAACAATGTCGACTTGTTGACCTGGTAAGGGATCTCGTCGACGATGATCGCCTGGCGACCGCCCTTTTCCAGGTCTTCTATATGGGTGCGACCGCGCAGCACCACGCGTCCGCGACCCGTGCGGTAACCTTCGCGCACCCCTTCGGTGCCGTAGATGATTGCGGCGGTCGGAAAATCGGGCGCGGGAATGTGCTCGATCAGGTCATCGACGGTGAGCTCCGCATTGCCGAGCAAGGCGAGGCACGCCCCTACGATCTCACCGAGGTTGTGGGGTGGGATGTTGGTCGCCATGCCCACGGCGATCCCCGACGAGCCATTGACCAGCAGGTTGGGAAGCCGCGCCGGCAATACCGTAGGCTCCTGCTCCTTGCCGTCGTAATTGGCGACGTAATCGACGGTTTCCTTGTCGATGTCGGCAAGCATTTCCACAGTGATCTTTTCGAGCCGGCACTCCGTATACCGGTAAGCCGCAGGCGCGTCGCCGTCCACCGAACCGAAGTTCCCCTGGCCGTCGATCAGCGGGTAGCGCAAGGAAAATTCCTGAACCATGCGTACCAGGGCTTCGTAGGTCGCCGTATCGCCGTGCGGGTGGTACTTCCCGAGGACGTCACCGACGACCCGGGCGCACTTCACGTAAGGCCGGTTCCAGACGTTGTTGGCCTCGTGCATCGCAAAAAGGACCCGGCGGTGAACCGGTTTGAGGCCGTCTCGTACGTCCGGAAGGGCCCTCCCCACGATCACGCTCATCGCGTAATCGAGATAGGAATGCCGCATTTCGGCTTCTAGGCTTACCGGAAGGGTTTCTTTAGCGAACTGCTCCATCGTCAGGCGGGCTCTTGAGCGGTAAAAAGAGTGAAAAGTAAGCGTCGTCCGATCGGCGGTGCCAGGCCATGCAGACTAAAGCGCTCGACCTCGTATCGCGTCCGAGTGCGGATGCGCGCGGAAAAGAATGAATTTTATCATGACCGTTGTATTGATGCGACACTCTCCAAGTTCCTGTTGCAAGAATCCAAATTCGCCTTGGCACCGCGAAAATCCCTATGCTATAGTCGGATGCAAGTCGCTCTTTCCAGACGACCATCGCAAAAATCGCCGTTAGCAGCAAAAAAATGAATAGGTCAGGCTCCACAACTCAAGTCAAAGGGGTGAAATCGATGAAACTTCGTCTGATAGCGACCATCGTGACCGGCGCAAGCGCCGCCATGCTGGCGTCTGCGGCTTTTGGGCAGGCCAATCCTCAGAACAGCGGTTATGTGCTGTTCGGGTATGGCAAGCCCGATGCCAATATCTGGAGAAGCGGCAGTTACGGCGGGAAACCGGGAGTTAACGATACCCTTTGCTGGCGCACGGGCTATTGGACGCCTGCGATGGCGATCATCGAATGCGATCCTGATCTGGTTCCCAAGCCGGCACCGCCGCCGCCGCCGGCCGTAGTACCGCCGCCACCGCCGCCACCACCGCCGCCACCGCCGCCGCAAGTGCAAAAGATCACGCTTGCCGCGAAGGCGCTGTTCGATTTCGACAAGGCCGATCTCAAGCCCGAAGGCAGGCAGGCGATCGACACCGAGGTGATCAGCAAGCTCAACAATGTCACCAAGCTGGAGCTTGTTCTGGTGACCGGCCACACCGATCCGATCGGAACACAGGCCTACAACCAGAGACTCTCGGAGCGTCGCGCCAACGCTGTGCGCGATTACCTGGTGTCGAAGGGTGTCGCCAGAGACAAGATCGAAACGCTCGGCATGGGCAAGACTCAGCCGGTTCCTGGACTGGTGTGCAAGCAGAAGAACATGAAGGAATTGATCGCCTGCTACCAGCCTGACCGTCGCGTCGAGATCGAGGTCAAAGGCGAGGCCGTGAAGCGCTGAGCCTAGGTAAGCAGCTTGAACAAGCCCCGCCGCGTGCGGGGCTTTTTCTTTCCACAACATAAGGCCGCAGCGGCGACATCGCGACATGAGCACCGTCGATCTTCGCCTCGACGCACGATGGGTCATTCCCATCGTGCCGGAGGGCGCGCTCGAGCATCATTCTGTGCTGATCGAAGGTGGCCGCATCGCGGCGGTGATGCCCACTCTTCACGCTGATGGCATCGAAGCAAGAGAACACATTTCCTTGCCTTCACATGCGTTGCTCCCGGGACTCGTCAACGCGCATACGCACGGCGCCATGACGCTTTTGCGCGGAATCGCCGACGACATTCCCCTCAAACCCTGGCTCGAAGATCACATCTGGCCAAGGGAAGCACGCTTCCTCGCCCCTGATTTCGTCCACGACGGCTCGCTCCTCGCCGCCGCGGAAATGATCAGAGGAGGCGTCACCTGCTGCAATGACATGTATTTTTTCCCTGACGCCGCCGCGCGGGCTTATAGCGAAAGCGGGATGCGCGCCATGCTCGCTTTGCCGGTGGTCGACTTCCCGACGCCCTATGCTGCCGACGCCGACGGGTGCCTGCAGGCAGGGCTTGCGGCACGTGACCTATGGAAACATGAACCGCGCCTGGCCTTCTCGTTAGCTCCGCACGCTCCTTACACAGTGGGCGATGCGAGTTGGAGCAAAGTCGTCGTCTATGCAAGACAACTCGAGTTGCCGATTCAGACGCACTTGCTCGAGGCACCGGACGAACGGGCACAGAGTGTCGCCCGTTACGGCATCGGGCCGCTTCAGCGTCTGCACGCGCTCGGTGCGACGGGGCCCGGCTTTATCGCAATCCATGCCATCCACATCGACCAAGCCGACATCGACCTGCTGGCCACCCATGCGTGCCACGTCGTGCACTGCCCCACGTCGAACCTCAAGCTCGCCAATGGCATCGCTCCGGTCACCGCGCTGCAAGCGCGCAGCGTTTCGATTGCGCTTGGCAGCGACGGTGCTGCGAGCAACAACCGGCTCGATGTGTTTGGCGAGGCGCGACTTGCCTCACTCCTTGCCAAGACGGCCACAGGCGATGCGGGCGCCCTGCCCGCGCCGAGCGTGTTGCGCATGGCGACCCTGAACGGCGCTGCGGCGCTCGGCCTCGAACGCGAAATCGGATCACTCGAGCGGGGAAAACAGGCCGACCTTATCGCCGTCGATCTCGGAGGTTGGCAGCATGCCCCATGCTACGATGTGGTGTCGCATCTCATTTATGTCATCGGGCGGGATCAGGTTTGCGACGTCTGGGTACGCGGCGAGCGGGTGCTTGATTCCGGCGAGCTCACCCGACTCAATGCTCACGATCTTCTCGCCCGAGCTCGTTTCTGGCAGGAAAGGCTGGAACGGCAACCGTAATGCGTTTTGACTTCGATCGATGCCAGTAACCAACGCTGATCCTGCGGAACTTGCCAAGTTCAGCGCGCTCGCTCATCGCTGGTGGGACCCGACCAGCGAATTCAAGCCGTTGCATGACATCAATCCGCTGCGGCTCGCTTACGTCGCCGAGCGTTGTGGCGGGCTTCGCGGCAAAACGGTGCTCGACGTTGGCTGCGGAGGCGGTATTCTCGCGGAGGCGATGGCCGCCGAGGGCGCTCAGGTCACCGGCATCGATCTCTCGGAAAAGGCGCTCGGCGTCGCGCGTTTGCACCAGTTCGAGTCTGGGTCGGCCGTCGACTATCGTCTGATCGCCGCAGAAACGCTCGCTACCGAATCACCGGAGGGCTTCGACGTCGTGACGTGCATGGAGCTTCTGGAACACGTGCCGCAGCCGGAGTCCACCGTGGCCGCTTGCGCTCGTCTCGCGAAGCGTGGCGGGGTGCTAGCATTCTCTACCATCAATCGTAACGCCAAGGCTTACCTCTTTGCGGTCCTGGGTGCAGAGTACATTCTGGGACTGCTGCCGCGAGGAACGCACGACTACGCGCGATTTCTCAAACCGTCGGAGCTGGCATCACACGCCCGCAAGGCCGGTCTGGAAGCCGAGGCGATCATCGGCCTCAACTATAACGCGCTCACCCGACGCTATAGCCTCGGAGCCGATACATCAGTTAACTACATCGCGACCTTTCGTCGGCACGATTCGGGGAAGCGCTGAAAGTGCCGCCGCTTTCGGTTCGTGCTGTGTTGTTCGATCTGGACGGAACCCTGGCCGACACGGCGGGCGACCTCGCGGCTGCCGTCAACCGGGTACGTGACGATCGCGGACTGGAGCCGTTGCCCCTCGAGACCTTTCGCCCGCACGCCTCGCATGGCGCACGCGGGTTACTGGGCGCGGGCTTTGGCGTCACCAAGGATAGTCCGGATTTCGACGCGCTGCGCGATGCCTTTCTCGAATACTATGCCGCGGCAATCTGTGAGCGCACGCGGTTGTTTCCCGGAGCTGACGCAGTGCTTGCCGAGATCGAGCGACGTCAACTGCGTTGGGGCATCGTCACCAACAAGGCCACGCGATTTACGTTGCCGCTGCTCGAGCGTCTGGCTCTCTCGCTGCGCGCCAACGCCATCATCTGCGGCGATACGACGCCACAGGCGAAACCGCATCCCGGACCACTGATTGCTGCGGCCGCCGCCCTCTCCATCAATGCCGCGGACTGCGTCTATGTAGGAGATGCCGAACGCGATATCACAGCGGGTCAAGCCGCAGGAATGAAGACGCTCGTTGCGCGCTACGGTTATCTCGGCGCGGATGATTCACCCGACAAGTGGCCCGCCGACGGGTGGATCGACTCGCTTCCCGGCTTGCTCCCGTGGTTACCCAGGGCCTGTTAGTTAGTAGCAGGCTCTACCCCGGACAAGCGCCCGCATTGAGAAAGAGCCACTGCTGCGCCTTGCCGTCGCGGGTGCCGGCAAGCCATACCGGCTGGCTACGGGTCAACGGCTGCAGAACCGTCATCGGAATGTCGGCTGGAATGGCGAGCGCGATGCCGTTGGCACGCTCGACACGATCGCCGTTCTTGAGTCCGAGCATGCCCGCAAAACCGCTCTGATCGCGAACAACGAGCGCACCCGAGGCAGGCTCGACAAGCGCTTTCCACGCGTCCGGTGTCTGCATCATCCCGTCGAGAAGCTCAGCGTTGACGCGAAGCACGGGACCCGTGAAACCCGCAGGCACAACACATGCCGCAGATCTTGCGACGGCGGTTGCTGCGGCACGCGGCTTGTCACCCGGAGCAGCCGGGCGCAACACCATGTCGCGACGCACACCGCCATCGCTCAGCGTGACGCCGTCGGGGCGAACGGCATCGAGATGAATGCCCCCACCGACATCCTGTCCCGCACCAATGAGCAGCGGCCCACGCGGTCCGGCGCGAAACAAGGCGTAGCCACCGCCATCGCGCTGCGCGAATACACCCAGCAAACGCAAGTCAGCCAAAGCTGACGACGCTGCGGGCGCCGTGCTGGGCACCGAGGCGGCGGTCCCAAACAAGTGGGCGTCCGCGATGCGTCGCGCGGAATCGTTCCTGTCGGCTACAGGCGGCGGCACAAACGGCGCCGGACCCAGCCATTGCCACAGCCAGTGCGAGGCGCTAAGGGCGAGCAGCGCGATCGCGGCGAGCCACGCAGCAATGACGACCCATTTCCACCGCCACGGCAGCCCTGCGGGCGCCTGCTGCTGCGTCACGTATAATTGCGCGTCGCTCATCCTTGCTCCGCGTTTTCGCGTTCCAGCCCGTTGAACCCGCAGCTTGCGCTGTTGCAACCGTATCCGTTCGAACGGCTGCGAGCGCTGTTCGCGGGAGTCACTCCCAATCCGCAGCGAACGCCAATCAGCCTCTCCATTGGCGAGCCGCGGCATCCGACGCCGCAGTTCATCCGCGACGCGCTGAGTGCGGCCGGCGGCGGTCTCGCAAATTATCCCACAACGGCTGGAGCCCCCGTATTGCGCGAAGCGATCGCGTCATGGCTCAAGCGCCGGCATGGGCTTGCAGGCGTGGATCCCGCGACCCAGGTGTTGCCCGTCCTTGGCAGCCGAGAGGCGCTATTCGCCTTCGCGCAGACGATCATTGATGCGACGCGCGCAGAAGCAACGGCTGTGGTGCCCAATCCGTTCTATCAGATCTATGAGGGTGCGGCGCTCCTCGCCCGCGCCATGCCGTACTACGTGAACAGCGTCGCCGCCAACAACTTCGCGGCGCGTTGGGACGAAGTGCCGGAGGCGGTTTGGCGGCGCACGCAACTTGTTTATGTCTGCTCACCCGACAATCCGACCGGAAGGGTGATGAGCGCCGATGACTGGCGGACACTCTTCGAGCTCTCCGACCGGCACGGCTTCGTCATCGCCGCCGACGAGTGCTATTCGGAAATTCATTTCGACGAAGAACGACCTCCCCTTGGTTCGCTCGCCGCTGCGCAATCGCTGGGACGCGAAGGCTTTACTCGACTCCTGTCATTTGGAAGCCTGTCCAAACGATCCAACGCCCCGGGGCTGCGTTCGGGCTATGTCGCAGGAGACGCGGAGCTTGTATCGGCATTCCTCCGCTATCGTACCTATCACGGCTCTGCGATGTCGCCGGCGGTGGCGGGCGCGAGCATCGCGGCGTGGAACGATGAGCTACACGTCCGCGCCAACCGCGCTCTCTATGCCGCCAAATTCGCGACGCTGCAGCCTGCACTCAATCGTGTGTTACCCGCGAGGCGTCCCGACGCATCCTTCTATCTGTGGGCCAAAGTCCCGGGTGATGACGCACAGTTCGCTCGCAGCCTGTACGCCGAGGAAACAGTGACCGTGCTGCCGGGAAGCTACCTGAGTCGAACCGCTCATGGAATCAATCCGGGCGCGGGTTTCATACGAATCGCTTTGGTGGCCGAGATGGCGGAATGCGCTGAAGGTATCGAGCGCCTCATCCGCTTTGCGGAACGCGGAACGCAATAGGCACCGGTCCGCACGCCGGAGCGCCGCTTTATCCCATGGAAGCGCACCTTGTCGCCTGATCCCGGCGTCCCAACACGCGACGGTACAATCCGCACCATGTCGACGACCCTTCCCTCGCGCTGGTGGACGCCGGTCTGCTCTGGCCTGCACCACGTTTCATGGCGGACGCTCCTTCTCATCATTGCCATCAATACCGGTGTCGCCGCGCTCCTTTCGATCGAGGACGCTCGACCCTTCTGGCATCCCTTGATCACCGCGCAATGCTTCGGCCTGGCAATCGCCTACAGCGTCAACGCGGCTGCGCCGTGGGACAAGACGCGGCCGCTGTGGAGGCTGGTGGTGGCGGTCGCCATCGGCACCTTGGTCAGCGTGATTCTGGTCATCGCCATCAAGGGCTACCTGATCGGCGAGGAGGAGTACCGGCTCGCCGGCGTGGCCCAGCATCTCCACAGGTGGGGCGGAACCGCGATGGGCGGTTTCATCATCGGCCTGTGCGTGAGCTGGATCTTCACCCTCAAGTTTCGCGAAGCTCTGATCCAGGAGCAGTTTCTCAAGTCGGAGGCTGATCGTAACCTGCTGTCGAAGCAGGCGGTGGAAGCCGAGCTCAAGCTGATGCAGGCGCAAATCGAACCGCATTTTCTGTTCAACACGCTGGCGTCGGTGCAGTTCCTGATCGAAACAGACCCGCCCCGCGCGGAACAAATGCTCGGACATCTGATCGCTTATCTCCGTGCTGCCTTGCCGCAGCTTCGTTCCGGCAGCACGACGCTGGGCCAGGAAGCGGATCTCGCTAGAGCCTACCTGTCGATCATGCAGATGCGAATGGGCGCACGCCTCGACTATGCGATTGATGTGCCGGAATCGCTGCGGAGCCATCCATTTCCGCCGATGCTGCTGATGTCGGTGATCGAGAACGCCGTGAAGCATGGCATCGAGCCGCAAGCGGCGGGCGGTAGGATTCGGCTCGAAGCACTGCGCAGCGGCGACTCGCTCACCGTGCTCGTGGCCGACACCGGCAACGGGCTTTCCGACCAAATTGGCCAGGGCGTCGGACTGTCGAATCTGCGCGAACGACTCAAGGCGCTCTATGGCGATCAAGCGCGCTTCACGCTCGATTCCAACGGCGCACACGGTGCTCGCGCCACCATCGCCCTTCCTTATGAGCCAGCCGGCTAGCCGCATCAGCGCCGTCATCGCCGAAGACGAGCCCATGCTGCGCGCGCAGCTGCGGACACGGCTCGCGCAAGCGTGGCCGGAACTCGCGATTGCCGCGGAGGCGGAAAACGGCGAGCAGGCGATTGCGTTGTGCGCCAAGCTCGAACCCGAAGTTGCATTCCTGGATATCCGCATGCCGGTGAAGAACGGCCTCGAGGTGGCGCAAGAGATCGGAGATCGCTGTCATGTGGTTTTTGTCACGGCATACGACGAATACGCCGTGACTGCCTTCGAGCAGGGCGCGATCGACTACGTTCTCAAACCCGTCACAGCCGAGCGGATGGCCAAGGTGGTAGAGCGGCTGAAGCAGCGTCTCGCTGGAGCGCCCGCCGATCTGGCCGCGGTGCTGCAACAGCTCGCCGCACGCGACGGCTCCGGTCCGCTGCGCTGGATACGCGCCTCGCTGGGCTCGTCGATGCGTCTGATCGCGGTCGACGACGTCGTGTACTTCCAGGCGGAGGACAAATACACGCGCGTGGTGACTGCGGACGGCGACGCCCTCATTCGCAAGACGATCAAGGAGCTCTGCTCCGAGCTCGATCCGGAATACTTCTGGCAGGTGCATCGCGCCACCATCGTCAATCTGCGCGCAGTCGCCCGGGTGGACCGCGATTATCGGGATCAACCGTTGATCTTGCTCAAGGGGCGGCCCGAAACACTCACCGTCAGCCGCACCTTCGCGAGCCTGTTCAAGGCAATGTAGGCGACACTGTATCGAGGGTTGCGGCTCCTGAAGTTCGGCATGAGCCGTTGGGCGGTCTGCCCTGCTCCGGTAAAATAGCGCTTTTGCGCTCGCATCGTGCACATCCTGAAGGAAACCATCGAGACTGCGTGGGAACATCGCTCGCAGCTCTCGCCCTCTGCCGCGAGCGCAGCCACTCGCGAAGCCGTCGCTGAGGTGATCGGCGAGCTGGATACGGGGAAACTGCGCGTCGCCGAAAAAGTCGATGGCGAATGGCTCACCCACCAATGGCTCAAAAAGGCGGTCCTGCTTTCGTTTCGTCTCTCCGACAACGCAGCCATTGGATTGCCAGCGCCGAACGCGCCGTTTCGCTTCTACGACAAGGTGCCGACCAAATTCGCGCACTATGATGAAGCTGCCTTCGCGCGCGCTGGAGTTCGCGTCGTGCCGCCCGCCGTGGCAAGGCGCGGTGCGTACATCGCGCCGGATGTCGTGCTGATGCCTTCGTACGTGAACATCGGCGCCTACGTCGATCGCGGAACGATGGTCGACACCTGGGCGACCGTCGGTTCGTGCGCCCAGATCGGCAGGAATGTTCACCTGTCGGGCGGCGTCGGCATCGGCGGGGTCTTGGAACCGCTGCAAGCCAACCCCACCATTATCGAGAACAATTGCTTTATCGGCGCGCGCTCGGAAGTGGTGGAGGGCGTAATCGTCGAGGAAGATTCAGTGCTCGGCATGGGTGTGTTTCTTGGCCAGAGCACCAAGATCTACAACCGGATGACAGGCGAGGTGAGTTACGGAAGAGTGCCGCCGGGCTCGGTTGTCGTCGCCGGAAGCTTGCCGTCGACCGTGGGTGATTGCCAGCTCTACTGTGCGGTAATCGTCAAGCGCGTCGATGCCGGGACCCGTGCCAAGACCAGCATCAACGATCTTCTGCGGAACTAGATCGTCCTGAATCGCAACCTTAAGCCTACCGAGGAATCGCACCAGCATGCGTAGCCCGCACACTACGGGAGTATCGATCAAGAGCGCCGACGAAGTCGCCAAGATGCGCGTGGCCGGACGCCTGGCATCGGAGCTGCTCGATTACCTCACGCCGTACGTCAAAGCCGGCGTTTCCACCGGCGAGCTCGACCGCATCGCCCACGACTACCAGATCAACGTGCAGCATGTCGTGCCGGCGACACTCAACTACGCGCCGCCAGGACACCAGCCGTATCCGGCGTCGATATGCACTTCAGTAAATCATGTCGTGTGTCACGGCATACCCGGCGACAAAAAGCTCAAGAGCGGCGACATCGTCAATGTCGACGTCACGGTGATCAAAGACGGTTACCACGGCGATTCGAGCCGCATGTTCTACATCGGCACCCCTACCATCCAGGCCAGGCGCCTGTGTGACGTCACCTATGAGGCGATGTGGCGCGGGATTCGCGCTGTCAAGCCCGGCGCGCATCTGGGCGACATCGGAGCATCGATCCAGCGCTTCGCCGAGGGCCATGGTTTCTCGGTCGTGCGCGAATTCTGCGGTCACGGCATCGGGCGTCAATTCCACGAAGAGCCGCAGGTGCTCCACTACGGCAGACCTGGCACTGGGCTCGTGCTGCAACCCGGCATGATCTTCACCGTCGAGCCGATGATCAACGCCGGCAGGCCCGGCATTCGCTGTCTTGCGGACGGCTGGACGATCGTCACGGCAGATCACAGCTTGTCGGCTCAGTGGGAGCACACCGTGCTGGTCACGGACGATGGTTTCGAAGTGTTGACGATGTCGGAGGGCACGCCTCCGCCGCCGCCGGTATTGCCGGCGTAACCGGCTGTGGCCGCTTCGCTCGCCACCTCGATGTCGCCGTCGGTCGCCGAGGGCGGCGCTCCGTGGAGGCACCAGCTCAGCGCGAGCCGCGACGTCCTGCAAGCTGCGTTCGCCGCCGGTGAGTTGCCGCGGCGGCTGCTCTCGCGGCAGGCAGCACTGGCCGACCGTATCATCCGCGGCATCTGGAGCCAGGTGAGAGCGCCTCCGCGATGCGCGCTGGTGGCGGGCGGGAGAAACCGCGATCGAGCGTTTCATCGGCATGTTGTGGGACGCGGGACTCGAAGTCGCCCACTCGGTGCGCACAATCGAGGAGTGCGAGAACGAGATGAAAGGCGATGTGACGATCCGCACCAGCCTGCTCGAGCATCGCAAGCTTGCCGGCTCGCGTTCGCTGTACGACCGCTTCCGCCGCCGCTTTGCAGCAACGATCGATCTGCACGGTTTCTATGACGCGAAACTGCTGGAGCAGCAACAGCGACACTTGCGACATCAGGACACCGCCTACAACCTCGAGCCCAATGTCAAGGATAGTCCCGGCGGCCTGCGCGATTTGCAGACAATCCTCTGGATCGCGCGCGCCGCGGGCTTCGGACGCACCTGGCGCGAGCTCGCCGCCCATGAACTCATGACGACGGCGGAAGCGCGGGAGATCGCGCGGCATGAAGGCCTGATCGATGAGCTGCGCATTCGCCTGCATTACCTCTCGGGCCGCCGCGAAGACCGTCTGGTGTTCGACGTGCAGTCGGCGCTGGCTCGCGAAATGGGCTTCAGCGACACCCCCCACCGTCGCGCATCGGAACAGCTCATGCAGCGCTACTACCGCGCGGCAAAGTCGATACGTCAGCTCAACGTGATCCTGTTGCAGAACCTGCACGCGAGGCTGTTCCCCGCGGAAGTCATGGTGCGTCCGATCAACGACGACTTTCAGGCGATTGACGAGCTCCTCGATCTGCGCGACGAGTCGGTGTTCGCCAAGCGTCCTTCGGCGATCCTCGAGGCATTCCTCACGCTGCAGCAGCATCCCGAGCTCAAGGGCATGTCGGCAGCATTGCTGCGCGCACTCTGGCGCAGCCGCGATCGCGTCGATGCCGCGTTCCGGCGCGATCCGGTCAATCGCGCACGCTTTATCGAGATACTTCGCCAGCCCCGCGGCGTGACCCACGAGCTGCGAAGGATGAACCAGTACGGGATCCTCGGGCGCTATCTGCCGGTTTTCGGCCGCATCGTTGGGCAGATGCAACATGACCTGTTTCACGTCTACACCGTCGACGAGCATATCCTGATGGTGATCCGTAACCTGCGTCGCTTCACCGAGCCGCAACACGCGCACGAGTACCCCCTCTGCTCCCGGCTAATCGCCGACTTCGCGCGTCCCGAAGTGCTGCTGATCGCCGCGATGTTTCACGACATCGCCAAGGGACGTGGGGGCGATCATTCCGAGCTGGGTGGGCGTGATGCGCGCCGCTTCTGTCGCGAACATGGATTGTCGCGCGACGACACCGATCTCGTTGTGTGGCTGGTCGAACAGCATCTGTCGATGTCGCTCACGGCGCAGAAGCAGGACATCAGCGATCCCGGGGTCGTGGCTTCCTTTGCAGCCAAAGTGAAAACCGAGCGACGGCTCTCAGCGCTTTATCTGCTCACGGTCGCAGACATCCGAGGTACCAGCCCGCGCGTGTGGAACGCATGGAAAGCGAAGCTGCTGGAGGATTTGTTCCACTTGAGCCAGGCGCGGCTCGCAGGCAATACGGCGGATCGTCGCCTCCACGACAGCGTCGACGCCAGGCGCAACGAGGCTCTGCGTCAGCTGCGCCTGTATGCGGTTCCCGAAGGCGCGGAGGACCGGCTCTGGCAGCGCCTCGATGCGGTATATTTCCAGCGGCACACCGCAGACGAGATCGCATGGCACGCGCGCCACCTCTACTTTCGAGTCGACTCGCAGGAGCCCGTCGTCAAGGCGCGCCTGGCGCGCGACGGCGCCGGATTGCAGGTCATGATTTACCTGCCGGACCAGAAGGAATTATTCGCGCGCATTTGCGGCTTTTTCGGCCGCGCGCGGTTATCGATCCTCGAGGCGAAGGTCCATACCTCTCGGCACGGCTACGCCCTGGATAGCTTCGTCGTGCACGATCCCGCGAATCCCAACGCGAGCTACCGCGACGTGATCAGCTATATCGAGTTCGAATTAAAACGCGTGCTTATTGAGCGGCCACCGCTGGAATTGCCGCCCGTCGGCCGCATCAGCCGCCACCTGAGGCACTTTCCATTGTCGCCCGAAGTGCAGATATTTCCGGACGACAAGGGCACGCACTACATTCTGGAAGTCATTGCCGGGGACCGCCCAGGGCTGCTCGCACAGATCGCCTATACGCTTGCAAAGGCGAACGTCAATGTCGCCAGTGCCAAGATCAATACTCTCGGGGAACGCGCAGAAGACGTGTTCCTGCTCGACGGAGCCCGCTTGCACGACGAATCCGCTGTGTTGCGCCTGGAGACCGCGCTACACGAACAGTTGCGGCTCTAGATTCAGACACAAGTGATCGTCCACTGCAGTGCAGTAGCATTGTTCCGGACAGCATCACTCTTCGACGATCTCGGCGTCGGGAAAGAGGACGTCGCTAAAGCCGAGCAGCCGCAAGTCGCGCATGCGCATGGGATAGAGAATGCCGTCGAGGTGGTCGCACTCGTGCTGGACCACTCGTGCATGAAAGCCGGTCGCCTCACGTTCGATGGCGCGGCCCTCGGGGTCGAATCCCGAGTAGCGAATCCGCGAATAGCGCGGCACCCTGCCGCGCAGGCCAGGGACCGAAAGACAGCCCTCCCAGTCCTCGTCCGTTTCGGGACCCAGCGGTGTCAGTATCGGATTCACGATTTCGGTATAGAGAACGGGCTCGGCGTCGGGATAGCGCTGGTTGTGCTCGAAACCAAAGATCACGACTCGCAGCGGAACGCCGATCTGCGGTGCAGCGAGTCCGGCGCCGGACGCAGCAAGCATGGTTTCGCGCATGTCGGCGACCAATGCCTTGAGCTCCGGCGTCCCCAGCTGCTGAACCGCCTGCGAGCGCTGAAAGAGTCGCGGATCACCCATCCGCAAAATCGGGTGAATCATCCCATCTCCTTTACCACCTGATCGATAAGCAGCTTCACCTCTTCTATCGCGGTCTCGAGCACCCGAACTATTCTATCCATGGCCACGAGCTGCGCGCTCTCGCCCCGCCCCGCCGCGTGGTTGACGACGACAGCGATGGAGGCATAGGGGAGATCGAGTTCCCGCGCCAGCGCCGCTTCGGGCATGCCGGTCATGCCGACGAGCGTCGCTCCATCGCGATCGAGCCGATCGATCTCCGCCGCAGTTTCCAGACGCGGCCCGGACACGGCGGCGTAGACGCCGCCATCGTACAGCTTGACCCCTGCGGTTCGAGCCGCCACCAGACAGCGCTCGCGAAGCCCCGCGCTGTAGGGATGGGTAAAGTCGACGTGTACGACCTTGCGATCGCCTCCATCGAAAAAAGTTGCTTCGCGGCCACTGGTGTAGTCGATGATCTGTCGCGGCAGGACCAGGTCCCCAGGGGCATGGGTCGGCGCGATGGCGCCGACTGAAGCGACCGCCAGTATCGTATCGACCTCGCGCGCCCTGAGTGCCCATAGGTTTGCCCTGTAGTTGACACGATGTGGCGGAATCGTGTGTCCATGACCATGGCGAGCCAGAAACACCACGTCGCGACCCGCGATCTGCCCAAAGAGCAATGCGGACGAGGGCTCGCCAAAGGGCGTACGCACGACCTCGCGGTGGGCAACGGCAAGCGTGGACAAGCGGGTCAGCCCGCTGCCGCCGATGATGGCTAGCATGGAGTGTTGTTTTCCCGGTGCCGCCAAGACGGCGCTGGCCCCGAAAGGCTCAGCGTCGACGGCATCGAGTTGTTACTTTGCTTGACCTTGGTTATTCTTGTCAATTCATGACATTGTCAAGACGCGCCTTCACGCCGCAACTCACGCACAGCCGACTCCAACCGACATCGGGACACTGACCATGTACCTCGACCGACTGTTCAAGCTGATGGCCGACAAGCAGGCCTCCGACCTTTTCGTCTCCTGCGGCGCGCCCATCAATATCAAGATCAACGGAGTGGTCTCGCCAATCTCCACGCAGCCCATGGATGTCGAGTCGGTCCGCCGCATCGCCTACGAGCTGATGACTAAAGACCAGGCGCGCGAGTTTGAGAACGAGATGGAGATGAATCTCTCCTACCTCGACCGTAGCGTCGGCAATTTCCGGATCAACATCTTCCGCCAGCGGGGCACCATTTCGCTGGCCATTCGTTACGTGCGAAGTCACATCCCCCCGTTCGCAGACCTTAAGCTGCCGTCGGTTCTGCTCAATCTGGTCATGGAGAAGCGCGGGCTGGTGCTCATCGCCGGAGCGACCGGCTCGGGCAAGTCGACGACGCTGGCAGCGATGATCGATTACCGCAACGCGAGCCGCACCGGCCACATTCTCACGCTCGAGGACCCGATCGAGTACCTGTTCGAGCACAAGCAATCGATCGTCAATCAGCGCGAGATCGGCGTCGATACCCAGGGCTATCACAAGGCGCTGCCCAATGCGCTGCGCGAGGCTCCCGACCTGATCATGATCGGGGAAATTCGCGACCGCGAGACGATGCAGCAGGCGCTGCTGCATACCTTGACGGGGCACCTGTGCCTGTCGACGCTGCACGCGAATAACAGCTATCACGCGATGTCGCGGATCATCAACATGTTCCCCTACGATGCGCGCGCCGGCCTGCTTTCTGATTTGTCGATCGGTTTGCGGGCGATCATCTGCCAGCGGCTGGTGCGCAACAAGGAAGGCGAGCAGCAACCGGCGGTGGAAATCCTGCTCAACACGTCGTTGATCGCCGAGCTCATTAAAAATGGTGAGATCACCCAGATCAAGGAGGCGATGGAGCAGAGCCTGTATCCTGGATCGCAGACCTTCGAGCAGGCTTTGTGCCGTCTCTACCTGGACGGGGTCGTTAGCTACGATGAAGCGATGACCGCATCGGACTCGCCGACGAACCTTGCCTGGCTCGTGAACCAGAACACGCCTTCGGCAAGGATCGCAGCAAGCGAGACCGACGAGTCGGATCGTCGCAT
This sequence comes from Betaproteobacteria bacterium, assembly GCA_005882995.1. GTDB lineage: Bacteria > Pseudomonadota > Gammaproteobacteria > Burkholderiales > Casimicrobiaceae > PALSA-1003. Next base: position 26,165 of record VBCY01000196.1, read on the forward strand.
TCGCGGCGATTTCGCCACCCTGCAGATCGACCCGGAGCTCCTCAACCGATCACCGTGAAGGCGCGCGTGCCGTCGCGGCCTAAGAGCGGAGCGCGTTCGCCGGTGCTGGAACTCGCTCGCGAACTTATTGCGCGGCGATCGCAGACGCCAGACGATGCGGGTTGCCAGGAAATCCTCAGCGCTCGACTGCGCCCGCTCGGCTTTCGCTGCGAAACGCT
>VBCY01000200.1 GCA_005882995.1 Betaproteobacteria bacterium
GAGGCCTACTCAGAGGTTCCCTGATGGCAGTCGTTCTCGACTCATCCGTCACGCTGGCCTGGCTTCTGCCGGACGAGCAGGACGGCGAAGTCGACGCCCTCGGAGAACTGCTTCTCACGACCAGTGCCATCGTGCCGGCCATCTGGCCGTACGAGGTCGGCAATGCGCTGCTGGTGGCACGACGGCGTGCCCGCGTCACCCACGCCGACATCTCCCGATTTCGTCGCGCTCTCGGGATGCTCCCCATCGAGGTCGATCCGGTCGCAGCCGGTGTAGTGCTCGGCGCGGTCGCCGAGCTTGCGGACCGTCACGACCTGACGACCTACGACGCTGCGTATGTGGAGCTGGCGATGCGCCGCGCGCTGCCGCTGGCAACCCTCGATCAGCGACTGCGCAAGGTCTGCGCGAGCCTGCGCGTGAAATCGCTGCCGCGCTGAACTCGATCCTTACGGTGTCGGCACGACCTGCGGTCGTCCCGCCGTACATGCTCGCGAACACCTCGGGCTCGACCTAGATGTCCGTCGCTCCTGCGCTCACGGGATCATTCCGCATTCGAACATCTTGTTGACGATTGGGGCCGCGACCTTGTTGAAGAACGCCTGGCGCATCTGAGCATCCTGCTGCAGCATCTGGACGACGCGCTGCTCCATCTCCGGCTTCGACTGGCTCTTGCCTTGCGCCCGCTCCTGCCACAACTGCTCGCAGGTCGATGACTGGTATTTCTGGATCACCTTGTCGGCCACCCGGTCCATGATCGGGAATTGCGCGTACGCCACACCCGCTGCCAATGACACTGACGCAGCAATCAAAAAGCACGAACGCTTGCTCATAGCGATCTCTCCCGGCGCCAAGAATTGTGGCGAGAATGGAGCCGAGCAGCGCCGCGCTCGGCTCCTCCACAAAGGTTTTGCGCCTGGCGCTGCTAGCGGTTCAGCTTGGTAATCTTCGTGCCCTGCAAACCGATCCCCGCCATCAGTCCCTGCTGACCGAAGATGAAAGCATAGACGTCTCCGGTCAGCGTCTCCGGCGTATAGGACTTGGCCATTCCCTGGTCCATGACGACTACGCTCGGCCCCGTGCCGATCTGGAATCCTTCTCTGGCGTTGAGAGCCTGGAACGCGCCTTCGTTCATGAAGAACATCGCATAGCCAAACGTTTGCGCGCCGGCTTGGAAGCCGTAGGAAATGCCAGCCGTGTTGTAGTAGCCGGCAACTTGGCCGCGGCGAAAAAGAACGCCGTTCCCGTACTCGCCGCCAATCAGAAACCCGGCCTTGGTAACGTCCGGGAAGACGAGGACCGCATAGGCGCGCTGCCCAAGGGTCCCGGCAAGCGGAGTACTCGACTCGAGGTAGCCCAATGAAGTCCTCGAGTTGGCTTCGAGCAGGCCCTCGTTCTGCGCCAGAGCGGCCGATGGCGCCGCGGCCAGAACAGCAATAAACACCGCGGCCGAGGCGGCGACTGCAAACCGTGCAAAATGTCGTTTCATTTGATACTCCTTACTCGCTCGTCTTGTTGTTGCGCGTCGCCGCCTGAAGCTTCTTCTCGTCTTCCGGCGTGAGTTTCGGTCGGTCGATCGACAGCGTGATCTTGTTGATCTTGCCGGTGAACGTGAACGGGACCTGATAGTCGGCGTCGTCCACCGGCGTGCCGGTGTCGGAGCCGACGTCGAGGTTCTCGTCCCACGCCAGGATCAGCGGGATGGTCCGTTCCATCTTCTGGCTCGCGACCTCCTTGCCGTCGACCTTGAGCACGCCCGTGCCGCTGCGGCCGATGCCGGAGAGGTTGTTGAACGCCAGCGTGCCCATGCCAAGACCGTCGTACTTGAAGTCGAACTCGACCGTGTGCCTGCCCGGCACCAGCGCGTCCGGACCCTGCCACTTGATGATCTTCAGCCCCACCATGTTCCACGTGAACACCGGCTTGCCCTTGAGCAGATAAAACCCGTAGCCGGCGAAGCGGCCGCCCTGGGTGATAAGCATGCCCTCGGCGCCGGCTTGTGGGACGTCGATATCGGCCTTGAAGTTGTACGAGGCGTTGAGCACGCTCGGCGCGTCGCCGTTGGGCGTGCCGGTGAGCGGTGCCGTCCAGGTGAACGTGTTGCGGCCGGCGGTGATGCTCGGACGTGGCGCGATGAGGCGGGTTGCGACCGTAGTGTCGAGTGGGAAGACGTTGTACTTGTTTGCCTCCGTCAGGAACAACGCCTGCATCTCCTTCAACTTCGCCGGATTCTTGGCGGCGACGTCGTCGCTCTGCGTCCAGTCATTACGGAGGTCGTAGAGCTCCCAGGGAAAAGTCGCCGGGTCCTTGGCAGGCGACATCGTGTCCCAGGGCGGGCGCATGACTTTGGTGCTCGCGATCCAGCCATCGTGGTAGATCGCACGGTCACCCATCATCTCGAAATACTGCGTCTTGTGCGCCGATGGCGCTTTGGCGTTTTTCGCGTCGAAGGTGTACGCCATGCTGACGCCCTCGATCGGGCTCTGCTTGATGCCGTCGACCATCGTCGGTTGCTTGATGTGCGCCGCCTCCAGGATCGTCGGCACGATGTCGATGACGTGATGGAACTGGTGACGGACGCCGCCCTTGTCCTTGATCACGGCGGGCCACGAAATCGCGGTGCCCTGGCGGATGCCGCCGAAGTGCGACGCGATCTGCTTGGTCCACAGGAAGGGCGTGTCGAAGGCCCAGCTCCATGCCACCGCCATGTGGTTGTACGTCTTGTCCGAGCCCCAGATGTCGTAGAAATACTTGAGCTGATCGGCGACCGGAACCTCCACGCCGTTGAACATCGCGACCTCGTTCGGCGTGCCGACCAGCGTACCTTCGGCGCTGCCGCCGTTGTCGCCGCTGATGTAGATGATCAGCGTGTTGTCGAGCTTGCCCATATCCTCGACCGCCTGGATCACGCGGCCAATCTCGTGGTCGGTGTACATGAGATACGCGGCATACACATCGACCTGACGGAGGAACATCTTCTTTTCGTCGGCGGAAAGCGCATCCCACTTCTTGAGCAGGTTGTCCGGCCACGGCGTCATCCTGGCGTTCGGCGGGATGACGCCCAGTTTCTTCTGGTTCTCGAAGATCTGGTCGCGCAACGCATTCCAGCCCTTGTCGAAGAGATGCAGATCGGTCGCCTTCTTGATCCATTCCAGCGTCGGATGGTGCGGCGCGTGCGTGCCGCCCGGCACGTAATAGACGAAGAAGGGCTGCTCCGGCGCAAGGGTGTTGATGCGATTCATGTATCCGATCGCCTCGTCGGCCATCGCGGTCGTGAGGTTGTAGCTCGGGTTGCCCTGGAACGGATAGATGTACGTCGTGTTCCGCGCCAGGTTGTCCGGCTGCCACTGATTGGTGTCGCCGCCCATGAAGCCGTAGAAGTACTCGAAGCCCATCCCGATCGGCCATTGGTCGAAGGGACCGTCGGCGCTCGCCTGAAACGCCGGCGTGTTGTGGTTCTTGCCGAACCACGACGTGCGATAGCCATTGTCTTTGAGGATCTTGCCGATCGTCGCCTTGTCACGCGTGAGGAAGCTGTCATAGCCGGGGTAACCTGTCGCCTGCTCGGAGATGACACCAAAGCCCGCCGAGTGATGGTTGCGCCCGGTGATCAACGCGGCGCGCGTCGGCGAGCACAACGCCGTCGAATGGAAGTTGGTGTAGCGAAGGCCGTTGTTGGCGATGCGGTCGAGCGCCGGCGTGGGGATGACGCCGCCGAAGGTGCTCGGTGCGCCGAATCCGACGTCGTCGGTCATGATCAGCAGGATGTTGGGGGCACCTTTCGGCGGCACAACGCGCGCCGGCCAGTACGGCTTGGACTTGAACGCGTCGGCCTCGATCTTGCCGCCGAACTTCGGCGGCGGCGGCGGAATCTGGTCGCCCGGGATCGACATGGTCGCGCTGGGTGCACCCGGCGTACCGTAGATTTGTTGAGTTGCCGCAGGTGCTGCGGCGAGAATTGCGGCGAGAACGAACGCCGCGCGAATGACATTAGAACGCCGACTCATACGTGGTCTCCCGAAAATACAAACACGGCTTGTGGCGGGCCGGAATTATCGATGCTTGGCGCTGAATCCGTCAATTGCTTTCGCGTCGAGACAGTGCGCATTTGCGACGCTGACATCGCCGCAAGAACACTTGAGTTGCAAATTCATTCGCAGAATCCTTGCGTTTGCTGACATCGGTCAGGATGGATGCATCGCAGGCACGAAGCGAGCAGGGCCGCCCCCTCCCGCATAGGGGTCGCGCGAGAAGCAACGCGCGCTGGAGCCGACGATATCGCGGAGCTCGAGACCCTTCGCGCCGCGTGATACTTGACGAGCGATCCACCATGCCGTGTACTTAGCCGATTGGTGCGATGGAGTCGCACCGGCGCGGAGGGCAGGGAGGAATTGAGCGCGCTTGCAATTTCGGTGATCGCTTTCGCAGTGGTTGTTGCGGGAGCGTGGCTCGGCGCCATCCTGAGCCGGAAATTGCCAAAACATCACCTGGATGCGGAATCCAAGGACATGGTCAAGGTCGGCATCGGTTTTCTCGCGACGCTGGCTGCGCTGGTCCTCGGTTTACTGATTGCATCCGCCAAAAGCTCGTTCGACACCAGGTCAGAAGAGATTCAACAGAGCGCCGCCAAGATCATCCTTCTCGATCGCAATCTGCGGCAGTATGGGCCGGACGGCGATGTGGCCCGCGACGTGCTTCGTCGCGTCGTGACTTCGAGGATCAATCTGATATGGATGAAGGACGATCTGGCGCCGGAGCGTCCGAAATCCCCAGGCAAGCCTCCGGCGATTGATATCGAGGAATTCCAGGGTTTTCTGCGAGCTTTGTCTCCGGCCGACGAGCCGCAACGTCTGCTTAAGGCGCGTCTGCTGCAGCTCAGCGGCGATCTGGCGCAAACGCGTTGGCTCCTGTTGGAACAGAGCGGCGACACGATCCCGATGCCGTTTCTGGTGGTTCTCGTCGTGTGGCTCGCCGCCATCTTGGGCAGTCTCAACCTCTTCGCGCCGCGCAACGGCACCGTCGCGGCCGTAAATCTCGTATGCGCGCTGTCCTTCGCCAGCGCGATATTTCTGATCCTTGAGCTGGACCGACCTTTCGATGGCTTGCTGAGAATTCCCGATGCACCGCTGCGCAACGCCATGATCTACCTGAACCAGTGACGCTTTACTCCCGAACCCGGAAACTGTTTCCATGAGCTGCTCACGCCTCTGTTGGACCCTGGGCCTTTGCCTGATGTCAGTGCTTGCGGGCTGCGCGACCCGCCCCGTCAATCCTCCGATTACTCAGGCCGATCCGAACAAGGGTTACCGTTACACGACGCGCCAGGAGCATTTCACGAATAAGACGCGCTCGAAGCATTGCGTCGCATCGAGGTCGTCGGACCGAAGGGCAACAAGGCCCGCCTGCTCGATGAAGTCGATGTCATCACCGGCGTCTCCGGCGGTAGCTTCACCGCGCTGGCCTATGGCCTGTACGGCGAAAAGCTCTTCGACATCTACGAGACTGCGTTTCTCAAGCGCAACGTTCAGGGCGAGATCATCGGACGCGTTCTCAATCCCGGGAACTGGGGCGCCTTATCATCGACCGGCTGGGGACGCTCGGAAATAGCGGCGCAGCTCTACGACGAGATTCTGTTCCACGGCGCGACCTTCGCCGATCTCGACCGAGGCAGCGGCCCTTTCATTGTCGCGACAACGACCGACATCGCGACCGGAATACGCGTGGGGTTCAATCAGGGGATCTTCGACATCCTGTGTTCGGATCTCGATGCCGTGCCGTTGTCGCGCGCCGCTGCGGCTTCTTCAGCAGTGCCCTTCGCGCTATCGCCCGTTACCATCAACAACTATGGCGGCACCTGTCATTTCACTCTTCCGCCCTTTCTTGCCGCCTTTTCCGATGCGGAGAAGGCGCCGCGGCCTGCAGCGCGCGTCCTGACGCAGACACGCGATCTCGAGTCTTACGAGGATCCCAACAAACCCTACATCCACCTCGTCGATGGAGGCCTGTCGGACAATCTGGGTCTGCGCGGCGTGCTGGAGGCATTGGAGGAGCTCTCCGCCGTACATGCGCTGGGACGACCAACCCCCTTCGATGATGTCAAGCGGATCGTGTTCTTCGTCGTCAATTCGTTGTCTGTGCCGGACACCCACTGGGACGACTCGGAGAGCCCGCCTAACAACTTCGTGCTGCTAATCAAGGCTACCGGCGTACCGATCGACCATTACTCCTACGACACGGTAGAGACGCTGAGAGACATGATCGCGGAATGGCAGAAGATGCGCGAGCTTCGGAATTCGACGGCGTTCAAGGCGAACAAGGATCCCGCAATCGCGGCGCTGCTGCGAACACCGAACGTCGAGCTTTATGCGATCGACGTTTCCTTTTCCAAGCTCAAGGACAAGGACGAGCGCGCCTACCTGAATGACCTGCCCACGTCCTTCGTGTTGCCGCCCGAAGCGGTGGATCGCCTTCGTGCCGCCGCGGGAAGGATCATTCTCGATTCGCCCGACTTCCAACGGCTGCTCAAGGAAGCCGGAGCCAGCATGGTCGTCGATTTACCGGCGGCTCCGCCGGCGACAGCGCCCGCCGCGCACTGAATCGACGTCGCTGCAGCCGTGGCGTGAGAAGGCGCGGCCTTCCTAATTATCCGCACGCGCCGCCGAGCAGGCCCGACTTGATCTCGGGGTTGGGGGGTTCGGGGCCCAACCAGATGGAGAGGAACGCCTTGGCGAAATCGTCGCCTTTGATGATGCCCTTCACCGCCCCATTCGCGTCGACCTGGACGCCTGCGCCGACATCGCGAACGAACTGAAGGACCAGTTCGGAAGGAGCATTCGAGCCGAGGATTGCGTTCGCATCGCTCGAAGCTTTACTTCTCATGATCCTCTCCCGGTTATCTGCGCGACCTTTCCAGCACCGTACTGCGCACCAGCCCGATGTGCTCGCGCAAAGTGTAGGCCTCGCTTGCGAATTTGGTCGGAGTCTTGATTTCCTCAACCGCGTGCTGGATGCGATCGAGGTCATGCAACCATTTCTGGACCGGAAGTGTGCCGGTGCGCGTAGCCACGTCATGCTCCATCAAAGCGAGCTCCCCATACCAGCGGTAGATGCGTGAGCGCACGCGCCAGCGCAGGAACTGGGGCATGTAGTTGAACAACGGCACTAGGACGACAGCCAGAGGAACGACGACAATGATCGTGCGCTCGACGACCGCGGCGAGCCAGAACGGCAGATAACGATAGAGGAAGCTCGGGCCGAAACGTTTGTGCTGGTCCGCGTACTCGGACACCCGAAGGTCGACCGGTGCGGTACCCGGAAACTCTCCCGGTGCTTCGAAGAAGCCCTGAACGCCATGAATCTCGCGGGCGGCGTCGAGCAACAGATTGATGAGCGCCGGATGCAGGCCGTCGCGCGCCACCAGCATCGCCTTGGTCCCGATCATGTCGACTTGCTGAGGGGGTACGTTGTGCGCGAAATCGATGGTCCCGGGAGGCAGCGTGAGCTTGGTGATGAACGGAAAGCGACGCGGATAGGCATCCACACGACTGATGCTCATGAGCTTGATCGCGGGATCGCCCAGCGCACGCTGAATGAGGGGAGTCTGCGCGCCGCCGACAAACATCGCGGCATCGACGTTGCCGGTCTTCAACGCGTCAAGCGCTTCGCTGCCACCGAGCGAGACGATATCGGTATTGTCGCGGCCGATGCCATCGGCCAGTGTCAGCCCGTTGATCGAGAGGATCTGGCTCGCCAAGGCGTACGTTCCGCTCCCCTTGACCCCGACGGCCATGCGCTTGCCATGCAGCTCATTGATCCTCGTCAGCGTCGCTGCATCCCGATAGAAGATCCAGAGAGGTTCGTAGTAGAGTGTCGCCAGCATCACGACGTCGTCAGCGGCTGGCGATGACGCTACGCCGCCTTGCATGAAGGCGACTTCCACGCCGGATGTCGGGTCGGCCAGCAGACGCAGGTTTTCAGCGGCGCCGTTGGTCAACCGTTCCTGAACGGCTACTCCCTCGCGCCGAAGGATCTCTTTGTAGCGCGTCGCATAGGCGTGGTAGGCGCCGAACTCCGGACCTGAAGCCAGCACGATCTGGCGCGGTGGCGCCGCTTGCAGAAAGTGGAGCGATACCCAGACTGCGACGGCGAGCAAAACCACGACCAGGACGGCCACGCGCACCCGGTCGCGCTTGGAGAGTAACGCAAGATCATGGGAATCCATGCCAGTTATACTCGCCTGTCACTCCGGGGCTTGCGCGAGATCGCGAAGCCTAAGCTCCTCCGCGACTACGCTCCGGTGACGGCCGCGTGGCGATTTTCCGCAAGCTCGAGCTTCGCGATCTGGTTGCGATGGACCTCGTCCGGCCCATCGGCGAAGCGCAGGGTGCGTGCCTGGGCGTAGAAGAACGCCAGGGGAAAATCGTCGGCCACGCCGGCACCGCCGTGCACCTGCATGGCCCAGTCGATCACCTGGCACGCCATAGTCGGCGCGGCAACTTTGATCATGGCGATTTCCTTGCGTGCTGCCTTGTTGCCGGCGACATCCATCTTCCACGCCGCGTGCAGCACGAGTAGCCGCGCCTGATCGATGAGGATCCGCGCGTTGGCGATGCGCTCCTGCGTGACCGTCTGATCGGAGATCGCCCGGCCGAAGGCGACGCGGCCCGCTGCGCGGCGGCACATCGCTTCGAGCGATCGCTCGGCAAGCCCGACGAGTCGCATGCAGTGATGGATGCGGCCGGGGCCAAGGCGACCCTGCGCGATCTCAAAGCCGCGTCCCGCGCCGAGCA
>VBCY01000197.1 GCA_005882995.1 Betaproteobacteria bacterium
ATATCGGCTTACTCCTGGCGTCAATTCTAGGCAACCACCTGGCAGGGATGGCGATCGCGCGCGCTCATGCGGCGGGTGCTTTCACGAGACGCCAAACACTCCTCGCTGTTGCCGCGGCAGGCAATTTGGCGCTGCTCGGTTACTACAAATACGCCAATTTCTTCATAGCCAACCTCGACGCACTCAACATCACGCATCTCGGGACCTTGAACATCGTTCTTCCCCTCGGCATTTCGTTCTTCACATTCACGCAGATCGCTTTCCTGGTTGATACTTCCCTGGGCGAAGTGCGGGAATACAACCTGATTCACTATGCGCTGTTCGTGACTTACTTTCCGCATCTCATAGCCGGTCCCATTCTGCACCATAAGGAGATGATGCCGCAGTTCGCGCAAGCGCGAATCTACAAGTTTGATTACGCGAATGCGTCGGTCGGGCTCACGATATTTTTCATCGGTCTATTCAAGAAGACGTTTCTGGCAGACAGCATGGCGCCCGGCGCGAGCGGAGTGTTTGCAGCCGCGGAGGCGGGTCGCTACCTCCAATTCTTCGATGCCTGGTGCGGAGCACTTGCGTACACACTGCAGCTTTATTTCGACTTTTCTGGCTACTCCGACATGGCAATTGGATTAGCACGGCTATTCGGAATCGTCCTACCGCTCAATTTCTCTTCTCCCTACAAAGCTGCCAACATCACGGAATTCTGGCGCCGATGGCACATGACTTTGTCGCGCTTTCTTCGGGACTACCTGTATATCCCGCTCGGAGGCAACCGCCGTGGTGAAGCGCGGCGCTACCTAAATGTGATGGTGACGATGCTTCTCGGGGGTCTTTGGCACGGCGCGGCGTGGACTTTCATAGCTTGGGGCGCGCTTCATGGTGCGTATCTCGTCGTTCATCAACTGTGGCGCTCGGCGCTCGCCCGTTACCAAATCGCCTTGCCAGGGCCCTGGGTTCTACTTGCAAGAGTGGCGGGGATCGCGGTGACTTTCGGCGCGGTTGTTACAGGTTGGGTTCTGTTTCGAGCGGGAAGCTTCACCGGCGCCATGCGCATTCTTGCAGCGATGTCCGGCCGACATGGATTTGGGCTGCCGCAATCATGGGCAGACGGCCTGCCGCAGGATCTCGTCCCGAGGATGGAGGAGTGGGGCATTCAATTCAGCGCGACTGCTGCTCAATTGGATCTCGCGCTGATCTGGTGGATCCCGATGTTGCTTGCGATGGTCTGGTTCCTGCCCAACACCCAGCAGCTGATGCGGCGCTTTACGCCTGCGCTGGGACAGATTCAGATCGACGGGAACTCTCGCTTGGATTTGCTCGCGTGGGCACCGGCGTGGCGATGGACGATCGCAGTTGCGGTAATAGGCTTTCTCGCGTTGGCTTCGGGAAATGATGTCAGTCAATTCCTTTATTTCCAATTCTGACTTCGCCACGGCAGAGCACCGCAGCTATGTCCGGCTGCTCCTACTGCTTATCGGCGTTGCGATTGCGCCGCTATGGTTGCTTTGGTTCGATCTGGAACCTCTTGCAGGCGACGTCACGCGGTTGGGCTGGTACGCCGAACGGGATTTTGGCTGGCGAGCGCCGCAGTATTACTTCACGCACCCGCTGAGCGACTATGCGACCTCCTACGACCGGTATCACGATGTTGTTGTCGTCGGGGACTCCTTCTCGAAGGAGCCCAGTGGCGACCCGCCGCGACATCCCAACCATTGGCACAATTTCCTGGCAGATATGACGGGTTGGTCAGTGCTGGTCCTTCGTCACTCCGAGGCTCCGCTTCCGGAACTCCTGTCACGCCCCGCATTCGTTTCATCTCCACCGAAGATTTTGATTTATGAGAGGGCCGAGCGATACATGGATCAGTGGTTGCCTCGCCTTCAGGGCGGCGAGTGCACCGACCGCGATGCGCAACCCCCGGAACCCCTTCCGCGGCTGGTCCCGCGCAGAGCACCGCGGACAATCATTGAACGCCCGAAACCAACGCTCGACGTCAATTTTGGATATGTGCGCAGATACCTGATCCATGAAGCATTACGCGAGGGGTTCGGCATCGACAATGGGTTGGTATTCAAGCTGGGACTTACTACACCGTCGCTGTTTTCGAGCGCTGAAGGTCGACAGCTCTTGGTTTACAAGGACGATTTCCGCAAGGCACAGTGGAAGCCTGATGCGCTCGATGGCTTGCCTTGCCGACTATCGCGGCTCAAAACGCTTGTTGAAGCTAACGGGAAAACACGCCTTTTGGTTTTGATAGCTCCTGACAAGCTGACCGCGTATGGCAGGTACGTGCTCCAGAGGCAGTACGCGTCGCTGAGTCGCCTCGAACACTTCCTCGATGTCAACCAACTGCCAGCGCCACGGATAGACCAGCGCCTCTCCAGCGCAATCGCGAAGGGTGAAGTGGACATTTACCTGCCTGACAATACGCATTGGGGCTATCGTGGGCACGAAATCGTTGCCGAAACTGTGCTTGACTACTTGATGTCGCAGCAGACGCGTTAGACTTCGCCGTGAACGCGCTTTCAGTTGACGCACCTAATGCAACGCTCAGTCTAAGATAACGACTAGAACTTATGGGAACGGCGAGAACAATGCTCAGGTATTTGAAGGCGGCGGTAAAGACGAGGCTGCCATTGATCAGCAGGCTCGTTGCAGAGCGCGACCAAGCGCGTTCAGAGCTGGCAGCTTTCAAAGGCGGCGGCTTCGTGCCAAGCGGGCACTTCTATTCGCCGATCCCTTCACTCGACGAAATCAGGAGGGATGAAGCCAGGATTTTCGGGAGCTGGCCTTCGCGTATACACGGAGTCGATCTCCACGAGCAAGACCAACTCGCGCTCCTGCATACCCTGCTTCCCTATTACAGAGAGCTTCCGTTTCATTCCGAGAAGCGCGAAGGGCTGCGCTACTACTTCGACAATCCAACGTACTCGTACTCGGATGCGATTCTCCTGTACTGCATGATCAGATACTTGAAGCCGAAAAGAATCATCGAGGTCGGCTCGGGCTTTTCATCATGCGTGACTTTGGACACCAATGAGCTGTTCTTCGACGGCTCAATATCGACGACGTTTGTGGAGCCCTATCCGAAACTGCTGATGTCATTGCTCAAGGAGACGGACAAGAGCCGGATCAGGATAATTCCTTCTCGTTTGCAGGACGTCGACTCGCGCGAATTCGAAGCGCTGGATGCGAACGATATTCTATTTATCGATTCGACTCACGTCAGCAAGATCAACAGCGATGTAAACGTTCTTCTATTCGAAATACTTCCACGACTGCGTGAAAACGTTTACGTCCATTTCCACGATATCGCCTATCCCTTCGAGTATCCGAAGGTTTGGATATACGAAGGCAGGGCATGGAATGAGGCCTATCTTCTTCGTGCGTTTCTCTCTTTCAACAACGCATTCCGCGTCGTGCTCATGAATACCTTCATGGAGCATTTCCATGAGTGGTTCTTCCAGCAAAATATGCCGCTCTGCCTGAAAAACCCTGGCGGAAGCATCTGGATTCGCAAGCAGCCAAATTAGGGCCATCGTTGTGGCGAAGATAGAGCTCTTAATTTTTGCCGCTCTGTTGACGTGTTTGGCAATTGCCGAGAGCTCAGCGGCGCCGCTTGAGTCTCCGAACGCGCATCAGACCGCGGTAACTCAGGGCATGCCGACGAGCGCCGATTTCCTTAGGTTGGCTAGCGATCCACGCGGCGGCGACGCGGGCTACAGCTATTTTCCGGCGGACGCAAAAGGGAACGGCATCGCGTTTCGCAACTTCAGCCACGACGAATACGGCAACAACTCGGTTTGGCGTTATGACCCACGGGCCAACGCGTGGACCCAGCTCCTGGCAAATACGGGTTTGTCGTTCCTCGGTAACAGCGACAACGGACCGATGCTCGTCGTAAATGGCGAGTTGTGGGCGCTGATGGGAGAGCGCGGAACGTCACCTACCGGTAATTACTCGGGCATTTTTCCGCTCGTCGCACCCTACGGCTGGATCATCGAGGACGCTTGGGGCTCCTTTCGACGCGTCGTCGGCGGCTTACCCTACAAGCACGGCGACGGAGCGATCGGCTTTGTGCCATCGCTCAAGCTCGTCTACCTGCTCGGCGGCTTTGGACCCAACCCGACTGATGCGTTGGAACTCGTCGATGTCTCCGGCAGCGCGCCGTATCCGCGGACGGTGTACTCCAGTCAAGGGGGCAATTCGCCCTACCCCGGTGCCGAGTAGTATCGCTACATCAGCCACAACCACTGGATTCGCGGCAGCACATTACGCATTTACGGTCCGCACCTTGACCGCAGCACGGGGCAGGCTGCCGGTTACAACGAGCTTGCCGAAATTGACCTCTCAGTCACGCCGCCGGTTCGCCGAGTGGTGTCTCTCAATAACCTACCCAATGCAGTCATAGGTGAAGCATTGATTTGCTACGCCGTGACGGGAACGGACCTTGAAGTGGTGACGGACGGCAAGCGAATGAATGTCCACGATGCTGCAAGCGACACCTGGGTAAACGTGCCGATCAATCAGCCGGCGGATGCCAATCGTGAAAGCCCCTCGAGCGCGGGTTCGGGCCGAGCCGGCTTTTATTCGCCGAGCGTCGGCCAGTTCATTCTGCTCGGCGGGCATGCGACCCTGTACGGGATTCGCCTGAATTTCGCCAGAAAGCCGTAGCAACCGATCGAGAGCGCACGACGCCCGGAAGGCAGGTGCCCGATGCCCACTACCATCAACGGCGCAGACGTCCAGGCCGTCCTGGATGCAGCCCGCCGTTTTTCTCCGCAGGACAGACTGACTCCTTCTCCCGAGGACTGGCGGGATTGCTGGATCTACTTTCTGATGGTGGATCGCTTCAATAACCCCGCAGCGCCGCCGAAGGCCGCCTTCGACAGCCCGTTCGGTGGATTTCAGGGTGGAACGATCGAGGGTATCCGTCAGCGGCTCGATTACCTGAAAGGACTCGGCGTGGGCGCGATATGGTTCACGCCTGTGCTCAAGAACTGCCCGTTCCTGGACGGCAATCCCAACGAGGGAACCTATCATGGATACGGCATCCAGAATTTTCTCGACATCGAGCGCCGATTGGCTTCCGACCCTATCCATGCATCGGATGAGCTGCGTCGCTTCGTCGATGACGCACACGCGCGAAATATCTACGTTATCTTCGATATCGTCCTCAACCATACCGGCGACGTGTTCGCGTACCCGTCGGGATCGCAGGCTTCGTTCAACGAGAATGGGTACTCGCCGATCCACTGGCGCGACGAAAAAGGCAATGCGCGCAACGACTGGACCGTTGCCGAAGACATCGTCGATCCGCCGCAGGATGCCACGGTCTATCCAGATGAACTTCGGCGCAATGCGTTCTTCCGGCGGCAGGGAACGCCGCGCCCGGGCGGGGCGGAGACCATCGGCGACTTCGCCTCGCTCAAGCAGCTCTTGACCGCGGATCACGAGCTCGGCAACGTCCTGATCCGCAGCTTCCAGTATCTGATCGCGGCGTACGACATCGATGGATTCCGAATCGACACCCTGAAGTATCTCGACCGGGATTTCGCGCTGCGCTTCGGCAATGCCATTCGCGAGTTCGCCTTGAGCATCGGCAAGAAGAATTTCTTCACCTATGGCGAGGTCTACGACGACGAACAGAAGATCTCCCAATTCATCGGACGCAACGTCTCCGTGTCGGGCGATATGGTCGGCGTCGACGCCTCGCTCGATTTTCCGCTCTTTTTTCGTCTTCCTTCGGTGCTCAAAGGCATGTCGCCCCCGGATGGGGTGATCGACATGTATCAGGCTCGCAAGATCGTTGAAAAGAACGTGATCAGCTCTCATGGCGAGGCGACGCGTTTCTTCGTAACGTTCCTGGATAATCACGACCAGCATCAACGCTTCTACTACAGCGAACCGGGCGACCCCCACCGTTTCGATGATCAGCTGACGATGGCTCTCGCCTGCCTGTTCGCGCTTCCAGGCATTCCCTGCGTCTATTACGGTACCGAGCAGGGGCTGCACGGCAACGGAGACAGCGATCAGAACGTTCGCGAGGCGCTTTGGGGAAAGCCAGGCGC
>VBCY01000024.1 GCA_005882995.1 Betaproteobacteria bacterium
TGAGACCGCGAAGCGCCGATATGACCTGGCACCGCCTGCGAGATAACGTCTCGATTAGGACAGGTTATGGCCGGCGGCTCACCTCCCAAGCAATCGCCTGCAATTCTTCAGCATCGGCTCGATCGATCCCCAACGAATCCGATACCGCCGACCCGGATGGCGATTGTTTGAACAGCGTGCCCAGGAACACGCATGCAGCAAGATAGGAACCCGCTGTGCTCGGATGGCTTCCATCGTTGACGTAGAGATGGATCTGCGGGAGTTGCCGCATCGCGAGCTGCCATGCCCGGCCGACCGGTGCAACCTGCACTCCGATTTCCGCGGCAATGGTTTCGACGGCGCGGTCGATATCCTTCGACCTTTCCCGCGCCTGTTGCCGTGCCCAGGTGAGGTAGAGCACGGTCTTCGCGCCGTGCTTCGCAATCTCGGGATGGAAGAGCCTGACATTTTCGTGGTAGCGCTGCGGACTCTTGAATGGCAGCGTGCTCTGCTCCTGCAGCACGACGTAGTCCCATGAGGCCGAATCGAGAGCCGCTTGGACCTTTCCCGCGTTCCAATGTCGCTTGAGACTCGCTCCTCCGGCGACGATCGATGCAACCTCAACCTGAGTCGGCGGTGCCGCCGCGCCGGCGAGCTCGACGACAAGGCGTGGCAGATTGTTGCGCGACGTGTAGCTGTTGCCGACGAACAAAATGCGCGTCTTGAGGGAAGCTGCGTCGGTCGGCATCGATGTTTGCTCAACCGCCCACGCGTTGCCGTGAGCGCGATCAGAGACCTGTTCAGCAAGAGCTTGCGCCATTCAGCTTGCGAAAGGCGCTGAAGTGGCGCACGGCTTCCTGCCGCAGCCCTTGAGCTTGGCACAAGCGTGCAAGGTTGAAATGGGCATCTGCCAATGCTGGGTCAGCCTTGAGCGCCTCTCGGTAGCATCGAGCAGCCTCCTCCGGACGTCGCAGATCTTCCATGAGCACCGCAAGATTGAACAGCAGCGTGCCGTCGTCGCCGGAGGCAGGCAAGGCCGCGCGATACACTGCTTCCGCTTCCTCGAGTTGCCCGCGCTCATGGAGCAGGCGGCCCAGATTGATGTGCGCCCCGAGATGTGAAGGATCGCTCTCGAGCGCTCGCCGATACGCTTCGCACGCTTTTTCGGGATCGGATCCCTCCAGCTCGATGCCTTTCTCGAACCACGCGGGCTGCGCTTCGACTGCGGGCGTTTCCACCGGACCCATGAACGATAATTCGCCGCCGGGGGATTGAACCTGGAAGCGCATGACGTATTGACCGTCGTCCGGTCGCCACTGCGCTTGACCTTCGCTGACGACCACCGAATCGCCCACTGCTTCGATGCGCAATCCCGCCAACGGAATCTGTTGCGGAAGTTGTGAGCGCAAGCGGCGCAGTGAGCGCAGAATGCGCGTCGACGAGATTTTGGCTTCGGTGAGCCCCTGCGCGGCGCGCAGAAGCACGAGATCGTGAAAGGTGAAGCGATATTCGCGCCGCCGGCCGCGCGAGGGCGAGACGAAGCCCGCGTCGATCAGCCCGCAGACGATGGAGCGGGAAAGTCCCAGCAGCTTGCCGACTTCACGAAGCGAATAATCCTCGGTCACGCCTTCCCGAACGGTCTCGTCGGACCTCTCTAGCGTTTTGCGGACTTGCGGCGCGTCTCCGGCTCGGCCGACACCTTCTTCGGCGGCTTGCGCTGAGCGGTCTTCAGCTCCGCCGGCGCTGA
This sequence comes from Betaproteobacteria bacterium, assembly GCA_005882995.1. Taxonomy (GTDB): domain Bacteria; phylum Pseudomonadota; class Gammaproteobacteria; order Burkholderiales; family Casimicrobiaceae; genus PALSA-1003. The sequence goes on from VBCY01000024.1 coordinate 1,727, forward strand.
TTGCGCCGACGCCGTGGCAGCCCTGGGTGCCGCGCGCTTGCCGGCAGTTTTCTCGAGGCTCGCGCGCAGCGCGTCCATCAAGTCGATCACTTGAGCAGTCGCTTCGGGAGCGCTCGGTGAAATGGCGATCTCCTCACCCTCGACTTTCTTGTGCACCGCCGTTTCGATGCGTTTTTTTACCTCGTCCTCGTACGCGGTCGGCTCGAATGCCTTCGATGAGATCTGCCCGATCAGCTGCTTCGCGAGCGCGAGCTCGGTTTCACGAACCGGGGCCTCTTCGATCCCGACGTCGGCGATGGAACGGACCTCCGGAGCATACAGAAGCTGCTGCATCACCAGTCCACCGGGAATGGCGCGCAATTGCACGATGTATTGCTTGCCGCGTGCGGCATACCGCCCGACGGCAGTTTGCCCGGTCTGACGCATGCTCTCGGCGAGCAGGGCATAGGGTTTCGCGCCGCCCTTGTCCGGGCCAAGGAAATAAGCCTTGTCGTAGTAGATCGGGTCGATGCTTTCCGCCGGTACGAACTCGCTGATCTCGATCGTCTGCGTGCCCTTCTCCTCGAGCTCCTTCAACTCTTCGGGTGTGAAGGTCACATACTGATCCTTGGCGAATTCATAGCCTTTGACCATGTCCGCCCTCTCCACTATGACGCCTTCACGAATGCACACGTATTGCTGCTTCAACCTCGATCCGCACTTGTTATGGAGAAGGTTGAACGAAACGCTCGCCTGCGCTTGCGTCGCGGTATAGAGCTTGACCGGTATGGATACCATGCCGAACGTGACGGTGACCGAAGCCAATGCCCGAGCGGCCATGCGTGCCTCCGAATTGGACCTGAGAGCCGACCATCGTGCCAAAATAGCGGGCAATCTTCAACTCTTTTGATCGTTTGCGCCAATGGCCCTCGAACGATATAGGCAAAAACGCAACTTCAAGATCACGCCAGAGCCGCAAGGCAAAGTCCAGCGGCGTAAATCGAAAAGCTCGTCCTTTGTGGTGCAAAAGCATGCCGCGACGCGTCTTCACTATGATTTCCGGCTCGAGCTCAATGGCGTCTTGCTGAGTTGGGCGGTGCCCAAGGGACCGAGCCTCGACCCCAACGACAAGCGGCTCGCGATGCACGTCGAGGACCATCCACTGGAATACGGCGACTTCGAAGGGGTGATCCCCCCCAAGCAGTACGGTGCGGGAACGGTCATGGTGTGGGATCGAGGCACCTGGACGCCGAAATCCGATCCCGCAGAGGCCTACGCCAAGGGCCGCATGAAGTTCGAGCTTGACGGCGAAAAACTGCACGGCGGATGGAATCTGGTGCGCAGCGGCAGCGGCAAATACGGCGGCGACAAGAGCTGGCTGCTGTTCAAGGAGTCCGATGATTTCGCGCGCCTGGGACCGGAGGCGCTGATCACCGAAGATCGACCGGAGAGCGTCCTCACCGGTCGCAACATTGAACAAATCGCGGGCGATGCGGACCGAGTATGGCACTCGAATCGATCGGTCGCTGAAAATGTCAAAGGTGGCGCCGTTCGAAAAGCGAAATCGAAGCCGACAGTCAAGCTCGACGCGATCAAAGGTGCGCGCAAGGCACCCCTACCGTCGGAGTTCGAGGTCCAGAGCTCGCGACGCTGGTCAAGGCGCCGCCGGCAGGTCCTTCGTGGGTCCACGAAATCAAGTACGACGGCTATCGGATGCTATGCATCATCGCGAATCATCAAGCGCGCATGGTGTCGCGCAATGCCAAGGACTGGACCAGCGCCTTTGCGTCGCTCGCCCGCACGCCGGCGCGGCTGCCGGTGGACACCGCATGCCTTGACGGCGAAGTCGTGGTCATGGACGCTAAAGGCCGCACCAGTTTTCAGTCCCTGCAGAATGCGATCGCGCCCAATAACGGGGGGCAGCCGCTGTCGTATTTCGCTTTCGATCTGCTCTATCTCAATGGCTACGACTTGCGCGGCGTGGTTCTCTCCGAGCGCAAGCAGATCTTGCAAAAGCTCCTTGCCAACGCCCCACCGGCGATCCGCTACAGCGAGCATTTTGCGGTGCCGGGCAAGGAATTTTTCGACAACGTGTGCAAGCTCGGACTCGAAGGGATGCTGTCCAAGCGCGGCGACTTGCCCTACCAGGCTGGACGCGGCACCGCATGGCAGAAGGTGAAGTGCTTGCAGCGTCAGGAAATGGTGATCGGCGGTTACACCGATCCGGAAGGTTCTCGCCACGGATTCGGTGCGCTGCTCATCGGAGTCTACGAGCCGGACGGGCGGCTCGCTTACGCCGGCAAGGTCGGAACCGGCTTCAACGATGCTTCGCTCAGCACCTTGAGTCGAAAGCTCGCCGGCCTTGTCCAGAAGCAGAGCCCGTTTTACAACCCTCCGACGGGAGCCGAAGGCAGGCGCGCGCACTGGGTGAAGCCGGAGCTGGTCGCCGAGGTTGCCTTCACGGAATGGACCGACGACGGCACGCTTCGCCACCCGTCCTTCCAGGGCTTGCGCGCCGACAAAAAGGCCACTGAAGTGGTGCGCGAGCGTCCGATGAGCGGCAACCCAGGCAATAATTCCGAAACCACGCCGTCCAAATCAGTGTCGCGAGCCAAGGCGCGCGCTCCGGCGGATCCGAATGCGATCGCGGGAGTCGCGCTCAGCAATCCCGACAAGGCACTCTACCCCGAAGCGAAGATCAGCAAGCGTGATCTCGCCGCCTACTATGAGACCGTCGGCGAACGCATGCTCCCGCATTTCGTCGATCGCCCGCTCACTCTGTTTCGCTGTCCCAACGGCTGGAGCAAGGAACGCTTCTATCAGAAAAAGGCCGAGGGCAGCGTCAACGAGGCGATCGCTCGCGTCGAGATCAGGAGCAGCGATGGCACAGTGGCCGACTACATGATGGCGAATTCGGTGACTGCGATCGTCGCACTGGTGCAAATGGGCGTGCTCGAGCTGCACCCCTGGGGATCGCGGGCAAGACATCTCGGCCGACCCGATCGCATCATTTTCGATCTGGATCCGGCGGACGACGTTAGCTGGGAGGACATCAAGCAGGCCGCTCTGATCGTCAAGGCGCTGATGGAGAATGTCGGTCTCACGCCCTTCGTGAAGACAACCGGCGGCAAGGGACTGCACGTCGTGGTCGCCATCGAGCCCACGCTGGGGTGGGAGGAAGTCAAGGGCTTCACCAAGGCCGTGGCCGAGTTTCTGGAGAAGACGTTTCGCGATCGCTTCACCTCGAACTTGATGAAGGTTTCGCGCCGCGGAAAAATCTTCATCGATTACCTCCGTAACAGCGAAGGCGCAACGGCTGTCGGCGCCTATTCCACTCGTGCCCGAGCGAATGCACCGGTTTCGACGCCGATCCGTTGGGACGAATTGTCGCGTGACATACGCTTTGATCATTTCAACGTCGGCAATTTGCCCAAGCGTCTGGCAAGGATGAAAACCGATCCGTGGCACGATCTCGACGAAAGCGCCGGCTCGCTCACCAAGGCAGTCATGATGCGCGTCGGATTCAAATCCGGCTAGCGATCATCGAAATCATGGAGCTGCTTACCGGAACCAGCGGCTATTCCTTCAAGGAGTGGCTCGGGCCCTTTTATCCTGAGAAGCTCCCAGTGAGCGAAATGCTGCGCTACTACGCCGGCCACTTTCCGACGGTGGAAATCAATAACACCTTCTACCGCATGCCCGCTGAGTCGATGCTCTCACAGTGGGTCGAACAGGTACCCGAGCACTTCACTTTCACGCTCAAGGCTCCGCGTCGCATCACGCACGATTTGCGGCTGCGCGACGCCGAGTCGCATGTTGCGGAGTTTGTACGTCGCGCGAGCATTCTGGGGAACAAGCTCGGCGTCCTGCTGTTCCAGTTGCCGCCCTACCTCAAGAAGGACGTGCCGCGATTGCGGGCGTTTCTCGACCTGCTGCCGCCCTCGACGCGGGTCGCCATGGAATTTCGTCACGACTCATGGCACGACGACGAAGTCCGGCACGAGCTTCGCGATCATGGCGCGATCCTGTGTGTCACGGACACCGATGAAGGCGAAACGCCGTACGTAACGACTGCCGATTGGGGTTACGTGCGCTTGCGGCGGACTCACTACGCACCGGCGGAGCTCGCAAACTGGGCGGATCGCATCGCGGCGCAGGGCGTTGAGCGAACCTACGTCTATTTCATGCATGAGGACGAGGCCTTGGGGACGAGTTTCGCGCGCACGCTCGGCGAACAGTGGTCGGCGCGGAAAAGCGACGCTTCGCGCTAAGGGCGAAACATCTAACATCGCTGTAGGCAAACGCCCTACATCACGCTTCATGTTCCGTTTCTGGCCCGGATTTCGCTTCGCGGGATATCGGAGCGACTCGCTGGAAGTCAAGCGACGCGACTTTCGAGCGCTCCGTAAATCTCGCGCCCGCCTGCAACACGATGCCGCAACAGCGCGAGACCGAGCGTGGCATTCTTTGCGTGAAAAAGTTACAGAAAAAGAAATTGTCGGTCGCCGCGAGCGCGCTATTCCTTGCTCTCGCTGTCAGCGGATGGAGCACGGCGACAGCAGCGAGCAAGCGTACGGTCTGCACCATCACCGTCAACTCGCCAGACGAAAAAGAGGCGTTTCGCCGGCACTTGCCCGCCCAAGAGTATGAGTTTGTCGAGCTGCTGGAGCGAGGTCGCTCGGACTGGCTCGCCTCGGCGTGCCGCAAGCAGGTTCATTGCGACATTCTGATCGTTTCCGGCCATTTCAACGGGGCCGAGTTCTACTCTGACAAGGCAGAAATCGATGACTTCCTGCCTGTCCAGGAGATGGAACGCGCTTCGTGCAGTGCCTCCTGTCCCGGTTTGTTTTCGAATGTGAAGGAAGTCTATCTCTTCGGCTGCAATACCTTGAATCCCGAGACCATGCCGAGCGTCGCTCAAGAAATACAGCGTAACCTCGAGCGTGCAGGCCAATCGCGTGCGGATGCGGCGCGAGTCTCGAGTGCATTGGCTCGGCGTCATGCAAAGAGTATCCGCGATGTCGCCCGGCGCATCTTCGTGAACGTGCCGGCGATCTACGGCTTTTCGTCGCGTGCGCCGCTCGGGCCGACGGCCGCTTCTCTCGTGGATCGTTATTTTCAGAGTTCCCCAGGCGACAGGATCGGCAGCGGTTCCGTCAATCGCAGACTGCTGGCTTCCTTCGCTGCCAATTCGATGACAGTCGTTGGTGGAATGCTCTCCGGAGATCCGGAGGCGAGCGATCGTGCGGAAGCGTGCCGATTCGTCGATGAACGGCTTTCCTCAGCGGAGAAGCTGGCCTTTATCCACCGTATATTGCGGCGGGACACTGCCGAAGCGAGAATTTTTCTGGACGAGATTGAAAGCTTTCTCGCATCGCTTACCGATGCTGATCGGCGCGACGCTTCTATCGCCGGAGAATTGGATAACATCGGCGGCGATGCTCAGTCTGCGGATCGATTCCTCAGGTTCTCCCAAGAAGCCGAGGCGCCCGTCCGGGTGCGAATGATCGACCTGGCGAGGAGCTTAGGATGGTTCTCCGTTGCCGACCATCGCACCGAGTTGCTCCAACTCATCCGACAATTGCTGGGCAAGCCTGCGATGACCACAGCGGACGTGGACCTTGTCTGCTCACTCGGTGGCCGTTCGCTCGACGATGCGCGGGTTGACCTGGAAGCTTCAGAGTCCGCTGCCGATCGGGTCGATCAGGCTGCAGCGCTTGCCTGCCTTGGAAGTCCCGAGAACCATCAGCGAATGCTGCGCGCGTTGGTAAGCTCGAATGCGGATGAGATAGGAATGGCTGAAGTCTACTTTCAGCATCACCCGATCAGCGATCACCAGGAACTGAGGGATGCTGCTGCGTCGATAGCGCTCATGCGAAGCAGCGAAACGCAAGCCCGCGCCATCGACGTTCTTGCGCAGCAGCACATTTCCGATACGCAGAGCGTCGAAGCCGTTACACGCCTTTTTCCCCTCACCAGGTCCGTCGATGTGCAAAGAGCGATCGCCCGCTTTATCATCCTCGCCGACTTTTCAGCCATCGCCACGCCCGACACGCTGCGCATGCTGCGGCAGACCCGGCTCAAGTCATCAGGAGGCGAGGACATCATCGACATCCTCATTCGCCGGCTCGAAGCATCGACGTCTGCGGCGCTCGCGATTCAATCTCGAGACGACGGATAAGCACATCGATCATGTCTGCGCCGTCGAATGACTTGAGGCGGCGCTGGCGCAGCCTCTGCGCGATATCCGCTTTGGCCATGTCTCCGAGATCCGAGCGGACCAGTATTCCAGCGACGGCCCTCTGCACGTCCACTGATTTTGTCACGGCGAAGGCCCTCAGCAGCTCCTCGAGGCTTTCGCGATCGGAGAGCCGGTAGCTCGCCAGCGCCGTGAGCGCGCGTACTTGAGCGTCGGAAGAACCCATCCGCGCGGCCGTCCGGGTGATTTGGTGAAGATCGAAGCCCGCTTCCAATGGACGGTGGCGCAAATAGACTTGTGCAACCTGCGCATCTTTTTCATCGGCGCCGGTCAGCGCTTTCAAGACGATCGCATGAGCCCGCCGGTCACCCAGACAGGCCAGCAGCGCCGCATGGGCGACGCTGCCCGCTTGCGCGCGGGCCAGGTGAATGTGATCCGCGTCGCGAGAAAGCTCGCCATCCTGATTGAGTGCGCAAGCGAGATCGACATCGGCGGACCCGACAGAGGTCCGGCCAAGTTGCTCGTTGATCATGTTCACCAGTTCGGCACGCTGATCGCGCGGCGAGAGCCAGCCGAGCTTGCCCGCAAGTCGAATCATTCGCGCCCGAGTGGCTGGCTCGTCGGCATCCCTCGCGAACTCCATGAAGCGCACATGCGCGTCGCCATCTGCTGCGATCGCTGCGAGAGCTTCGGAAATCGGCGACGAATCACGTTCAGTCACGTTCAATGACCCGACGTACTGCTCGATGCGGTCGAGAAACATGCGAACCTCGGCCGCATTGCGTTTGAGGATCTGATGCACGAATTCGAGCTTTTCCGCGGCGGAGAGTCGACCATCGGAGAAATGACACACGTCGCGGCGGTAGCTCGCTTGTGGCTCCAACTCATTGAGGCCGACAGCCACGGTCATTGAAGCTGGCGCAAAGAGTCTCACCAGCTTGTCGCTCACCTGGCCCGTGCCAATGTCGCCGCCTGCGCCGGACTGGAAATACTGCTCCAGCATAGGACCCGCGGTGGCACCAAGCGGCGCCTTGGAAGAGAAGCCGTAGATGACCGGCACGTCCCTGAAAATCTCGCGCATGTGATCCCGATTGCTTTCGGCGTGCATTTTGCCCAATGCCTGCGACAATTGCTCGGCATCGGAGGAAGAGCGTCCGGCTCGCACGAGACTGCGCGCGATCTCGGGCGAAGCGCTTTTCAGCGGACGGGGGTCGAGCGTGCTGCAACCGAATAGATAGACTTCCTTGAGCTGCGAGAACAGTCCACAGGAACTGCAGGAGGCACGCTCCATCTCTTCGACGGGCAGCGATTCGGGTGCATCGGGACGACCCGAATAGAATTCTGTGCCATCGTCGAAGTGTCCGGAGATGAGAAGGACGTCGCAGCGCACACCTTCGCGGCACGCCGCCTGGAGCCAGTCCTGGCGGCCTTTTTCGACCAATTCCACGAACTGGAAGTCTGCCTCGGGGAGATGCCCGCGAAAGACCTCTCTCTCGTTCGTCGAATTGATGGTGATCGTGCAAACGGTCTTTTTGTCGGCCAGCGCGTCGTGGCCCCACGCCAGCGACAGCAGCGCGGCAATTAAAAGCGTCCTTGCAATAGACATGATATGAACGGGTGCTCCTTGTTGGATCTATTGAGAATTACGCAACTGAGTGCCGTTTGGCCCTCACCCGCGCTGTCGCGCACCCCTTGTATGCTCTCCCGGGGGGAGAGGGGTTGGGGGTGAGGGCCAGCTCATGCGCATTGCAATCGATGTCACGCAGTTAGGAAACACTCAATAAGGCGGGCCTACGAGAGCTCGCCGCGACGCAAGCGGATCTGATCGGGCAGCGGCACAGCGCGGCTCAGCACATCCTCACCGAGCCAGATCGCCGATCGCCGAGCGCGCTCGGCCACGGTCGCCACCGGCATCTGTTGATAGTCGTCGTTGAACACCTCGAAGCTGTAGTCGCCGCGGTAGCCAATGCGGTCAAGCCGAATGACCAGGTCAGCCAGCGCGTCGCTATGCACGCCCTCCCCCGGAAATACGCGAAAGTGCCGCGCAGTCGCCATGCGCTCCTCTGCGGTGCGTACCTCCTGCCACATGAAGTCCGCCAGCTGCACCAGAAAAATCTTCTGCGGGTCGAAAAAATCCAGATCTTCGAGAGAAGTCTTGGTAGCCAGGATGTGATACGAATCGATGCCGATGCCTAAGTTTGAAGCGCCCGCGCGAAGCACGACATCCCATGCCGCGGTGAACTCGTTGATGATGCGGCCCCAGGAAAGCCCTTCGTAGGCGACTCTGATGCCCAAAGGCAGCGCCAGCATCGCGAGCTTGCGCAAATCGGCGGCGATCTTGTCGGCGTCGTCGGATGCGTGCGTCGACGTCGAAGAGCAGACCAGCAGCACTTTCGCTCCGAGCGAGTGGCACATCTCGAGCATCGACTTGGCGACGTCGAGCTTGTATTGGTGCAGATTCCCCGAGAGGCCTTCGAAGTCGCGCAGGACCTGAAATCCAGTAACGCGCAGACCGCTGTTGCGTACTGCCATCACTGCCGCTTCGAAGCCATCCGGATGTCCGACGACATCGCGGGCCGAAAGCATGATCTGCGAGAAACCCGCCTCTCGCACCGCCGCCAGCTTCGCCGGCAGCGTGCCGGCGAGCGAGATCGTGTCCATCCCGAAGTCGAGAATATTGCGCAGCGGGGGCTCGATCGCCGAGCTCAGCATCGCTTCATTGCTTTTCATGATGCACGAGCTCGAACATGACGCTGCCCATGTAGGCCTGGGTGAGAGCCCCACGCGTGCCCGGATGGACGCCTTGCGATTCGACGAAGCCGACTCCGCGTTGCTTCAGCGCCCCGACTGTGGCCAGGACATCGGGTGTTCCCAAGCCGAGCCGCTGCAGCGTCTCATCGGGATCGACTTCGAAAATTCCCGGCTTCGGCTCGATCAACTGGAGGTAGAAGCTCCTGCAAGGACTCTGCAGGATGCGCCCCTTGGGGAGAATCCCGTAACGTTGTTCGTCGGGCAATACCGTGAAACCGAAAAGCTCCGAATAGAATTCGCTCCATTCGGCGGTCCGCTGGTCACCGATGTACTGCACCACGCCGAACCAATGTAACTGCGTGAGCGCCGGCGGATGAGCGCCGACGCCGGGATTCAACACGAAGTCGATGTCGTAGATCGAAAAGTCACGATAGCGATCCACAAAGTAGATCCGGCTCGTGCCTACGCCGTGGATCGCAGGAATGTTGAGCTCCATCACTTCCACGTGGGTAGTCACCGGCCAGGCGCCGCGATCGATGGTATAGCGATACGCCGCAGCGGCATCGTGGACTCGCACGGCGATAGCGGCGATTACCGGCGACTCGGTGAGCTCGGCGGCACGCGGCTGGCGCTGTGCGTGCGCGTTGACGATGACGTTCATCTCGCCCTGCCGATACAGCAACACCTCCCGCGAACGATGGCGCGCGATGGGATGAAACCCCATCATCTCCAGCACGAGTCCCAGCGCCTGAGGCTTGGCAGTCGAATACTCGATGAACTCGATGCCGTCCATTCCGATGGGGTTGGACGTCTCCTCGCTCAATTCGCGATGGGTCAGTTGCGTCATCGGTGCGAGGATACCAGACCCCGGCGCCGCATCACCAGGCGGAAATGCGCGTCAGAAATAGGCCCGGGCCGTGCTCCAGCGGGGCGGCCAGCTGCACGCGGACGATTCGTATTCTCTGCCTTGAGAATGGATTCGCATCATCATCGCCTGCACGGGCGCCCGTAAACGCTCGCCATAACCGGCAGCCGCCCCAAGAGCAGCCCTGCAGCTTCGTTCCAGATCCGCGGTGAGCGCCACTGTGACGTACAGCGCATTCGTTGCATCTTCGTCGCGACCGATCAAAGCGTTGGCGACTGCGAACGTGAGCCAGTCGTCGGCGCGAGTCGTGTGAAGTTGCACACTGTTGAGCGCTATGGCATGCATGGCAACCTGACGCGCGATTTCCGGCTGGGGCGGGTTGAGCTTCAGATAAAGAAATGCGAGGTTGCCGGCGACTTCCGGATCGCGTGGATCAGCTCCGAATGCGCGAAGCTGCAAGTCGAACGCTTCCCTGGCACTGCGACGGGATAGAAATGCCTGCCGTGCCTGATCATTGAGCGAGCGCGCCATCGCTGGCGCGGGATTGACCGCCGTCATCGACACCACGTCACTGGGCCAACGACGATGCACTGCGTCGACGATGTCACGCTCCTGTCCCGGCCGCTGCGATTTGGCCGCAACCCCCAACACTCGCGAAACTTCCACCTCCGCCTGCATGGCGGTTCGAGGAACGGACTGAGCCAGCATGCGCTTCGCCAGAGCGGCAAAGTCTTCCTGGCTTGCATCGGGCGTGTCGCTGGATAGAGGTGTAAGGGCAGAGGGCACAGTCGCGACGGAGGACGAGCGTTCCCATGTGGGAGATCGCGTGGCAGGGTTGAGCGGCACGGGCTGCTCCACATCCGGCACTGCAACGCTCGCGAGCTCCGGCCGCCCAGGGTTCGTCGGTGCGGGGGATACATCACTCTGCGCTAACCGCGCAGGGGGACGAGGCGCCGCATTCTGCAAAGGCGCGGCGCGCGGCGTTCTCTCTTCGAGCGGCGCCATCCTGCCGTCACCTCGGGCGAGCGTGAACAAGGATGTGAGCACTCCCGCGAGACCCGTTGGCGGAGCCGGCTTCGCCTCCACGCGCCGTGATGGTTGGGCGGGCGGAGCGATCTGCGCACCGTGTTCCGGTGCGGGGCGCGCCGGCTCTTCGCGCTGAAGCGATTCCGCTGCAGCCGGTGTGCGGCGACGCTCAATCGAATTCGCCTTGGTGTCGATACGCGACTCTTCCGGCGCGACTTCAACCTGAGCAGTTGAGGGCTCAACGGCTTCCCGGTTCGCCGCCGCAGGTGCTGTTTGCGCTGTGCCGGCAGTGGCTGATCCCCTCGGTGGGGAGGTGTGTGTCGGCGGCGAAGCAAGCTGCATTCTTGCTTGTGGAATTGCCCGCGATGCCGAGGATGCCGTTGCGGGTGATGATGCGGCGACGTCCCTTGAACCTCGCGCCGCTGCGCTTCGTTTGGCGCCAATCGTTGCGGCCGTGCGAGCGGTTGGCGCAGCGCTGCGCCCTGCCCGAGCCTGAGTCGATCCCTGAGACGCCGCGACTGCAGCGCGCACAGGGGGCACGGCCTCGGCGGGAACGCTCGCGGCGGCGCTCGGCGGTTCCGACGTCGGATCTCGCTGGCTGGCCGGTGCTGACGCAGCTGCCTCCTGTTTTGCTGGCGTGGCTTCATTCGCAGGTGTCGGCTTGCCCGAAGCCGACTCTTCGGCCGCGTTCGCCGACGGCGGATTCGTGTCCTTGACAGGCAGCGTCTCCCCTTTAGCCTGGGAGTCGCCGTTGAGCTCCTGTCCGCTGCCTGCTGGCGACGCCGCCGTGCCCTCAGCAAGTTGCGAAGCTTGGCTCTCCTGGGATGGGGCGCCACTTCCGAGCAAACGATCCAGTGCGCCTCGTGCTGCGTCGAACGCAACGCGTCCTCCGTTGGCGAGCACTGGCAGGCTATCGTTCACAGTGGGCGCCAGCGCCACGGCGATGCCGGCACCGATCAGCGCAATAAGCGCCGACGCAGCGATGACGCGCGGAGCATGGGAGGTCCGTGGCAGAGGTTGACGGATGCGCGCACTGGTCTCGGCGGGCACTGTGACGCGGGGCGACATCATGATGCGAGTCGGCGGCGCAAGGCGTGTCACCGGCGTGAGCGGCGACGCAGCCACGGGCGCAAGTGTTGCGTCCCGCGCCAGCGTCCAGCCGTGCTGGAGCGAAGCGGTCAGCTCGGCGGTTAGCATCCGTTCGCGAGTCAGCTTGATCAGCTCCTGATGAGGATGATGCTCGGGGGCATCGCGATCGTGAACATCGCGCAAGCCGAGGATGAGGCGTTTGGCGGCGTCGTAGCGTTCCACAGACCAGCCTGTCGCTCGTCTCGGCTCGTGCACCACTTCTTCTTCCGGGAGATAGCGCTTGAGCATCGCTGCCAGGCTGTACATGTCGCAGCGCCAGTCGAGCTCGCGCGTTGGCTGCAGGTCTCCGCGCCGTCCAGCTTCCAGCGCATTGAGCAATCGCGGCGACTGATAGTCGTAGTCGGTTTCCCATCCTAGCGGCAACGCGGTGGTGAGTCGCTCGCGCGATACCAGCGCAAAGGCGAAGTCGATCATCGCCAGCTGGTCGAAGCGCGGATAAAGCAGCAGCCCCGGTGCGACGGGATCGAACTCCGCGGGCCCCACCGGGATGCATACGTTGTCACCCTTGATGTCCAGATGGATGACATGCAACTCGTGGATTTCCTGGAGCGCCAGCAACGAGTGATGCGCAAGCGCCCACCAGTGCGCGCAATCCTCGAAGATATGACGGTGAGTTTTGCCCTGCCGCGAAACCGGGAGGATGGTAGCCCACTGGTCGACTGTCGCGCCGGCATCGTAGGTCTGCACATGCTGCGATCCGCCGAGAACTCCTCGATCGAACTGCACGACCTCGGGCACGCTGCGCACACCATGTCCGATGAGCCGCGCGAGAATCCGCCATTCCCGTTCGGTCCATTGTCCGTAGTCGCCGCCGATGGTCTTGAGGAAGCGCTTGGTGTAGCGTCGTCGCTCGCCGGGGGGCACCGCTTCACGAAATACCTCGACATGCTCGCCGGTTGCCATTTTCAGGCGACCTCGGCCAAACACTCGATCGATCTGTTCAGGGGTCATGACGCGAACTCCGCTTGCATGTGCCGCAATAGTCTCAGACGAGGCTTCAAGTCTCTGCGCACGACGAGCACGGTGGCGTCGTCGTGGCTGCCTCGCTGCCGTGCCAACTCCACCAGATGCTGGCAGCGCGTGCCCAGGGGCTCGCCTTGGCGCAACACTTCACCCATATCGGCGGCTTCGATGTGCTTGTGAACGCCGTCGCTGCACAGAACCAGCGCCTCGCCGCAGCGCAACTCCACATGTTCGACATTGGGAACGCCCACGGCACCGTTGCCCACCATGCGCGCGGGATCGTCCGGCGAACCTCCGCGGGGGGGGGTCTCGCTCAAGTGCCGGTACGTGTCGTCGCAGGTCAGCAGCTCTGGCCCGGTCTCGGGTGCTGGGCCGAGGCGATAGACGCGGCAGTCGCCGACCCACGCGACCAGCCATTTGGAGAGAAGTTTGCCGGTGGCTGCGCACAGCGCGACCGTTGCGGCACCGGGCCCGGCGCTGCGATGCGCGAGGCCGCGACCGATATCGCGATCGGCTTCGAGCAACGCGTCTCTGACCGACGAAGGATCGACACGGCGGCGATCGAGCGCCCGATGCAGCCGCAGGACGAGTTGACAGCTCGCCCACGCCGCGAGCGCTCCTCCACCGACGCCGTCGGCAACGACGAACACAGGCGCACTGCCTGTGACGGGACTATGGCTGTCTTCATTGACCGAATGCGCGTCACCGCAGAGCGTTGCCGCGGCGATCGTGAGCTTCGACCATGGAGTCGAGAGCTGCGATTGCTGCGCCATCGCACCGCGTTGCTGCTGCATCTCGCGATACTGAGGCGGCAATGCGGGTTCGCGCGGTGTTACAACGCTCATCAGCCTATCCTTTGGCCAAGCGCCATCATGACCGGCGCGAAAGCGTAAGGGAGCATTCGGGCTCCTGTTGACCGGCTCGACCGAAAACCATCGTCTGCCCTACCTGCCAGCGGAATTCACTCCCCGGCCTGTACGTTGCGCCGCCGATGGTGACGCCGTTGTCGCCATGGACCCGAACGCGCGCACCCTCTTCGTCGGGCTCGATGATGTCGAGATGGTGGCCGGATACTCCTTCGTGCGCCCAATCGATGACCAGTCCCTGCGTGCGCGAGCGTCCGACCCGAAATGGACCGGCATCTTGTGGCAGATCGACGGTCTTCACACCGGACACGGTGTTCAGCGTGAGAGCCAATCTTTGCCCGGTGCGGCGCGGAACAGCGATCGGCGTGACGGGCGTTGGCCGCACATCGGCAACGCCAGCGGTCGCGGAGGCGACGTCGCCAAGAGGACGCAGCAGCAGTCGCGGATACTGTCCTGCGTCTCCTCGCGCGGACGCCGACAGCACAATGCATGCACCCGCGTCGACCTCCACCACCGTGCCATCGGCAGCCGTGCTGGTTTGCACGGGCCGGCCCTCCAACGCGCTGCTCTTCGACGGTTCGACGCGAATGCCGTTGGTCGATCCGCTATCGGTGATCCACCATGAACCTTTTTCCAGCCAGAATTCGCAGTGCCGCCGGCTCGCGTAGACGCCGTTGACTACGACGTCGCACGCCGGGTCCTTGCCGACCGCATAGCGCCGGCCGGGTATGACCGCGTTCAATTCCACGCGGCGGCTGCCATGCGCATCGTCGACATCGATCGCCATGGAGCGTCTGGCAAGCGGCGTCACCTTATTGCCCGACCTGCGGCTCGAAGGGTCAAGATTTCTCAACCTTGGATCCGCTTCGGACCATCGACCGATGAGCTTCACCTGGTACTGACGCTTGGCCGTCATCGGTTCGGCACTGCGCAGCTCCTTCATCAATGCTTCGTAGACGTCACTCTCGTCGCTTTTTCGAGGCGGCTTGCGTCCCGCGTTCAAGCCGGCGAATTGGGACAAGTCTATGGCGCTGGCATTGGGCAGCCGAGCGATGATTTCCCGCGACAGGTAATGCTTCACCTGCTCCGGCGCAAATTCACGGCTGAAGCGTTGTAATAGCTCATGCGCGTCTTCGTCGCCCGTGTCATCGATGTGTATCGAGGTCAGCAGGTAGCGGTCGTGCTCGGCGATTGCGAGATGCAAGCGCAGGTCGGTTGTCACAAACTGCCCGAGCTCATCGCGAATTGCCGACATCAAGGCTCCGTAGGCACCGAGGTGCTCCAGGCTCGCCGCAATGGTGCCGCGCCCGTCCCCATGCCCGTTCAGCGTCGGCTCCTGCGCGGCGGCCACGCTCGAAGCATCGATGGGCCTCGGGCTACGTCGCAGCGGCAAGTCGGAACGCGTCAACACGCGGTTCACCTTGCCCAGCATCCATCCTTTGATTGACATCGTTTCAACTCCTGTAGGCAATGAGCATCGTGACCAACGGCCCGTCGGTCTTGACATAACGCACGCGTGGCGGCGCCGGTAGACCGTAGCGAGTATCGACTCGACTCAAAAAGCGCCCCCATCCGGGCTGGATCGACTCGCCCGACTGGATTCGTGCGTGCATTCGAGGCAGCGACAGCTCGAGAAGAATGGCGATCCTCGACACATCGCCCACTTGAACGATCGCTCGCCGCAGCGCGTCCTCGAGGTCATAGAGACAGGTGATAAACGGGCCGTCGAAGGTCCACAGCAGCGGCGCTTCGACGCCACGCCCCAGTGCCTGACGCGATGTCGATTTTCGAGCGACCCGTTCGGTCACGGCGCCGCTCCGCCAAGAAAGCCGGCGTGGCGTCCCGCGATCTGCATCGCGATCTCGGCCGCCGGATTGGGGCCGTGGTCGCCCGCGCCATGGATGCGGCCACTCTCGCGCAGCCAATTGCGCTCGGTGAGCACGCCGATGACTTTGGTCCAGCGAGGGTCCCCGCGCTGCGTGCGGTACGCCGCGACGTACCATTTGTATGGCCGCAACGGTCCGCACGACGCCTGCTCTGCGCGCGTCTTCGCCGCACCCTGCCCACACAGCCGCCACAGCTCGTCGAGGGAACGCTCGTCGTTCGGAAACGTCGGCGTGCCCGTCTTGCCGGCGATCCAGTCCATGTCGCGGCAGGTGCGTGCATCGAAGACCTGCTCGCAGGCGAGCCGCGCGGTGCCCGCACGGTGGCTGTAGGAGAGCCCGCTCAGAATGACTTCAGCAACGTCGTGTTGCAGGCGGCTCGGTTCGGCTTCGGCCATACCAAAGCGACTGACCGCTAATTCGAGGGCGTTTGAACCCTTGGACGCAACACCGTGCAGCCCTTCGACCAGGTGCGGCGAACGGGTCGCCGTTTGTCCATTGGCAGCCGCGGCGAGCGAAGCCAACATGCCAGCCACTCCGAGCGCGCTGGCCCGGGCCTGGCCCTGTCCCCAACCTTCAGCCACGATGTCAACGACGGCGCCGCCGCCGCATTTCTCCCAATCGTCGTTGCTGAAGCGTTGCCCGTCGGGACCTGCGGCGCAGGTGCGCACTTTTGCGGCGTCGAGGGCGAGCGGAGAGCGCAAGTGAAACGGCGCATCCATTCGGCCGCCGAGCGGCTCAACCAGCAATCGGCCATAAGGAACCAGGGTTGCCAGCGGCGCAACACCGCCTGAATCGGCTCCCGCATCCACGGCGCGACCGAACAACAGATCACGTCTGCCGCAATCGTCACGCGGAGTGGTGCAGCCACCATTCCAGCCGAACGCCGCGGCCATGGCCTCGATGCGCCACGGTCGCTCGCAACGGACGAATCCCTGATCGGCACAAAACATGCGATCGAGAAATCGTCCCGACATCGATCGCATCAGCTGCCCGCGCAGGCTTTCGAGACTCGGCGTTCCCGGGTTGCGCATGGACGCGCGTTCGGAGGCGAGCCAGCGTGCACCGACCTCCGGATCGGTGAGAAAGGCCTCGGCCATGATCGGCTTGATCACCGATGCCGGCATGGCGTCATAGAAAACCGCGGGATTCAACAGCGCATCCGGACGATAGCGCGGCACATACGGAAGGCGCTTGTCGCATCCCGCGGCGCGGTGCGGTCCGTCGTATTCGTGTCGCGCGCAGGGGGTAAGCGCGCCGGCAAGCGCCTCGATGCGTCCACTGGCGACGTCGATGATGGCAACTGCAGCCATACGTACCACGGCCTGCTCGAGCATGCGATGGCCCAATGGCCCGCCAGCGTCTTCGATGCGCGTGATGCCGAGTGCCCGGCACACGTCCTGCCGGCCCGTGTAGCAGGCGGCGGTTTTTTGCGCGAGCTCCTGGACGGACGGGTCGATCGTGAGATCGATGGAAAACCCCACGTCGGTCGGCGAACCCGCTACATCGATGCGATTGGGACCGTAGCGATAGGCGGTGGGCGTTTCATCGATCGCTGTGCTTGCGTCGGTGTACAGCCGATAGAGCGAGCCCGACGGGAGGCGCAGTGTCGACAGCGGCTGCAGCATGATATCGAGCGACGGCGGGACCTTCCATCGCTCGTCGTCGACGGCGAGATCGGCGGTCGCGGCGCCGGCAATGGCTGTGGGGGCCGCGACATCCTTGTCGTTTTCGGACGCCGCGTACATTTGCGGGCGCGCACAGAGCAAGGATTCGGCCGGTCGCGATCCACTCACGAAGTATGCCGGCACCGGAGCCGGCGCATCGGGTGCGGAATTGCCCATGAAAATACAGCCCGGCAGCCCACGCCATGGATTGCTGCGCGCGATCTGTCGCGAAGAGATCTCGACGAACTGTTCCGGGCGCCAGCGCGACAGGACCCGCTCCACTTCGGTGCCGCGCCAGGAAAGCGCGCCAAGCATGCGACCGTCGGACCGCGCGAGCATCGCTGCCGCAGTAATGATATCGGCGCATTGCACGGTGAACTTGCGCCCGGGATATTCGGGGGCGTCGATGGGCCGCTGCAGCGCCGCGCCAACCGCTGCGAACCAGCGCGCCGAATCGAAACCGACAGCGTCACTGACTCTTCTACCGGAACCCTTGCTGAAGCGCAGCAATTCGTCGTCGAGGTCAGAAAGCCGCGCCGCGAGACGCTGGGCCGCCGACGGCGGCGCGACACCGGTTCGCGAAAGCAATCCGCGAACGCGCTCGAGCAGCGACTCATGACCATCCCAGGCGGAGCGGCACTGCGGGACCCCATCGAGCAGCAGCAGTGCGCTTGGAGGGCCGACATTGACGCGGTCTCGGCGCACCACCGCCTGTTCAAAGGTTTTAAGCGCTGCGACCAGGCGCACGCTGACATGCCGATCGCGATAGCTCGCCGCGTGAGTGATCGGATCAAGCGGCCGAAGCACGCCTACGCTGAAGAGCACCAGCAACAGCACGGGAAGCACCGCCACGCTCGCGCCAATGGCGAGTCCGAGCAGCGTCGTTGTGCGCGCTTCAGCCACGAGCGCTTGCCGGGAGGTTGAGATTGATGCTGAGCCCTAGGAATGCCATGTTTGCCAGTAGCGACGTCATCCCGAAGCTTACGAAGGGGAATGTCACCCCCGTCAGCGGCAGCACCGCGAGGTTGCCTGCGACCGTGACCGCGAGTTGACACAGTGCAAGCACCACCCAGGCCACGCCCATCCAGGAAAGCAACGCCTGATCATCGTTGACGATGCGGCCCGACGCCGCGACCAGGCGCGGTTCGCCGCGTGTTACGCGGCCATGGTGGCGGATCAGGCGATGCAACCAGAAAGCGCATCCGATGGTGATAGCCCACGCTGCCGTCCAGCCAAATGCCCCCACCAGTGCGGTNNAAATGCCCCCACCAGTGCGGTGAGGGTGTAGTCACTTTGGATTTGGGCCGGCACGCCGGCGCAGCCGGCGCCGCCGCCACGACCACACCAAGGTACCGCACCCAGACCGAAGCCGGTCGACGGGGCGGCTTGCTGAAACCACGTTACCAGCGCGAGCTGATCGTTCGCCGAAGCGAATGGCGCGGCCAGATTCTCCAGCCGGCCGGCGGTGACCTCGTCGAGCGATCCCAACTCGAACAGCCCGTAGGTGATGGCGAAGATCCAAGCCATGAACAGCGCCATAACCAAGGCAAATGCGGAGATGTACGCGCCGCTGCGCTGATGCCACCACATGGCCACTGAAGCCGCGACAAACGCACCGCCGCCGTAGCAGGCGATAAGGAGCGGCCCTTTGTCGTGGGTGATCAATTGCGCGCCTACGAGCACCAATGCGACGCAAAGCAGTGGCCAGGTGTAGCGCAGCAGCGAACCGACAGAACCGCCGCCTCGGGCGAGCCGCTCGGTGAGTGGATCCCCGCGCAGGAAAAAGAACCACGACGCGCCGATGATGAGCCACAGCCGCGCGATTTCGGAAGTGAGCTGTGGAAGGTTTGCCGGCAAGGCACCGATCGCCGCAACGACCCCCGCCACCAGCGCGAGAGCGGCCGCGCCCATGGCGGAGCCGCCGATTTGGCGGCGAATGGCGCTCGCCAACGCATCGATCATCGAAAGCGTCCACGCAAGCGCGCGACCGATCGCCTGGCGCAGGAAGACGATCACGCAAAAAATCATCATGCCGAGCCAGAGATGACCATGGTGATAGAGCGCGAGGTAGCGATTGCTCGGATTGCCGTTGGCCGACAAGTCCAACAGCAAGAGCCAGCCGATGCCGGTCATGATTACGAATCCCGGATAACCGATGCGCGAGGAGAGCGTTTGCGCCCCGGAGGGCAGGCGTCTCTGCAGCCAAGGGGAAAGGATCAAGGCGAGGGCCGCTGCCGCGAGCAACCAGAGCACGAATGGGTGAGGCGGTCCCAAAGCGGACCCCGTCGTCGACCGTGCGAGCTCGAAGCCGTGCTCGAGGCCGAACGGCCATGGCACCCGACCCGCCCATGCCGCGAACGCCCATATCGCAAGCGACAAAGCTGCGCCCAGCACCGCGCGGTTCTGTTTGCGGCTCATCTTGAGCAAAAGCAGACCCACGAGCATCCACGCAGCCCACTGCCAGCCGGCGCTACGCAATAGCGCCCGCATCGCCTCGTTCTTGGCGATGCGCGTCTGTGCCTGACGCGCATCGGCCATCAGGGCCGAAGCGGCGGACAGCGCGTCGCCCAGCGCCATGCGCCCGCAGTGGTTATTCAGTCGTGACGGCGCCGGCAGAAGCGCCATCGAGGCCAGCGCCGGTGTTGCGCCGTGGCCATCCAGCGCTCCGCCGAGCAACAGTAGCGCTGTGGCAGAGACGCTGCCGCCCGGATCGGCGATTGCTCCGGTGCCAACAACGCGCCTTACCATTTCGAAAGCGCAAGCCAGGGGCAGCGGCGCGCGGGCGTCGGGCGCGGCAAGCGAGTAGCGTTCGATGTAGGGAGACAGATCGCTATCGATAGCGTCGATCGCATTGCCCAGTGCGAGCAGGTCTCCCAATCCCTCCCGCTGTTGCAGGCGCAGCTCGGCGCGATGTCGCTCCGCCTCCGCAACCGGACGCATGAAAGCCCTCCCGGCTTGTGCAAATGAATCGACGAGTACTCGCGGCATCGTGTCTGGCGCGGTCGCTCCCGGGTGTAATTCCGATCGGCGACACAGGCGATCACGTACTGCGGGTTCGGCCAGAGCGCCAAGAGCTGCGCAAAGCGCCGGAAGCACTCGATCAGGCAGCCCGGAAATTGCAATGGCGGTGTCGGCAAATCGGCCGTCACGCCCGTCGGCGGAAGCAAGGCGATCGAAGAGAGGAAGCAGTGCCGCAATCGCGGCCAGGGTGAGCAGCGACTCCATCACCGACGGCCAAGCCGAGACGGCTCGGGCCGCTGGTGCGCGCTCTATCGCGGCAGTCGCAGCTATGCCCACGCGCGGCCACTCGCGCCCGCAACGGAGGCTTGGTGTCTGCTACGGCGTGCAGAAAAGGCGTCCCGCTGCACGGGTGAGGCTCCAGCAAGGCAAAAAACGAGAGTCGGTAGAACTCGCAGCGCGCTGTTGTTAGACGCCGTTACAGCGCAAGACCCAACGTTGTTCGCGCTTCTGCAGCCGCTGGCAACGTAACAATTGCAATGTAGCTTGTCAAGCCGCTGCTCCTACAGTTGAATCAGACGTGCTCTGATTGTTGCCGAGTGGCGATGATGCAGAATCCTTCGCAAGCGTCGCCCAGCGGTCGCCGGGCGTATCCACAGAGGAGAATTCGCATGCGTGCGCTGCTGTTCATCATCGTGATCGTCCTGCTGATAGGGGCGTTGCCGACATGGCCCTACAGCACTGCATGGGGATACTACCCCAGCGGTGGTGTCGGCTTGCTGCTGCTGGTGCTCATCATCCTCGCAGTTGCAGGCGTGATATGAAGCCCCTCAAGCATCAACCGCCGAAGCCGCGTCCCGAGGAACCGATTCCGGCTCCGCCGCGTCCGGAACCCGACAAGCAATCTCCGCCGGAGGATCCGCCCCTCGACCAAGGCGACAAGCGTCCGGGCCGCTGAAGTCTTGGCCTCTGCAAACGCTCATCGCTTCCTACACGCGAATCAGTGATCGACTGATTTCACCCGCGCTTTGATTCGCGCATCCTTTTGCCACCGGAAACGCGCCGGCCTAGGCGTTTTTCTCCGGATGGACAAATTCAATCATTGAGAAGGACGGATCATGAGATGTCAATCGATACAAGCTCTCGTCGTGGCCTCATTCGCGGCGATCGCGTTCAATGTCGGAGCGCAAACCAGTACTCCATCGACCACGCCGTATGGAGCGCAGGGAACGCCTTCAACAACTGCTCCCGCAGCCACCGGCACCATGGGTACAACTGGAACCTATACGCGAATGACGAGCGACCAGATACGTGAATACGTCGCCGCGCGCAAATCGTGCAACGCGCTACCTGCGTCACAGCAGCCTAGGTGCAATAACGACCTGAACCAGAAATTCGGTTCGGTGGATCCCAAGTGCCAAAAGCTCTCGGACGCGGCGTTGGCTGATTGTCTAAGGGGCGCAGACCGCGGCGCTCAATGACCCGATCGCCTTGACGGGTAAGGGTCAAGGCTTCCATGGAGGAAATCATGAATTTGGTAACTGTTATGCGCCGGAGCGCAGCGGTGGCCCTTGCCGTGCTGGTTGCGAGTTGTGCGACCTGGCACGACATGGATCGATCCGAGAAAGGCACGGCGGTCGGCGCAGTGGGCGGCGGAGTGGTTGGAGCAGTCGTCGGCGGACCGGTGGGCGCCGCAGTCGGAGCGGGCGTCGGTGGCTACGCTGGCCATTATGAGGCGCAGCCGGGTGGCATTGCTCAACCGAACACTTCCGCGCCGTCCACTGGCGGAACGACCATCAGCAATAGCTCTGAGCTCGTGCGTTCAGCCCAGCAGTCGCTCAACGATAAGGGCTACGATGTCGGTCCGGTGGATGGGCAGCTCGGACCGAGTACGCGGAACGCAGTATCGCGGTTCCAACAGGCGCAGGGGTTGCCGCAAACGGGTGAGCTTAACTCGCAGACGCTGTCCGCGCTTGGAGTGTCGCAACGATGAATGTCGGAGCTTGGCCGGATGTGGACCTCGTCTGATGGCTCGAATTATTGCCGGAAGGTTCGAACAGAAGCAGCAGGCAGACCGCGCGGTCGAAGCATTGCGGCAGCGCGGTTTCGAATCGGATCAGCTAAGCGAATTTTTCGTCAATCCTCCGGGGCAGCACGACCGGTTTCCGGTGGGCGGAGACCGTGACGTGTCGCCGGGCGCCGCCAAGGCAAGTAGCGGCGTGGCGAAGGGCGCGTTGATCGGCGGAGCCGCCGGGCTGGCCATCGGTCTGGCGGCGGCGCCCGTCGCAGGGATCGCTGCACCCCTCGCTGGCGCCGGGGTGGGAGCCTACACCGGCTCGTTGATGGGTGCGCTCAGAGGGATGAAGGAACCCGCGGAAGAAAACGGTGGCGCGCCGGCAAACGGTGCACCGCCAGAAAGCGCTGGAGCGCGGGCGCAGGCCGGCGACGAGCAACGAATTGACGAGCCACAAAAATCAAGCAGCAATGATGCCTATTCGTCGACGAAGCTCGCTCGTCCCGGAGGCATCATGGTCGCGGCCCAGGTCCCGGACGACAAGCATCGTTCAATGGCAATCGACGCCTTGCGTGCAGCGGGCGCTCGCGATATCGAGAATGCCGCCGGCGACTGGCAAGCCGGAAGGTGGGTGGACTTCGATCCGTTGAAGGCGCCGGAGCTCATCGAACACACCGCATAGTCCGCGGATCACGCCCCTGGCTGCAGAGGGAGCGATGCAAAAAAGTGGCTCCCGCGTGCGGGAGCCAGCTTGGCTTCTTGCACCGCGACGGTCAGGAAGCCTTGGCTGTCGTTTGTTTTTCGTTCTTCGCCGCTGCCTCTGCCCGCTTAGCCATGTTCAGGTGGTCTTCCAGCGTCGGAAGCGTACCGTCGGCAAAAGCCTTCACGTCAGCGTCCTTGCCCGACTTCGCCTCTTTTTGAAACTCCTTGATGTCCTTCTGGTGGTCCGACACCATGGTCTTCATGTATTCACGGTCGAACTGCGCACCAGAGAGCTTCTGAAGCTTGTCGTACTCGCGTTTGCTCGATGAGTCCATTTCGGTGGGAAGGTTGATGTTCTTTTGACTGGCGACTTGTTTCAGCTTGTCGTTGGCTTTCGAATGGTCGCTTACCATTCGTTGTCCGAACTGCTTCACTTCGTCGCTCTGCGCTTTTTGCGCCGCGAGTTGCCCTAACTGCACTTCACCCACGCCGCCACGTGCCGCGTCCTCGATGAATTTATGGTCGGTCGACGACAGCGAGCTGGTCTGGGTTTGGGTCGATGATGCGTTGGTGCCTGCCGCCTGCGCTGCCAGGGGCAGCCCCACTGCAAACACGAGCGAGAGCGCGCCGGCCAACAACGATTTCCTGAAATGTTCATGCGTCATAAGTGATCCTTTCATCTGTGTTTTCGCACCTTAAGCGCGGGCGCGCATCGTCGCGCCACTCGCCGCGCTTAGGTATTAACAGACCGGCGCAGCGAAGTCCGGGTTCCGCCGACCGTGGCGCTCACGACGATTCCGGGGCACGGCTGGGCAACGCCGAGTGCCCGGCAGGATGGCGACGAAGAACCGCGTCAGGCAGTGGACGACGACGCGCTTGATTCGCGACTAAGGCTTTGACGAGCGTTTCGAAGCGAGCTCGGCTTCTGCTTCGAGCCAATCTACCAGGTCACGTCCATGAACCCAACCGCTCGCTTCGAACCTCCGATAGGCCGCGTCCCGAATTCTGTTCTGGCGGTCCGCCTGGGATGTTGCAGCATCGTCTTGCCACTGCGTCGGCTCATTGCGAGGACTCGCACGGGTATCCGCTGCCGCAGCGTCCCTCTGTACAGCTTCGGCCTTCGCGGATTGAGGAGCTTGGGTCGTCGTTGATGCTTTCGCGCGGCTGCTGCGGGGTGTCATTGCGGTCTCCCGTTGAGTGGCATTGGATGGACCGGAAATTCGTCAGGCACCGGCGCGCATTTCAGCATCGTCGTCTTAACGAGACGGCGGTATCAGATAAACCCTGATTCGCTTGTAGGAGAGGAAATTGGGAGCTCGTACTAGTGTCCTGAGTCAGAAATTCGCATGATGCTCGAGAATCGTCGTCCCCGCGAAAGCGGGGACCCAGAGTCGTTGATCTTCACTGGTTCCATTTATTTTCAAAGCCACTGGATTCCCGCCTGCGCGGGAATGACGACAAGAAATATGCCGCGCATTTTTGATTCACCACACTTAGCAAGGCGCCTACAGTAATGACGTGCAGGAGCCGCCGGCAGAGTTCGTCGCTTCGCAATCCATACCGGACTTTCCCTATGCAGACTATGCGCGGCTCCGCCGCACCTCACATTCAGACAGTCAAAAGCGCTTGCAAAATCGCTCCTCAAGGACGACCCGCATGCAATGGAGATCATTCGGGCATCTTATCGCGAGCTCTACCCGAGCCATTGAACGCATTGCACACCGCTTGCCTTCCGGCCCTTCGGGTTAGGCAGTGTCGTGCAGGCTTTCAGGCAACGTCCTACAGGAAAATCAGAGCCGAACCGATCCCCGGTGGAAACGCAGCGGTTCGTATTTGCACGACGGTTCGGAAGATTGCTCCGGGTGGGTCCGGATCTATTGACACTTCATCAAGACTCATCGAAGGAGACTAGAGATGCGTTACAGCGAAATATTTGGAGTGCTAGCGATTGCAGCGCTCGCCACTGCCATACCGGTGCGCGGACATGCTGCTAACGTCAGCGTCGACGTCAATGTCCGTCCCCCACCCGTCGTCGAAGAAACCGCCCCGCCGCCGCGCGAGGGATACACCTGGGCGCACGGCTACTGGGATTACGACAACAACAAGCACGAGTGGCGCAAGGGCCATTGGGAAAAGAATCATCCTGGCGAGCACTGGCGCAATGGCGAATGGCACGAGCACGAGGGACACTGGACGCTCGAGCGCGGCCGTTGGGATCGCGATTAAGCAGCGCAACCTATTGAGCGTTTCCTAACTGTGTGACATCGGTTGCAATGCCGATGAGCTGGACCTCACCCCTAACCCCTCTCCCGCGGGGAGAGAGAGGTGCGCGACAGCGCGGCTTTAGTTGCGTAATCCTCAAATAGTTTAAGGACTGCCGGGCGACCCATGAGCTATATCGACCGAGACCTTCTCCCGGGAGAACATCTCGTTTACCGAACCCGTCTTTACTGGTTGGTATTCCTGGTTCCGGTGCTGCTCTCGATTGTCGTATTGCTTCCAGTTGCCTGGTTGTTTTTTGACAGTACGTGGAGAAACTACGCCTGGGTGCCGGCCGCATTTGCTGCCGCCCTCATCGGAAGCGCGATCCTGCGACGACAAAGTTCGGATTTCGCGGTCACCGATCGCCGTGTGATCATGAAACTGGGGATTCTGTCGACCCGATCGATTGAGCTTCTCCTCGACAAGATCGAGGCGATTACGGTCAATCAGAGTCTGATCGGTCGGCTGTTTCGCTACGGGGACATCATTGTTAGCGGAAGCGGCGGAACCAAGGAAGTGTTCCATCGCATTCAATCGCCGTTTGAATTTCGTCGCGCCGTCCAGTCTGTAACAACCGCGGGTATTGGATTGCCCGCTGGATCAAAGAGCAAGGTGCCCCAAAGCGAAAGCGTTTACCAGCTTCGCCGCCCGGTCTCCCGCGAACAGATCGTGCGGGATCGACTTAGGCAATGATGACCCATAGTCGGTGAGGATTTTTTTGAACGAGGACAGGGTCAATATTTGCGGGCGAGATGATTGCAGTCCCCGGGATGGGTGCGCTTGCGAACCAATCGCCCGTATTCAATCTGAGGCTTTCACCACGAGAATGGAGCGGTTTATGAAACACAAATTTCTACCATTGATCGCTGCGGCGATCAGCGCCATCAGCTTCGCGGCGTTCGCGCAAACGAGCACCTCGAATGCGGGCACCGCCACTGAGCCAATGACCCCCAATACCCCGAAGATGACCGGCGATGCGCAAGTCGAAAGCGACTATCAGGCAGCGCAAGCCCGCTGCAATGCGCAAAGCGGTGCGGCGCGAACCACGTGTATGAGCGATGCGAAAGCAGCCTACGATCGCGCTCTAGGTGGATCGACCAATAACTCGACTCCGCGCGCCGGCGGCGGCACTAACTCCTCGAGCGGGACCACTGGCGCAGCCGGTCAGTCCGGATCATCGAGCGCGGGCGGTACGTCGGGTACCGGCGCCGGTATGGGCGCATCGGGCGGAATGTCGGGTGGAGCTTCGGCGGGACCATCTTCTGCCAGCCCGGGCACGTCGGGCGCCGGCGGTAGCAACGGCAGCACCGGCGGTGATTCCGCTGGCGCGTCGGGCGGTGCGTCCGGCGGTGCCTCGGGAGGTATGTCCGGCGGTACGTCAGGCGGCGGAGCCGGTGGCAACAAATAATAGCGGCTGACTTCCAACAAACCAGTGGGGCGGATGATCCGCCCCACTTTTATGTGACATGTTAGATGGCCGCCTACTGGCGTGTCGCCTGTCGGGTGTCGCCTCCGGTGACTCGCCAGATGACGTTGCCGACGTCATCCGCGACGAGCAATCGGCCTTCTTTGTCGATGGCGACGCCAACCGGACGTCCTAATGCCTTCCCTTGATCATCGACAAAGCCGGTGAGCACGTCGACCGGTGCACCCGACGGCTTGCCGCCATCGAACCGAACGAAGATCACCTTGTATCGCTCCTTGGCCGACGATTCCACGATCCGTGCTGTCCTACAAACATGCCGTGCGCGAATTGCGGCGACAGTTGCTCGCCTTCCGATGATGTCAATCCCAGGGACGCAGTGTGAGGTCCCAACGCGTAGTCCGATTTGGCGTAGGACCAGGACCAAGGCTTAAATCCTACGAGGTTGTAGGTCCTAGTCCTACAAGCGAATCAGAAAAAGTCCGATAGTCACGAAGCCTCTTCTGAAGGAAATTCAACACGCCAGGCGTCAGCGGGCACGCATTTAAGTCAGCGCTCGGCGCAAAGTTTGGAGGAAAAGCTTCATGTTCGATGATTTTACCTACAGAAATTATCGTGTCAGGGCGGGAGTCCGCCAAAGTCGCACCGACAAGCTCGGTCGCTGGTACGGCGTCATTTCCCTGGTGCATGATGCCGAGCAGGACATCTTTGCTCTGGAAGATCATTTGTTCGAATGGCCAGCCGGTGCGCGCCGTTACGCGGTCCACCACGCCAAGCAAGTCATCGATTCGCGTCGCGCCACTCAAGCGGGCGCTTGACTCGCTCGCTCGTAGAGCAGCGCGTTTTCCATCCAGAGTGATCGTCGAGCGAGGGATCTTGTCCCTCGCTGCGACTATTCGATCATCAAGCAGGCTTGACTTCCCTTAGCACGACGCAGCAGCGCGCTGCCGCCCCGTTGAAGTCGTAGAAATTCGGGTGGGCGCCACGGCCCGGGGAGAGATCTGCCTCGCATTGTCGAACCTACAACGGCCAGGCCGGGCACCCTGCCCGAAACTCGCAAACCGCGGGAGAACTCCAAAGGGTATCGCTCGTTTCAAGAGCCCTTCTACAGGAGTTGACCATGGCTAATATCGACATTCATCACGATAAGCCCGCGTTCAGCCTGCACTCGATCCATTGGAGCGCAGCCATCTGGGCAAGCGTGATCGCAGGTCTTGTGTTCGCGGCGCTCGAAGTGGTTATGGTTCCTCTCTTCCAGGGGAAGTCCCCCTGGGCGCCGCTGCACATGATTGGCGCCATCGCGCTCGGCCCCGGTGCGATGGCATCGCCCGAGACCTTTGACGTCGGAATCATCGCGACCGCTGTCGTGGTCCACATAGTTCTCGCCGTCATCTACGGCGTCATTCTCGCCTACATCATCATGAAGATGGATATGGGAACGGCGGTCCTGGTCGGAGGTGTCTACGGTTTGGCTCTGTACTTCATTAATTTCTACGGATTCACCAAGTGGTTTCCGTGGTTTGCAGACGCGCGTGACTGGATCAGCATTTTCACGCACATCGTGCAAAGTGCCCTGGTGGCGTACTTCTACAAAGTGATCGAGCGGAACTATCCGCGAACGGCGGCGTAACGGATCGAAGACGCGAATACATTGGCCAATCGGGGGGTGAGCTTCGCCGGCGCGACCGAAGGCCATGCCGCGAAGCATGGTGGCCTCCCGATGCGCATCTCTCGTTCCTATATCGAGCGCAAACGTGGTGAACTGTTGCTGCTCGCCAGTTGCCTTGCCGGGCCGCCGGACGCGATTGATCTCGACGCGCCGGACGTTGCGGTCGAACGGAAGTTTCGACTGGCTTCGCTCCTGAAGGCCGAGCAGTTGCTCAAGAGCTGGTCGGTTACCGAAACTGCACGGCCACCGGCACGCTGGCGGCGCGTGGGCGATTATCGATTCAGCTTCGGCTATCAGCGGGCAGATTTGGAAATCCAGGGCCCACCGATATACCGTGCGGCACCGCAGGCGCGAGAGCAGTCGATTATCTATGCTGCATCGGGCATGAGCGCGATTGCAGCGCTGTTGATGGCGTCACTGCAGCTTCGCGAGACGATCGATGTCCTCGCACCGAGCGACTGCTACAGCGAAACACGTGAGCTCATGAGAAGTTTCGGGCGGCGTATTCGAACCGTGTCGAGCGGACAAGAACAACGCGCGGAATTGGAGGAGGCAGCGGTGCGGTTCTTATGGCTCGACTCATCGACGCATTCATCATTTCAATCCTGCGTGGCGCAGATCGGCCCTGGCGTCGACTTTGTGGCGTTCGACACGACCTGCTTCTGGCGGGGTTCCAACAAGATCACGCACGCCATCGATCGGGCGCTTCAAATTGGCATTCCGGTCGTTCTCGTACGCAGCCACGCCAAGCTCGACAATCTCGGGATCGAATACGGCCGTCTGGGATCCATTGTCGTGCTCTCGCCCGAACGCTCTCGAAGGACGAGGCGATCACTATCGACGCTCGCTTTGGTGTCCAAGCTACGAGATGCGGTGCGGTTGATGGGCGCTGCCCCGGTACTCGCGCATCTTCCTCCGTTCGAAAGCCATGTTGACTACCGCGTTTACAGCGCAGCGCGAACCGCCTCGATCATTCGCAATACGCGGCGACTCGTGCGCACGCTCAAGGCGCGTCTGCCATCGGTGCAGCTCTCCACTTTCCAGCATGGGCTCTACTTCACCATCGCTGCCTGCCACGGTATTTCAGTCGATGAGGTGCGGCGGGCTATCGGCGCGATGGCGCAGGATCTTGCGCGGCGGGGATTGCCGTTCAAACACGCGGGTTCGTTCGGGTTTGATTTCACCGCCGCGGAATGGTGTGCCGACGCGGTCTGCGGGGACAACCTGATCCGTGTTTGCGGCGGCGACCTTCCACTCGATGTAAGCGATGAGATTGGGCAGGCGGTCGCAAGCTGGTGCCTGAGCCACCATTTAGCAGCGAGGTCTCGCTACAACAACAACGTGAGCACGAACCAGAGAGCCGCCGCTTGAATGACTTAAAAGCATGCCTATCAAGTGGTAATTGCTACAACATCGTGCCGGCAATTCGCGCCGTTCTGAGTCCCTTCGCATGCTGAAAGTGCTCAGCTGTCCTACACATAAATCATCGATCCGCCGATACCGCGAGAAGCCCGTAATAGCGATATTCGCCGCATGTGATCGGAATCGGTACGCTGAGCCGGCTCGGATGGTGGTCTGCCCTTTTGATTGTCATTGGTGCGGTCTGCAGGGTTGCCGCGCCGGCGGATGCGAGATGACAGGTGAGCCGGTGCTGGTGGCGTGCTCTCTCTGCGGAGCACTGGTCATTCGCACCGCTGGCCTGGGCGCCTGCGTCGATTGCACGGCGGCTGAACTGCACATTGCAGGGAAGGAGGTCAACTAAAGATGGCTCGCGCGCTCTGGAAAGGCGCGATCAACTTCGGCCTGGTGAACATTCCCGTCGAGCTCTATCCAGCCGAGGAGCGCAAGGAATTCAAGTTCTCCATGCTCGACAAGCGCGACTTCTCGCCGGTTGGCTACAAGCGCTACAGCAAGAAAACCGGCAAGGACGTCGAATGGAAGGACGTCGTCAAGGGATACGAGTACGAGAAAGACGAATACGTAGTGCTCTCCGACGAAGACTTCAAGCGAGCCAACGTCAAGGCCTCGCAGACCATCGATATCGCGGCGTTCGTTCCGCTGGAAGAGATCCCGCCGCAATTCTACGAGAGCCCGTACTACCTTGCGCCGACCGAACGCGGTCAGAAGGTGTATGCGCTTCTCAGGGAGACGCTCAAGTCCACGGGGCTCGCGGCAGTAGCGCAGGTTGTCATCCGGACGACGCAACATCTTGCGGTGGTCGTTCCAGTGGGTCGAGCGCTGGTGCTCAATACGCTGCGCTATGCCGATGAGCTGCGCGATCCCAAGAACCTCGAGCTACCCGAGAGCGGCCTCAAGGGAGCGCACGTTACCGCCAAGGAAGTCGAGCTGGCCAAGCGGCTGATCGACGACATGACGGAGCACTGGAAACCTGAAGAATTCAAGAATACCTATCACCAGGATCTGATGCAGCGAATCCACGAAAAGATCAAGAGTGGAGAGACGCGCGTGATCACCGAGCCTGAAGCGGAAGAAGAAGCGCCGAAGCGCAGTGCGCAGGTGATCGACCTTGCCACGCTGCTTAAGCAGAGCCTCGAGCAAGGAGGCTCACGGCGTAAGGCGGGCGATGCACGCCATGCCAGATCCTCTTCGTCGCAGAAGCCGAGCTTGCGTATGGTTTCAGGTACCAAAAGCTCCGGGCGCTCTCCTGCAGCAAAGCGAAAGCGGGCGTAGGGCCTGTTAACGCGTGCAAGCCTGAACAATGGCGCTGGAGAGATATCGGCACAAACGCGATTTCGGGATCACACCCGAACCGCGAGGTCGCGTTGCCGCGCGCCAGGCGAAGGAGCTCGCCTACGTCATTCAGAAACACGCTGCGAGCCACCTCCACTACGACTTCAGACTCGAGCTCGGCGGAGTGCTCCTTAGCTGGGCCGTGCCGAAGGGTCCCAGCCTCGACCCGCAGGACAAACGCCTCGCCATGCACGTCGAGGACCATCCTCTCGAGTACGGTGGATTCGAGGGCGTGATTCCACCGAAGCAATACGGCGCCGGCACGGTCATGCTGTGGGACCGTGGCACCTGGATCCCGGAAGGCGATCCGGTGGATGGATACAGGCGAGGACGTCTCAAGTTCGAGCTCGACGGCGAGAAACTCAAAGGCGGATGGATACTCGTCCGTACGCACAGCAGCCGCTACAACGACGGAAAGCAGGCTTGGTTGCTCATCAAGGAGAACGATGAGTACGCCCGGCGAGGCGTTGATGCGCGTATTGTCGATGAGCAACCAGATAGCGTCGCTTCCGGCCGCAGCCTGGAGAAGATCGCCGAGGACCAGCAGCACGTCTGGCGCTCCGACGCTTCAGTCGAAGCCAACATGCGCTCAGGCGCGGTTGCTGCGAAGTCGACGAAGGAACGCGCGCAGAAAAGCGGTGCACAGAAATCGCCAGTGGTTTCCGCTCGGCGCAAGCAAAACGCTGCGTCGGAAACCGAAATCGCCGGGATCACCTTGTCGAATCCCGACAAGCTCATGTTTCCGGAGACGAAGTACTCCAAGCGAGACCTCGCACAGTATTACGAAGCCGTCGGCGATTGGATCGTGCCACATCTCGCGCGACGGCCATTGATGCTCATGCGCTGCCCCGACGGCTGGAAGGGCGAGTGTTTTTACCAGAAACACGCGAACAACAGCGTGCACGCCTCCGTGGGTCGCGTTCAGGTCCCGGAACGCAACGGAACCGCGACCTACTTCGCCGCAAACTCGGTGTCTGCAGTGGTCGGACTGTTGCAGTGGGGCGTGCTCGAGTTCCATCCGTGGGGCTCGCGCGCTCCGCGACTCGATCGACCGGATCGTCTGATTTTCGACTTCGATCCGGACACCGGCGTCGACTGGCGAGAGCTGGTCGAAGCGGTGCAAATGCTGCGTGCTCTGCTCGATGACCTGGGGCTGGAAGGTTTTCTCAAGACCACCGGCGGCAAGGGATTGCACGTCGTCGTACCCATCCGTCCCACGCTCGATTGGGAAGTCGCCAAGGGTTTCACGCGAGCGATCGCCGAATCTCTTGTGTCTACGTTCCCGGATCGCTTCACGGCGGTCATGTCGAAGTCGAAGCGCAAAGGAAAAATCTTCGTCGATTATCTCCGTAACGGCGAAGGCGCGACGGCGATCGCTGCCTATTCACTACGCGCGCGGGCCAAGGCACCGGTATCGACGCCGATCGCCTGGTCAGAGCTCGATTCGGATGTCCGTTTCGATCATTTCAATCTGAGCACGGTGCTGGCGCGTCTCAAGGCAATGAAAAAAGACCCCTGGGCCGATTTCTTCAGCACGCGGCAATCGGTGACCAAGGCAATGTTCGCGCGCGTGGGTCTCTGAGGAGAGATTCCAGGACCGATGCCATCCACCGCGGACGTCGAGCCGGCGACTGCACACACCCGAAGTCGGGCGCTTCATCTGCCGGTCAGGACACTGCCACAGCCTGATGAAACGACATGCGGGCCGACCTGTCTGCATGCCATTTACGCGTACTGGGGCGACGACGAACCTTTGGCAGGTGTGGTTTCGCGCATGTGGCGCCTTCAGCACGGTGGCACATTCGCCGTTTTCCTGGGCTGCGACGCGCTGCGCAAGGGTTATCGCGCCCGCATCTACACCTACAACCTCACCGTTTTCGATCCAACCTGGTTCACGCATCCTCGCGTCGACATCGCTGAGAAGCTCATGCAGCAGCGGAAGATAAAGAACGATGAGCGGCTCCAGTACGCCACGGAGGGCTATCTGGAGTTCCTGGGCCTCGGCGGCAGGCTGCGCCTCGCAAATCTTTCACAATATCTGATCCGCGGCCTGCTCAGCTGCAGGCTTCCCATCCTTACCGGACTCTCGTCGACCTATCTCTATCGTTCGGCGCGGGAATTCGGACCCCAGGACACGCCGGATGACGTTCGCGGTCTTCCCGCCGGTCATTTCGTGGTCATCGCGGGGTGGGAACAACAACGCCGGCGCGTGCTGGTCGTAGATCCCTATCAACCCAATCCCTACGGTCCTGCGCATGAATACTGGATCGACGTCGATCGGGTGCTCGCGGCGACCCTGCTGGGCATCGTCACGCACGACGCCAATCTGCTGGTCGTCTACCCGGCACAAGGACGAGAGACAGGTCAGCGATGAACGTGTTTCTAGTGGTCAATCGTCAACGCGACTGGCCGGTCGAGGTCGCCGGCGCCAACGTGGTGTCGGCGCGCGAATATCTCACCGATCCTGCGTACAGCGAAAGCCGTCCGGCACGCGTGATCAACCTGTGCCGCACCGACCGCTATCAAGGCCGTGGCTACTATGTCTCGCTGCTGGCCGAAGCAAGAGGCCACCGCCCGTTACCGGAAGTCAAGACCATCGGAGACATTCAAGGCGACGATCTCGACAAGCTGCTCGGTGCAAGCTTCAAGGACCAGCTGCAGCATGCGTTGGCGGATCGTTCAGAAGAGCGTTGCATCGTCGATTCCTACTTCGGCCGCGATCCACAGCACGCCAACGACTCCTTAAGCCAGCAGCTTTTTTCCGCGCTGCACGTCCCCCTGATGCGGGCGACCTTCGTGCGCGACAAAGGGCAATGGCGGCTCAAAGACCTGCGCTCGCTGAGCCCGCCCGACATCGCCAGGGAGCACCGCATGTTCGTCGCCGAAGTCGCGACCGACTACATCACGCGCAACCGCACCCGTACACGCGAGGCGCCGCCGGTGAGCCCGATGATCGCGATCCTCTACAACCCCGACGAATCCGACCCACCGTCGAACTCAAGGGCGTTGGAGAAATTCCGTAAAGCCGCCGATGCCATCGGACTGCGCGCCGAATTCCTGCGCAAGACCGACATCGAGAAAGTCCAGCAATTCGACGCGCTGTTCATTCGCGATACCACCGGCGTCAACCATTACACCTATCAATTCGCCCGCCGCGCTGCCAGCGAGGGCCTCATCGTCGTCGACGATCCGGATTCGATTCTCAAGTGCACCAACAAGGTATACCTCAACGAGCTCCTGACGCGTCACCGAGTTCCGGTGCCCAAGACGCTGATGATCCACCGCGACAACGTCGACCAGATCGTGCCGGTGCTCGGTCTGCCCTGCATTCTCAAGCAGCCCGACAGCGGCTTCTCACTCGGAGTGAGCAAGATCGAATCGCTCAATGACTTGCGCGGCTGCATCGAGAAACTCTTCGCCAAATCGGATCTCGTGATCGCGCAGGAGTGGCTGCCGACCTCGTTCGACTGGCGCGTAGGCGTCTACGACCGGCGACCGCTCTACGTCTGCAAGTACTTCATGGCGCCCGGACACTGGCAGGTCATCAAACGTGAAGCAGGACGCAGGTTCGAGGGACTCACCAAGGCCATGAGCGTCGGCGAAGCGCCGGAAACAGTGGTGAAGACGGCAGTACGTGCGGCCAACCTGATCGGCGATGGGTTTTATGGCGTCGATCTCAAAGAGGCGAACGATCAATGCTACGTCATGGAGGTCAACGACAATCCCAACGTCGACGCTGGCAACGAAGACGCAGTGCTTCATGACGCGCTGTACCGCGAGATCATGGGCGTATTCCTTCGCCGCATCCGCGATACCAAGAGGACCGCCTGATGACGGCGCGCTGGACCATTCCTGCCTTTTCCGGCTACGGCATCGAGCTCGAATACATCATCGTCGACGCGGAAACGCTCGATGTGCGCCCTGCCGCGGGTGAGCTGCTGAAGGCGTTCGCGGGCGGCAACGATGCATCCGACGTGGAACGAGGCGCGCTTGGCTGGTCGAACGAGCTCACCTCACACGTCATCGAAGTCAAGAACATTGCGCCGACAACCGCCATGAAGATGCTTGCCTCGGACTTCCAGCATGAAGTGCAGGCGGCAAACCGCATGCTGCGACCCATGGGAGCGCGTCTCATGCCCACAGGAATGCATCCATGGATGGATCCCAGATCCGAGACGGTGTTGTGGAAACGGCAATATGCTGAAATCTACGAAACCTACGACCGCATCTTCGATTGCAGACGCCATGGCTGGTCGAATATCCAAAGCATGCATATCAACCTGCCTTTCGCGGATAGCGCACAGTTCGCGCGACTACACGCGGCGATCCGGCTGCTGCTTCCGCTCTTGCCGGCGCTCGCCGCGAGCTCGCCGGTGGTCGATGGCCGAGACAGCGGTGTCCTGGATTATCGCGTCGAGGCTTACCGAGGCAGTGCCACACTCGCGCCTGCGGTGGCCGGCAAAGTCATCCCCGAGACAGTGGTCGACCGCCGCGAATACCAGGAGCTGATCCTGGACCCGATGTATCGTGAGATCGAGAGCTACGATCCAAGCGGCGTGCTGCGGCATGAGTGGCTCAACTCGCGCGGCGCGATCGCGCGTTTTGATCGAAACGCGATTGAAGTGCGGCTGGTCGACACCCAGGAGCATCCTGCCGCCGATGTCGCGATCGCCGCTGCGACAGGCGAGGCGGCGCGCTCTCTCTATTCCGAGACATGGTCAACGCTCTGGCAGCAGCAGGCCGTTCCGACCGACACCTTGGTCGATGCGATGCTCGCATGCGTGCGTAGCGCGGAACAAGCCGTGATCGACGACGCACAATTCCTCGATGTTCTGGGCATCAGGCCGCGGCGCTCCAGGGCGAGCGAAATCTGGGACCATTTACTGGGCGGCGTCGACGACAACAACGCATGGTGGCGGTCGCACATCGCCTTCATCCTCGAGCGCGGAACGCTGGCGCGGCGCATCCTGAGCGCGATCAACGGTGAATTCTCCAGGGCCAGGCTTCGGCAGGTTTACAGCCGGCTCTGCTCCTGTCTCGAAGCTGGCGCGACCTTCGAATGAGCAACGCGTCCCGGCGCCGACGAAGGCCGCCGGCGACGATGCCCGTCCGCTTCGTGATCAGTTGCGAGCACGGCGGAAATCGGATCCCGCGCGCCTATGCTTCGCTGTTCCATCGATATCGCAGCCTGCTCCAATCGCATCGAGGCTATGATGCCGGTGCGCTCACCATGGCGCGTTCGCTGTCGCGCGCGCTTGGCGCGGTGCTTATCGCCTCGACGACCAGCCGCCTGCTCGTGGAATTGAACCGTTCCCCGGGCCACCGCGACCTTTTTTCGCCGGTCATGGTGGGCGCATCGGATCAGGTGCGCCGCGCAATCCAGCGCCGCTACTATCTGCCTTATCGGAGAAAGGTCGAAGCCGCCGTACGAGCATCGCTCGCGCTGAGCAATCGCGTCGTGCACATTTCCTCGCACAGCTTCACGCCGGTTTTGGGCGGCATGATCCGAAACGCCGATATGGCGCTGCTCTATGATCCCCGGCGACCGAGCGAACGTCGGCTGTGCATGTGCTGGCAAGCCGCGCTGCGCACGATGGACCCGGCGTGGCGCGTGCGCCGCAACTATCCCTATCGAGGCAGCGACGACGGACTCACGCGCCATCTTCGCCGTCTTTTTCCGGACGGTCTGTACAGCGGCATCGAGCTGGAGATCAATCAACGCATCGTTCGCGCGGGGGACCGCACCTGGCGCGACGCACGGTCGAAGATCATCGACGCCTTGCGCATCGCTGTGGACTGAACACAATGGGCCTGCGAATCGCCATCATCAGCTGGGGATCCGTTGCAATTCGGATGAGCTGGCCCTCACCCCTAACCCCTCTCCCGGCGGGAGAGGGGTGCGCCTCAGGTCATTTCGCGCGACACGAGGAATTGCTGCAGAGCAGTGATTTCCATCGGCTTGACGAAGTGCGCGTCGAAGCCCGCCTCGAGCGAGCGTGCCCGGTCCTCCGGGGCACCGTAACCGCTGACGGCGATCAGCACCATGTTGCCATTGCCGAGTTCACGACGCAGCGCCCGTGCAACCTCGTATCCGTTCATGCCGGGCAGTCCGATGTCCAGCAGCACGAGATCCGGGCGATATTCCCCCGCAACGTGCACCGCTTCGGGGCCTGTCGTCGCGACGCGGACGTCGTTGTCCATGAGCTTCAGCAGCGAGGAAAAGCTGGCGACCGCGTCGGCGTTATCATCGACGACGAGAATGCGACGACCCTTGAGTGGAGGTAGCCTCGTTTTCGGTGTCGCCGAGGTTGCGTTGGCGGTTGCGACGGGAAGCCTCACCACGAACTCGCTGCCCTTGTCCTCGCCCTCGCTCCTCGCGTGGACCGTCCCACCGTGCAGCTTGACGAGACTCCTCACAAGGGTGAGGCCGAGCCCCAGCCCGCTGCGCCTGCGCTCGATCGAAGTGTCCGCCTGCACGAAAGGCTCCCAGATGCGGGGGAGATGCTCTGGAGCGATGCCAATGCCGGAATCGCGAACGTGCAGGATCGCGCTGCCATCCTCGCGCGCGACTACGACCTCGATTTTGCCGCGATCGGTGTATTTGATGGCGTTATGCAATACGTTTTCCACGATCTGCGCGAGTCTGACGGGGTCCGCATCGACCATCAGCGGCTGCTCCGGCAGGTGAGTAGTCATGTTGTCGTGAGCGGCTTCCGCCATGCCATGCAGCTCCGCAGCCACCTCCTTGACCACTGCGACGATGTCGACCGGCTCCTTGCGCAGCTCGATATGGCCGTGAGTGATGCGCGAAACGTCGAGCAAGTCGTCGATCAGGCGCGTCATGCGCTTCACATTACGCTCGATGGTCTCGCGCATTCGGGCTGCTTCCGGCGCATTGCTTTCGAGCCTGCGCAGGATCTCCATGCCGTTGCGCAGCGGCGTGAGCGGGTTGCGCAGTTCGTGTCCGAGCGTGGCCAGAAAAGTGGTCTTCGCCCGATCCGCCTGCGCCAGTTCATCGAGCATCCGCTTACGCTCGCTCACGTCGCGGTTGATCTCCAGGATCTCAAGCACTTCGCCCTCGGGCTCACGATGCACCACCTGTCTGCTGTCGACTACGATGCGCGTGCCGTCGCGCTTCACATGCGTGATCTCGCCACTCCAGCGGTCGTGCGTGCGCAGGGCGGCGTCAATATCTTCGCCGGTGCGGGTCAGTGCGCCCTCGAGCAGCGAGCGGCAGTTCTTGCCGATCGCCTCTTCGGCCTTCCAGCCGTAGGTCAGCTCCGCGCCGCGATTCCAGAACGTGATGATGCTGTCCTTATCACGTGTGATGATCGCATCCGACGACAGCTCGAGCAGTTTCGCTTTGACCCGCAGCCGTTCCGCCTGCGCCGTAATCTCCTCGATGTCGACCAGCGTGACAACGGCGCCATCGATTCTGTTGTCCGCCGTCCGGTACGGATGAAGACGCAGCATGTGGTGTCGGCCTTCTCGGTCGCGCACCTCATGCTCATGTGCCTTCACGGTTTCGATGACCTCGGCAATCAGCGTCTCCAGATCGGGTATGTCGATGGCTGGTTTCAGATTACCGATCGGCCTCCCGATGTCGGTAGGGAGGATGCTGATTAGCTTTGCGGCGGCCGGCGTCACGCGCCGGATGCGCAGATCCACGCCGACGGCGACCATCGGTATGCTGGTGCTGGTGATCAGGTTGTTGACATCGTCGTTGAGACGCGAGAGTTCCGTGTTACGTGTCTGAAGTTGCTCGTTGACGGTTGTCAGCTCTTCGTTAATGGACTGCAGTTCCTCTTTGGCGGTCTCCAGCTCTTCGTTGGTGCTCTGCAGCTCTTCGTTGGTGGAAAGGACCTCCTCGTTGGCGGATTTCAATTCCTCGTTCGATGCATCCTGCTCCTCGATCACCGATTGCACGTACTCTCGTGTCGATGCCAGCTCCTGCTGCAGCGTCTTGACGTCCTCCGCATCGTCTTCGCTCGGCGTGGCGCGCCGGCGTTTGAACCACTGCGCCATCTTCGTTCCCGTTGCTGAAGCGGCGCCGGCTCCCGAGGTCTCGCGTGCCGTCGCATTGGCCGCTTCGACCCGGGTCTGAGGATCCTCGAACAGAACAAGAAAGCATTCCTCCCTCCTGCCGGGCAGGAGTATCGGAAGCACACGCAAATCGATCCTGCGCGTCTCGGAGTCACCGCGTACCCGGACGTTGCTGCGCCGTGCCTCTACCTTGCGAGTGTGGGATTCGGCGATGGCGCTGCGCAGTTCGAGGAAAAGTCCGTCCCGTGCCATCTTCAGGATATCGAGGCTTGCCTCCCCTGGCGAAGGCTTCAGATAGGCACCGGTCTCGCCACGGAATTGCAGCACATGAAATTCGCTGTCGACCAGTGCGCCCGGCGGCGAATACTGGGTCAACACCATCCGGTCCGCCTCGTGCAGCCAGTCCGTGGGTTCGCCGGGCTTCTCGCGTACTTGCCTCGCCATGCCTGAGCGGGTGTCTTCGGCGAGGAAATTCGGATAGGGACGTGCCGCGGCAGCTCTCTTGCGGTAGATGCGATGCGTGCGATCGACCAGTGTAAACAGATCGCTTGACGTCCCGATGGTCTCGGAGGCGCCGAGGAGAAGGAAACCATCGGGATTGAGCGCGTAGTGAAACGTCGGAATCACGCGCCTTTGCAGCGCGGGCGCGAGATAGATGAGCAGATTGCGACAACTGATGAGATCGAGCCGCGAAAATGGCGGGTCGGCCGCCACATTTTGCTTGGCGAAGACGCATATGTCGCGAATCGCCTTGTTGACGCGATACTTCCCATCGTCCTTGGTGAAAAACCGGCGCAGCCGCTCAGGCGTGACTTCAGCCGCGATGCTATCGGGATAGATGCCTTCGCGCGCTTTTTGCAGCGAAGTCGTATCGGAGAGATCGGTGGCGAAGATCTGAATCTCAGGATTGACCGGCTTGTCCTCGAGGAATTCGCTGAGCGTGATCGCCAGCGAGTATGCTTCCTGGCCCGTCGAGCAGCCGGGGACCCAGATGCGCAGCGGAGCACCGGACGACTTACCCTTGAGGATCTCGGGGAACACGCTGTGCTTGA
Source organism: Betaproteobacteria bacterium (assembly GCA_005882995.1). Lineage (GTDB taxonomy): Bacteria > Pseudomonadota > Gammaproteobacteria > Burkholderiales > Casimicrobiaceae > PALSA-1003. Next base: position 41,949 of record VBCY01000024.1, read on the forward strand.
GCACCTCGAAGGTCTCGGGCTCGCGGAAAAAGCTGGTCACGCTGATCAGGATGTCGTGATAGAGCGCGTCCAGCTCCGGGCGGCTCTGTTCGAGGTGTTGCGCGTACTCGGCCATGCTGTCATTCATGTTCAGTACAACGCGCCGCATCATGCGCCGGCGGATCGTCGTATCGCGGTAGGCGCTGAAGTCCACGCCGAAGGTGGATCGCAACAATCCCAATATCTTGCGAAAGCTTGCCTCATCGACGGTGAGCGATGACCGGTCGCCGTCGCTATCAGGTGTCGTTACATAGGGATGCTTCCCGATGCGGGCGAGCTCTCTCGCAATCTGCGCCGGCGGCAGAGCGACGTCGACGCAACCGCTGCGCAGCGCGGAGAGTGGCATCCCGCTGTACTTCGCGGACTCTTCATCCTGGGCGAGGGTGATGCCCCCGACCGCCTTGATATCCTCCAGGCCCAGCGTGCCGTCGGATCCGGTGCCGGACAAGACCACGCCGATCGCGGCGGTTTGCCGGTCTTCGGCGAGCGACTTGAAGAACGAATCGACCGGCAGATGGTGGATCTTGACCTCGCCGCGTGGCTCCAACTTAAGCACGCCACCGGCGATGGTCATGGTCGTGTTCGGCGGGATGATATAGACGTTGTTGGGCTCGACCTTCATGCCGTGCGAGGCTTCGCGCACCGGCATCGGCGTTGCCTTGGCGAGAATGATGTCGAGCTTGCTCTCGTGCCTGGGGTCGAGATGCTGCACGACGACGAAGGCCATGCCGGTGTCGCCCGGCAGGGCCTCGAGAAGCTGTTTCAGGGCTTCGAGCCCTCCCGCGGACGCGCCGATGCCGGCGACGGCAAAGGCACTGGTTCGTTCCGCTCGAGGCGTTTGCCCGGGTGCGCTCGCCGCGCTGCCCCTCTTCTCAGGCGCGGACGGCTGTTCGGCCATGAAAGACTCGGATGGAACCGCCCGTTAGGAGCGGCGGCAAAGTCCAAACCACCAGAATAACGCTACCGCCAATGTACGGCAATCGGTCCTGATTGTTCGCAGTGGGTAGTTGATGGTTATCGAGCGGCGAGAACCCTATAGTCCAAGGACAAGCAGATCCCTTGCTCGAAATGACAGGAGCACGTGGCCTTGTCCTATCCCGCCGCCGACACGGCGGCGCGCAGGGCGAGCAAATAGCTGTCGACACCAAAACCCGAGATCTGTCCCAGGATGATCCCGGCGAAGACCGACTTGTGGCGAAATTCCTCGCGCGCATGGATGTTCGACATGTGCAGCTCGACAACCGGCACGGTAAGGATGGCGAGTGCGTCGCGGATGGCGTAGCTGTAGTGCGTCCAGGCGCCGGCGTTGATCAGCACGCCGTCGACTTTGTCCTTGTAGGCCTGATGAATGCGCTGACACATCTCGCCTTCGCTGTCGGTCTGGAACACCGTCACCTCGACCCCCAGCTCCTTCGCGAGCGCTTGCAACTTGCCGTTGATCTGTTCCAGCGTGATCGTCCCGTACTGCTTGGGATCGCGCTTGCCGAACATGCTGTGGTTGACGCCGTGCAACATCAGGAACTTTTTCATGATGACTCCAATTTAGTCAGTATCGACGTTGACGACTTTTCCGGTCTTGGCCGCTTCGACGATCGCGTCGGTGACGCGCAGATTCTGCAAGCCGTCGCGGCCACTGACTATCGGTGTGGCATCGCCGCGGATTACAGCGGCGAAATGCTCGATCTGCAGCGCGAGCGGGTCGGCGCGCTCGAGCGGAATGGTTTTTTCCTTGAAGGGCTTGTACCACGAACGGTCTTCTTTCTTTTCGTAATACTTGAGGCGCATGGTCGGAACGCCTAGCGAGCCGTCGGTTCCCATCACCACGTACGCGTCTTCATCCGGATAGGTCGCATAGTCCGTGTTTTCCTGCGAAGTCTGCTCCCAGCTCTTGGGCGACGCCACTGTGTCGGAGAGGAGGAACGTGCCCAACGCGCCATTTTCGAAGCGAAGCGTGATCGCCGCAGTGTCCTCCACCGCGAGTTTCCGCGTCGCGTTGGAAGTGAAGGCTTGCACGGCGACGATCTCACCCACCATCGCGCGCAGGTTGCCGACTTCGTGGATCATGTTGAGGAGAATCGGTCCGCCTCCCGCCACTGTGCGCCATTCATTGGGACCGTCGTAATAGCTCGCGGGCTTGTAAAAAACCGCGCTGCCGACGACGGCCACGATCGGTCCCAGAATTCCCGACCGGATCGTTTCTACGGCTTTGTTCAGGATCGGGCTGTGCCGACGGTGGTGCCCCACCAGCAGCCTGGCGTTGGCATGCTCGGCGCTTTCCACCAGGCGTTTGCCTTCCGCTAGCGTGTGCGCAATGGGCTTTTCGATGAGTACCGGGATGCCCGCGGCGATGCATTGCAGCGATTGCTCGACATGCATCGAGTTGGGTGTTGCCAGGACAATGCCGTCGGGACGATCCTTCGCAATCAGGGCGTCAAGCGTTTTGTAGATCGGAACCCCTTCCTTCCCGGCGACTTCCGTCGCTTTAGGCGAAGGGTCGACGATCGCCGATAGCCGAGCCGACTGGCTCCTTTGCGTTTCCTCGATATGGCGCAGCCCGATCAATCCGGCGCCCGCGATCGCAATTCGTAGCTTTGGCATCGATGAAGCTCCTGGCAGTGAATCAGCGTAACGCCGCGATCGCGATCTCGTCACCCAACCTAAAACCGCCGAGGAAGTGAACTTACAGGGAGCGTAGCAACTGCCGCGTTTTCGCGAGCATCTGGCGAGTCCGTTCGACGGCAGGGACGCTCTTTGACAGCGCCTCCATGGGTATTTCCAGGCTGAGCGGAAGATCGGCGGGCAGCGCCCGCAGGATGCCTTTGAGATCGAGGCCTCCGTCGCCGGGCATCAGCCTTTCTGCCCGAGCCTGGAACAGGAGCCCTTTGACGTCGGCCGGGCGCTCCGCGGGCGCATCGCACAGCTGCGCGTAGCGAAAGAGCGTTCGCGATACGCGGGGGATTTCGCCTGCGCTGCTGCCGCCGCGATCGAAATGAATGGGATCGATCAATACGCCGCCGTTTTCGTGCGCTGCCGCCTCGACGATACGCACGCCCTTGGCGAAATTCTGGCAGTCGGTCCAGGGCATCGGTTCGAGATTGGCGCCGATGCCATAACCTTGCGCGAGCTCTCAGAAGGCCGCGAAATTTACCGTGAGACGCGCTTCATCGGGATCGTTTCCGGCGATCAGCGCCTGTTTCGCGCCCAGGCGCGCGCCCGTCGCCAACGCCGCTTCGTAATCCGCGACGGTGGTATCAGGTCGCAGGCGAAAAATCTCGATGTCCAGGACCCGCATCCCGCTTTGCTTCAAGCGGCGCTCGGTCTCGCGCACCAGAGGCGTCTCTCCGATCATCGGGTGTTGCACTTCCTCAGCTATTGCGGGGATGAGCCGCAGGCCAACGCAGTCGAAGCCCGCGTCGACCGCGCACGACACCATGTCCGGCGGGGAGAGCTCCAGCACGGTCAATGCCGCCAGACCGATGGCGTGGGTCATTGCCGGATCCCTCAATAGAAAAAACAACCGGGTCCCTGCGTTGGCAGGGAGACCCGGTTACGCGTCGTTGCAAACCCTAGGCGGCCGCAGCAGCCACCGATTGCTCCCGCATCCGGTCGTATTCCGCTTTGGGAACGGGCACGGCATTCGGATTACCGAGATCGTTCAAGTGGATCCGATATGTCTCGCGCGCGGTCCACGCAGCAATCGCCGAAATGCAAGTGATGCCGAAGGTGATCGCGCCGATGGTCATCGGGATGTTGGTCGCTCCGGGTGGCGCCACTGTGACGAACAGTGCAGGAAGAAGCGCGGTGACGAGCGTCCCGAGGTTCTGCGAAATCGCCATTCCCGAAACTCTCGTGCGCGTCGGAAACATTTCGGGATAGAAGCTCGGGAAGATCGCGTTGTAGCCCTGATAGACCACGCCCCACATCAGCAGCGACATGGCGAAGGCCAGAGTCACGCTCTGGATGCTGATCGCGTAGAGGTAGCCGAAGGACAACAACCCCGATACCAGTGCGCCGACGATGATCAGCAGCCGGCGGCCGATCTTGTCCGCCAAGTTGCCGACGAACGGGATCACCAGCACGGCCACGATGTTGCCGACCACGGGGATCCAAAGGTAGACGTCGGTGTGAAAGCCGATCTTGTACCCGGGCTGCACCGCGTACGCCGCGCCGAATATGGTCGTGACGACTGGAATGACGTTCATCAGCGCCATGCAGATCACGCGAAGCATGTCCGCCCAATTGTCGCGGATAGCCTGGACGACCGGCGCCTTCGGAACCTCCTGGTGCTGACTTTCTTCGGCGAAGGCAGGCGTCTCATCGACCTTGCTGCGGATGATGTAGCCCGCGATGATGACGACGACGCTGAGCAGGAAGGGAACACGCCACCCCCAGCTCATGAACGACTCGGGCGACATGTAGTGCGCGAGCGGCAAAAACACCGCCGCGGCGAGGATCTGCCCGGCCTGCACGCCCTGCAGCGTAAAGCTTGCGAAGAATGCTCGCCGGCCGAACGGAGCGTGCTCCAGGATCATGGAGCTTGCGCCGGAAATCTCACCGGCGACCGCAAAGCCCTGGATCAGCCGCAGGACGACCAGCAGCAGCGGCGCCAACCAGCCGACCTGTTGATACGTCGGCAGAATCCCGACAGCCATGGTCGAGAAACCCATGAGGAACATGCAGACGAGGAGCACGGTCTTGCGGCCGTGGGTGTCGCCCCAGTGACCCAGAAAGAATGCACCAATCGGACGAGCGACGTAGCCGACACCGTAGGTCGCCAACGAGGCGACGATGGCGACCGTCGGGTCCCCTTTGGGGAAGAAGATTTGCGGGAAAACCAGCGACGCTGCGGTCGCATAGATAAAGAAATCGTAGTACTCCAGCGCGGAGCCAATCCACCCGCTGGCGGTGGCCTTCCTGGTCTGGTGTGTACCGTGCGGCTCATGTTCCATGGAGCTGGCCGTAGTAGCCATTGAGTCCTCCGATATCGGTTAATCGAGTGGGGTCTGCCGTGATGCCTGCGGCGATCTGCGGGCCGGTTTCTTTCGGTCCTGGCACCTGCTCGCAACTAATCTGTCCGCAACTATCTTCGATTCGTAAGGTGCTTCCGGCATTGCGCTCTCCTTTGCAATAGGGGCGACGTCAACGCAAATCCATCCGCTCGAGGACGACAGATACCGGCGGCTCCCCGGTCGCTTTGCCGGTGATCGGCGGCCGCGGAAGCTTGGCCTCCCCGGGCTCGATCACGAACTGGTGATCCAGCGAGTACCAGGTCCCCTTGACGTCCGGGGCTGGCGCGGGTTCGTTGTCGTGACGAACGTAGTTGCCGATCAGCGCCCCGGTGACGCCGAATTGCGCGTCGGTCTCCAAATTGGGATCGTCGCCCGAATAGACCTGCGAGAACTGTGTCTTGAACCCAGGCTTGTAAATCAGGAAATGAATGTGCGCCGGGCGCATGTTGTGCCGGCCCTGTGCGCGCAGCAGCTCACCGACCGGACCATTGACCGGGATGGGATAGCCGGCGGGCTTGACGCTGCGAAAGCTGATTCGACCATCCGGGCCGGTTTTGAATTTGCCGCGCAGGTTCATGTCGGCCTGCGTCGGATCCTGGTTTTCGTAGAGGCCTTCGGCGGAGGTGTTCCATACGTCGACCTCGGCATCCGCAACCGGCCGTCGTTGCAGGTCCTTGATGCTCATGATCTCCCGAAAACGCGGGTTGGGAGCGCGCTCGATCTCGCTCAATACCGATGCGGTGACGTCTTCGTGTGTCTTGATGATCATAGCGTTCCGCTACACTCATTCCGTCGGAGCATGCTGCGCTTGCGACGCCATTCGCGCAGGCGCATTGAGCGCACCGTAGGCATCGTAGCTTCCGACGCGCTGCACGATCTCGAAAAAGAAGCGGTCAGCGAAGCTACGGCTGTAACTGTGAAAATATTCGCCGGCGGGTGATCGGTCATAGAGGATCCCAAGAGCGCGCATCCGCTCGACCTGTTCCTGATCGATGTCGAGCCGGGCGACCAGATCGTCGTAGTAATTGGGCGAGATCGGCACAAACTCGACTCCAGCGACCCGCAGCTTCTCGATCGACGCGAAGATGTCGCCCGATGAGAGCGCGATGTGGTGCACGCCGCCGCCGCCGCCACTCGCGCTGATGGTACGCGCCGTGGTGGTTTTCTGGCTCGACGACACGTTGAGCACCAGGCGCACGCTGCGATCCTCGTTGGATACGCCGCAGCTTCGAATCAGGCCGAAGGGATCGGAGAGCTCGAGGCTCTCCCCCGGTTTCAATCCCAGAACCGCGCGGCAGAACAGAACCCAGGTATCGAGCTGATCGTGCGGGAGTCCCAGCGCGACATGGTCGATCCGCTGCAGTCCGGCACCCGGGCCATTCGCCGCATCGGCGCCCTCGAGATTGAAGTCGATATCGAACAGACCGTTCGCTCCCAGCGACTGCGGAACAAAGTGAATCACGCTGCCGTTGGGAGCGCGTATCCCGCAGATTTGCGCTTCATTGCGCCCGATCCGGCTGTCGAACCGGGAACACTGCAAAGCGGTGCCGCGATTGAGCGCGCGCACCGGATCGTCAGTGCGCAGGGCCATGGCGCAAACCGAAGGACCATGCTCGCTAAAATAATTTCGAACGAAAGCATCCGCTTCGGCATTGAGGATCAGGTTGATGTCTCCCTGCCGATACAGCGTGACGCGTTTGGAGCGGTGCACGCCTGCCCGGGCGAAGCCAAGGCCTTCGAGCAGGCTCGCCAATGCCCTGTCGGACGCTGCGTCGACGGCGAATTCGATGAACGAAAAGCCCGACAGCACGGGGATTGCCGGAGGATCGAACAACTCGATGCGATCGATCACGCGCGAACGCCTGGCGTCAGATTCTCCGTCGGCAGCTTCGAAGCGGCTGCGGACCTGTCCTTCGAGATAGAGCAATGAACGCATGGCGTCGACGGCGGTACGCCGGTTAGGCGCTTCACGAAACAGGTCGTTGAAGACTTCGAGCGACATCGGGCCGGTATAACCCGCGCGCAGGACCTGCTCGAAGAAATTTTCCAGGTCGAATTGTCCCTGGCCGGGAAAGCTGCGGTAGTGACGCGCCCACTGCAGAACGTCCATGGCCAACAGCGGCGCATCGGCGAGCTGCATGAAGAAGATCTTGTCACCGGGCAGTTTTGCGATCCCGGATGGATCGTCGCGCAAGGAAAGCGTGTGGAAGCTGTCGAGGATCAAACCGAGATGAGGATGATTGGCGCGCTTGACGATGCTCCAGGCTTGCGACCAGAGGTTGACCAGTCGCCCCCAGGCAAGCGCTTCGAAGCCGATGCGCAAGTTGCGCTTGGCGGCGCGCTCGGCGAGCTCGTAGAGTTGCGCCGCCATACGCTCCTCATCGGCGATCACCTGGGGCGAAGTGTTCGAGCACACCAGCATGAGCTGCGCCGCAAGCGCGCCCATCACGTCGAACTTGCGTTCCGCACGATCCAGATTGCGCCGGAACAGCGGATCAGGGACGCCCTCGAAATCGCGAAACGGCTGATACAGCTCGCAGGTGAGCCCGAGGTCGGCAGATAGCGAGGCAACCTCGGCCGGCGAGCCGTTGAAATACAGGAGATCGTTTTCCTTCAAGGTGCCGCTCATGGAAACGGTGGCGATCGACTTTCTCATGCTCTCAACATCGGCCATTCATGCTGCGGAAACAGTTTGTGCGACCGTGAGCATTCCAGTGCGGCATGCCTTCAGCGATGCTTGAACGACGCTTTGCGCTTGCCGGTGAATGCCTGCATGCCCTCCTTCTGATCCTCCGTCGCGAACAGGGAGTGAAAAACCCGGCGCTCGAACAGAATTCCCTCGGCGAGCGAGCTCTCGAACGCCCGGTTCACCGATTCCTTCGCCATCATCACCGCCTGCAGCGGATACTCACAGATCGTATTGGCGACCGCGAATGCTTCGTCGAGGAGCTTCTCAGCGGGCACGACGCGCGACACCAGCCCTGCCCGTTCCGCCTCCTGCGCATCCATCATGCGGCCGGTAAGCACAAGATCCATCGCCTTGCTCTTGCCTACCGCTCGCGGCAGCCGCTGGGTACCGCCGGCGCCGGGCATGATCCCGAGCTTGATTTCGGGCTGCCCGAACTTGGCATTTTCAGAGGCGATCACGATGTCGCACATCATCGCGAGCTCGCATCCTCCTCCCAACGCGAGACCGCCGACCGCCGCGATGACCGGCTTGCGCACCGTTCGCAATCGTTCCCAGTTGCGGGTGATGAAGTCACTGCGGTAGACGTCCATGTATGAAGAGTCTTTCATCGCCGTCACGTCGGCACCGGCGGCGAAGGCCCTTTCACATCCGGCGATGACGATGGCACCGACGTTGTCATCGCCGTCGTATACCCCCAGCGCCGCGCCTAACTCGTTCATCAACGAGTCGTTCAGCGCGTTAAGCTGCTTGGGACGATTGAGCGTGATGACGCCGACCCGGCCGCGCACCTCGATGATGATGTTTTCGTAGCTCATGGGCACACTCGAAGTCGATTTCAATACTTGATCGTGGAAACGGCACGCAGGTCCTCCGGCGTCGTGGTTCCGAAGCCGAAGAATTCAAGATACGCGGGGATCTGCTCGAACAGCATGTCGGTGCCGACCTGCACCTGGCATCCCTTTTCCTTCGCGGCCTTCAGAAAGGGAGTGTATTCCGCCTTCATCACCACTTCGCCTACAAAGGTGCTCGGCGAAACCCGGGTCACGTCGATCGGCAGCGGGTCTCCCTCCTTCATGCCGAGCGGTGTGGCGTTGACAACGACATCGTAGCCGGTCGGGTCGGCAGATCCGGTCTTTACATCGAGATCGGGATAGTTTTCCTTCAATCTCGCGCCCAGTGCTTCGGCCGCAGACGTGCTGGCGTCGAAGAGGCCGATGCGTGCGGTGCGCGCCGCAGCAAAGGACTCGGCAATCGCGCTTCCGACGCCGCCGCTGCCGACCACCAGCGCACTCGCGCCTTCGAGCTTGCGCCCCTTGCGCTCCACACCGCGCACGAAGCCTGCGCCGTCGAACATGTCGCCCAACAGGGACCCGTCCGGGCGGCGCAGGATGGCGTTGCATGATCCCGCGACACGCACCGTCGGCGTGAGCTCGTCGAGCAACGCGACGGTGGCGACCTTGTGCGGCATCGTCACCAGAGCGCCGCGAATGTTCGACAATCGGAAAAGCAGAGGCAGGAACTGCGAATAGTCCTCAGACTTGACTCCCATCGGCATCACCACGGCGTCGATCCCGGCCTTTTCGAACCACGGGTTGTAAATCATTGGCGCCTTGAAGGCTTCGGTGGGATAGCCGAGATGCGCAATCAAAGTCGTCTTGCCGCTGATCATGTGCGTCTCCTGAGATATCCCGGTTGCGGCTTTTGGCGATGCATTGCAGGCGAGCGCGAAGGTCGCGATGCCAGAGGACTTTCCGGCGATTGTCCCGCCGCGTTCATCTCTCAATCACCTATCCAAAGATAGCCCGGTTGCGGGTTACTGTCGATTTCAAAGCAGTCGAAGCTGACGGGCGCGAGCCAGCGCTTCGATACGATTGCGTACCTGCAGCTTGCCGAAGATCTGATTCATTCGCCATTTGGTCGTACCCACGGTCATCGCCAGCCGATCTGCAATCTCCTGGTTGGTCATGCCCTTGTCGAGCAGACCGAGAATCTCCACTTCGATCTTGCCCAATCTTTCGACCAAGGGACCCGCCGGACGTACGCCCTGCTCGGGCGTCCGCGGCTCGAGTAGACTTTGCACGAATGCAGGTGCGACGTGGCGCGCCTGTTCCAGCATAGGCGTCAAGTTCGCCCCTTCGTCGAGAAATAGCCGCCGATATCCCGCCGTTGCTGCAAGCGACACTGCCGACAGGAGGTATTCCTGCGCGCCCGTGGGCTGGTTCAAGCTTCTCTTGCACAGCGCTTGAAGAATGTGAATCGCGATCAGGCTGCCGTCGCTGCGTTGCCGCAAGGCCGATTCTTCCAGCGCCGACAGAATTTTCCATGCAGCGCTGGGGCTGCGCTGCGCGAGCAGCAGACGCGCCCGCAGGATCGATTCCTGCTCCAACGGCAGGCCCACGAGGTTGCGCGCGTCCTCCAGCGTGCGAGCCGCAGCCTCGAGATTGCCTTCCCGAAGTTGAAGCTCGGCCGTGGTTGCCGCAACAAGCCGCTGCCGACGTGGGCTCTCCGGGCGGTCGGAAACTTCGCGTGCAGCGGCCAGCGTCGACCATGCGTCGTTGACCTCGCCCCCCGTATGCTGCAACTTGGCCAATGCGCACTTGCCCACAACCTTGAAATACACCATGCCGAGTTGTTCGCAGAGGTTGATGCCGGTGACAAGCGATAGTCGCGCCGAAGGCAGGTCGTCGGCTTCGTACTGCAGTGCTCCCAGGGGGATATGTACCAGGCCGGCGATGGGAAGGGGATGATCCTCGCTGTCGACCGCTTCATCGGCCGCCTCACGACACAACAGGATTGCCTCCCGAAGCTGGCCTTGCGCGTTCAACACGATCGCGAGATGCCCGAGCGCATCGAAGGCCATGAAGCGGTTTCCCAGTTGCTTTGCCAGAGCAACGGCTTTGCGCAAGGTGATGACAGCCGCGCGACGGTCCCGAGTCAGGCTTTGCGCCTGGCCCATCATGCAAAGCACGTAGGCATGGAAAAAAGACGCTTCGTCTCCCAGACGCTGCAGCGCTTGCTCCGCCAGAGGAATCGCTTCCTGCGGATCGGACCAGTTGAGTGCCAGGAACGCCTGGAAGGAAAGGAGTTTCCCGAGGTGCTCCGTCGGGCCCTTGAGCTTCACATCGGAGCGCGCAAGCGCCGCGTACGATTCTGCTTCCGCGCTCTGCCCGCGCATATACAGCAGCCACGCCTTGTAGCCGGCGAGATCAGGATTGGCGCGTAACGCGCTCTCAGGCAGCTCGCGCAACCATGAAAGAACGGTCGGTATCTGTCCGCGCGCCAAAGTGTTTTCGGATTGGGCGCGAATCAGACGCACCGATGCATCGATGTCCTCCGCCGCGAGCGCGTGCCTGATCGCTTCCTCGCCAAATCCGTTCGTCTCGAACCATGCGCTTGCAATCAGGTGCAGCTCGCGCTTTTCATCAGGCGAAACGCCGCTGCGCAGGTAGTCGGCAAAGAGCTGGTGGTAGCGGTACCACTGCCGATCGTCGTCGAGAGGCACCAGGAACATGTTGCGCTGATCAAGGCGTGCGAGCTGCGCTTCGCCGTCAGTCCTTCCGGTGAGCGCATTGCAAAGTGGCGCGCAAAGCCGGTCCAGGATCGACGTGCGATGCAACAATGCGCGCGTCTCGTCCGACTGCCCTTTCAGGACTTCCGATGCAAGGTAATCGACCAGATAACGGTGGCGTGCGCTGAACGTCGAGGGGACCTCCGCCGCCGGCAGCGCCGCAACGTTCTTTCCATGCAAGCGCATCGACAGCGCGGCCATCTGCAACGCGGCGATCCACCCTTCGGTGCGCGCTTCCAGCGTTCGCGCCGCCTTGGCGTCTATGTCGAGGCCCATGGTCTGCCTGAAGAACACGACGGCTTCTTCGTAGGAAAAGCGCAGTTGCTCGACGCCAACGTCGAAAACGCGTTCCAGGGACCGCCAGCGTGCAAGTGGAAGACTTGGCTCCTCGCGGGTGCAAATCACCAGTCGGAGCTTCTCCGGCATGCGCTCGACCAGCGAGGCGACCGCGGGGTTGACTTCGTCGCTGCTCACGGTGTGATAGTCGTCCAGCACCAGCACCAAGGGCTCTTCCGCTTCCGCGATCTCATTCAGCAGCAGCGACACGAGATCGACGGGCCCTGGCATCTTCAGGCTGCCAAGCAGAAAAATCGGCGCTCTTCCTACTCGAGGCTCGACCGCCTGCAGAGTCGCCGTCAGGTAGTAGACGAAATGCACGGGATCGCTGTCGTCGGCATCCACTGAGAGCCAGGCAGTGCGCGCATCGCGACCGGTTTCGTTGAGCCAGCTGGTGATAAGCGTCGTCTTGCCGAAACCTGCAGGGGCGGACACCAGTGTCAGAGGTCGAGTCACCGCCTCCTCCAGCAGTTCGAGCAGGCGCTGGCGAACGACCGTGTGCGGCCGCAGGGGCGGCGTCGCGATCTTGGTCTTGATGAGCGGAATGTAGGCGGAGGCGTTCACGGCTCAGTGCGGCACCCTTTCAGTGGTAACCAGCGTCGCCCTTCACCTTGCCGCGAAACACATAGTACGACCATCCGGTGTACATCACGATGATGGGCAACAGAAACAGCGTCCCGATCAACAGAAAGGCCTGCGACTTGGTCGACGACGCGGCGTCCCAAAGACTGATGGTATGCGGAACGATATTGGGCCAGATGCTGATCGAGAGACCGGCGTATCCCGTAAGAAACAGCGCCATCGCTGCAAGAAACGGCGTGCCCTCGCGAACGCTGTAAAGGGAATGCCACAACCACCCGGCGATGATCGCGCACGCAATCGGCACGGGCGCCAGCCAGGCGATGTTCGGCCAGGAGAACCATCGCTGCGCGATACGTGGCTCGAGCAGGGGCGTCCAGATACTCACGACAACGATAAAAATCACGACTCCGTAGAGCGCGAGACGCGCCTTGCTCCTGGCCCAATGCTGGAGTGCGCCTTCGGTCTTGGTCACCAGCCACGTCGCGCCCAGCAGGACATAGCCAAAAACCAGGCCGACCCCCACAGCGAGTGGAAACGGGCCAACCCAGTCGAACATGGATCCCGCGAAGTGCCTTCCTTGCACCGTATAACCCCGCACGAAGCTGCCGAGCACGACGCCTTGCGCAAAAGTCGCCAGCAAGGAGCCCCAGAAAAAAGCGTTGTCCCAGACAAAGCGAGCCCGATGCTCTTTCATCCGAAACTCGAACGCGACGCCGCGAAAAATGAGTCCGAGCAGCATCACCAGGATCGGGAAATAGCTGGCCGGAATGATGATGGCGAAGGCGAGCGGGAAGGCGGCGAACAACCCGATGCCGCCAAGGATCAGCCAGGTCTCGTTGCCATCCCAGATCGGCGCCACTGAATTCATCATCGCGTTGCGCGACGCGTCGTCGGGCGCAAAGGGAAACAGGATGCCGACGCCCAGGTCGAAACCGTCAAGCAGCACGTACATGAAAACCGCGAGCGCGAGGATAAGCGTCCATACGGGGACGAGGTCGATGGTCATGATTAATCAGCCTCGGCGGCAGAAAACGGCCGCGCCGGACGCTGGTCGGTACGTGGCGCGGTAGCTTCCATCAGCGCCGGTCCTGATCCGATCAGCTTGAACAGGTAATACAGACCCGCTCCGAAGATGAACACGTAGACCAGCGCGTACATGGCGAGGGAAATGGTCACGTCACTAGAGCCCAAGTTCGGCGTAACCGCATCCGCGGTCCGCAGGAATCCATAGACCACCCACGGTTGGCGTCCGGCCTCGGTCGTTACCCAACCTCCCGTGACTGCAATAAAGCCGACCGGGATCGCGTAGTTGCAGACCCGGAGATAGAGCGATGTGTCGTAGAGTCGCCGCTTGAAGGCGAGCCACCAGCCCCAGACGGTGATGAGCAGCATCAGCCCCCACATGCCCAGCATGATGCGGAAGGCGTAGAACACGACGGCGACCGGCGGCCGGTCTTCCTTGGGGAAGTCGCGCAAGCCGACGACGCGACCGTCGATGCTGTGCGTGAGATACAGGCTTGCGAGGCCGGGGATTCCGATCTCGGCACGGTTAGTCTCCGTCGCTTCGTCAGGAATCGCGAACAGCACCATGCTCTGTCGCGTGCCTGTATCCCATAGACCTTCCATCGCCGCGAGCTTCTCCGGCTGGTAATGCAACGTGTTGAGCCCGTGCAAGTCGCCCAGGCCGGCCTGTAACGGGACAAGGATCGATGCGAGCCCGATGCCCATTGCCAGCATCACCTTGCTTTCCTCGACGAAGCGGCCGCGACTCAGGTAATGCGCAGCGATCCCGATGACCGTAAAAGCGGTGGTCAGATAGACCGCCGTGAGCGTGTGCATGAAGCGGAACGGAAACGATGGATTCCAGATCACTTCCAGCCAGTCGAAGGGAAAGAAGCGGCCGTTGACCATGGAGAAGCCGTTCGGCGTGTGCATCCAGCTGTTGGCGACCAGGATCCAGAAGGTCGACAAGAGCGTTCCGACCGCAACCATCAGGGCAGCGAAAAAGTGCACCCACGGCGGGACGAGCTTGCGACCGAACAGCAGTACGCCGAGGAAACCGGCTTCCAGAAAAAACGCCGTCAGCCCTTCGTATGCCATCAACGGTGCGAGAACGTCGGCCACCATGTCGGAGTAACGGCTCCAGTTGGTGCCGAACTGGAACGGCATGACGATCCCCGAAACCACGCCCATGCCGAAAGACACCGCGAAGATCTTGATCCAGAAGTTGGAAATGCGCAGGAAGACAGGTTTCCGGGTGACGAAGTGCAGTCCCTCCAGCACCGCGATGTACGACGCGAGGCCGATGGTGAACGCGGGCAACAGGAAGTGGAACGCCACCACGAAGGCGAACTGCAATCGCGACAGCAGGACCGCGTCGATGTGCATGGTGCGTCAACCGTTTCGCGAGAGATCGGTCATTCGTCCTCCTGCAACACGTAGCGCCCGGGCGCGTCCTCGACGCGCTTGTACTGGCGATTGCCGAGCGTCTTGCCGGCCGGCACCATCGCACCCGCGTGGCCGTCGAGCCATTGCGTCCAGGTCGGCCACCAGCTTCCGGGCATGCTCTGCGAACCCTCGAACCAGCGATCGGGATCGGGATCCGTGACGCTGTTCACCCAGAAGTTGCGCTTGTTCTTCGCCGGCGGATTGATGACTCCAGCGATGTGCCCGCTTGCGCCAAGGACAAAGGTCGACTCGCCCGCGAGCAGCTCGATCGACGCATAGGCGGTATGCCAGGGAACGATGTGGTCTTCCCGCGATGCGTAGACAAATGCCGGGATGTCGATCAGCGAAAGATCGACCGGCACGCCGCACTGGGTCGTCTTTCCGGCGATGCGAAGATTGTTCTCGAGATAGGTATTACGCACATACCAGCAGAACATGGGGCCGGGAAGATTGGTGCTGTCGGCATTCCAGTAGAGCATGTCGAAGGCCGGTGGCCCCTTGCCCTTGAGATAGCTGTTCACCACGTATTGCCAGATCAGATCATTGGATCGCAGCGAGGAGAAGGTGAAGGCGAGCTCCTTGCCCTTCATCAAGCCGCCGGAACCGATCGAGGCCTCGCGCGCCGCGACACTCTGTGGGGTCACCAACGCGCCGATCTCGCCGGTATCGGTGAAATCGAGCATGGTGGTGAGCAGCGTGATCGAAGCGACCCTGTCAATTTCCTGCGCGCGCTGAACCGCGATCGCGCAGGCAAGCAACGTTCCGCCGACGCAAAATCCCAGCGCATTCACCTTGTCCGCGCCACTCACTCCCAGCGCCACGTCGATGGCTCGCATGACACCTTCGCGAAGGTAATCGTCCCAGGTCCAATGTCCCTGCTCCGGTCCGGCGTTGCGCCACGAAACCATGAACACCGTGTGCCCCTGGCCGACGACGTGGCGCACGATGGAATTTTCCGGCTTCAGATCGAGAATGTAGAACTTGTTGATGCATGGGGGGATCATCAACAGAGGATGTTCATGTACTTCAGCGGTGGTCGGCGCGTACTGGATCACCTGCATCAAGTCGTTTTCGAAGATGACGGCACCGGGCGTCGTCGCGAGGTCCTTGCCGACGACATAGGCCTTTTCGTCGGTGGATGAGACCTGTCCCTTGCCGAGATCCTCGAAGAACAGGTTCATGCCTTGCACAACGCTCTGGCCGCCAGTCTCTGCGGCGAGCTGCATCGCTTCCGGATTGGTTGCGAAGAAATTGGATGGGCTCATGGCGTCGACGAATTGGCGCATGCCGTAGCGCATTTGCGCCTTGGTGGTGTCGTCGAGCGGCACCGATTCCACCGCTCCTTTCAGGAAATCCGAATACGCGAGGTACGTCCGGCGCACGAGATCGAACCGTGGATCGTTTCTCCAGGCGTCGGCAGCAAAGCGCTTGTCTTCGCCGGGGGTGGGCTTGCTTTGGGCGTCCGTCTCATCGCTTGCCGCGGATTTACCGGACCAGAAATCGGTCACTTGTTTCATGAATTGCTGCTGTGCTTCTGTCATCTGCCGAGTCAGCGCGGTGAAGCCGGCCATCGGATCGACGTGCGGCGCATTGCCGAAGACGTCCTGCCCACCCTTGAGCAGATTTGCGAACATTTCAATCGGATCGTTCGGCGTCGTACTCATGAAGGCTCCTGCAATAGTTGACACGCGCCGCCAGCCACGTTCCGCTCTAATGCAGCTTGACGTGAGGATCCGTCCGGCGCGTGATGATTCGTGCGGCGGTGTCGAGCGAGACTTTCCACCAGCCGTGCAGCGCGAGCTCATGCATCTTGTAAAGCGACAGGTACATCAATCGCGCGAA
>VBCY01000198.1 GCA_005882995.1 Betaproteobacteria bacterium
CCGCTGCGGTTCTGCGGCCGGACCACAATGATGCGAGCAGTCCAGTCAGCGTTTTCGGCTCTATCGGCTTGACGATGTGGTAGTCAAATCCGGCGCGTTTGGATCGCAGACGGTGCTCGTCTTGTCCGTAGCCGGACAGCGCGATAATCAGCGGCCCATGCTCCATGCGCTCGGCTCGAATATGCTCCGCCACCTGATAGCCATCGATTTTCGGCAGGCCGATGTCGAGCAGCACGGCATCGGGACGCTGAGCTCGGACTGAGCGGATCGCCTCCTCCCCGTCGTAGGCGAGCTCTACATTGCAGCCCGCGGCCCGAAGTAAGGCAGCCGTGCTGTGGGCTACGTCACGGTTGTCGTCAACGATGAGCACGCGCAGATCGAGCGGCACGCTCGTGACAGCCGCCTCGGGCTCGCCGGCTGCAGCATCGCTGGGCCAGACCCCACTGGCGCCGGGCAGGCGCACGGTGAACTCACTACCCCGATCCAGGCCCTCGCTGTAGGCTGAGATGCGTCCGCCCTGCATTTCCGTAAGGCGCCGCGCGAGCGTCAGGCCCACGCCAAGGCCTCCCTGCGAACGGCCCAGTGTGCGATCGATCTGCCGGAAAGGTTCGAAGATCGCCGACAGCTGCTCTGGCGGAATGCCGGCGCCCGAGTCGCGGACACGGAACACGATCTCCGTTCCTTCCCGGCAAGCGCTAACCGCGATGCGTCCGCCTTTGTTGGTGTACTTCGCAGCATTGTTGATCAGATTGGCGAGGATCTGTGCGACCCGCACGAAATCGCCCTTGAGCCACAACGGTTCGGCAGGCGTCGAAACAACAAGGACATGCTCGAGGGCGTCGACGTAAGGCCGACTGGTCTCGACCGCCGCGGCGATCACGCGGGCGACGTCGATCGACTCGATCTTGAGCTCAATCTTTCCGCGCGTGATGCGTGACACATCCAGGAGATCGTCCACCAGGCGAATGAGCTGCTTCAGCTGACGACCGATCACCTCTCTCGCCCAGGTCAGCCGGGCGCGGTCCTGTTCGGCGGCGTGCATAAGATGAACCGCATTGCTGATCGGTGCCAGCGGATTGCGCAGCTCATGCGCGAGGATAGCGAGGAATTCGTCTTTTCGACGATCCTGCTCCTGGATCTTCTCGAAGAGGCGCGCATTGTCGAGCGCGATCGCGGCGCGCGCTGCCAACTCGGTCGCCATAGAGAACGTGTCGGTATCCAATTCGCGTCCCGATGTGCCCAGTCCCAGTGATAGCGCACCGAGCGTGCGGCCGCGGGCAACGAGCGGTACGACGGCGATGCTGTAGCGCGCGTCGCTGACCGTCACACCATCGCGCTCAGGCTCATCCGATGTCGCTGGCGGCGTGTCGGTCGTAGCGCGTGAAAGCTCGGGCATGACTTCGGCTTTGCCGGTCTTGAGCACTCGGTCGATAGCCTCCCTCAGCCACGGGTTTGCCGCTTCGCCGATCCCCTGGCCGGGTGATTCATGTTGAGTACCGCTCCCGCCGTGCTCCGGCCAGCGCAACTTCGTTGGCGCAGTCTCGGCGGCGTCGGCGACAAGCGTCAGCGCACACGCATCGGCCACCGCTGGCACGCAGAGCCGCAATGTTTCGCGTGCGATCGCCGCAAAGTCGAGCGAACCTGCGAGCGCGACGCTTGCTTCTGCCAGAAAAGCATGGCGGCGCGTTGCCTTTTCGGCCGCCGTGCGCGCCACTCGCTCCTCGACCAGCGCGACATGCTCCTGCACCTGGCGATTGGCCTGTTGCGCCAGCAGATAGAGATCGACGAACACCTTGACCTTGGCGCGCAGGATCTCCGGCACGACCGGCGACGCAATGTAATCGACCGCGCCCAGAGAATATGCCTCTGCCATGCGGTGCTCGTCTTCGTAATCGGCGGTGACAAAAATGATCGGAACGTGTGCCGATCGGGAACGGTTGCGGATCAGCGCCGCCGTCTCGAGGCCGTCCATGCCCGGCATGTTGACATCGAGAAGGATTACCGAGAAATCACGTGCGAGCACCTGCTTCAACGCCTCGCGGCCGGAGTCGGCCGTGAAGATAATCTGTCCGAGATCATCGAGGATGGCGCGATAGGCGAGAACTTTGTCAGGCCGATCGTCGACGATGAGAATATCTGCCCGCCGATCGTCAGCACCCGCATCGAGCGCGTGCATCTCGACGCTGTCGTGACTCCAGTTGCGCTTATCAGACATTGGCGAATCGCAGCAGGCGTGGAAGGCGCGCTTAAAGGGCCCGTATCAAGCCAGCCAGGCCCGCAGCACGCCGACCATGAGCTCGGGGTCCACCGGCTTGGAGAGGTAGTCCCAGGCACCCGCCTCCATGCATTTCTGGCGGTCGCCTTTCATCGCCTTGGCGGTGACCGCGATGATGGGAACGTGCTTGCTCGCGGGGTTCGCTCGTATCTCGCGGATGGTATCGAGGCCGTCCTTGTCGGGCATCATGATATCCATCAGGATCACATCGACGTTCGGCTCGTTCTGCAGGGCCACAACGGCATCGCGACCGTTGTCGTGCGACGACACGATCATCCCTCGGTCCTCGAGCAGAGAAGCCAACGCAAAGATGTTACGCACGTCGTCGTCGACGATCATGACCTTCTTTTTGTGAAGGACCTCTTTTGCTTCGTACAGATCCCGCAGGATCTTGCGGTGACCCTCGGGCATGCCGGAAGGCGATCGATGCAGGAAGAAGCTCACCAGACCGAGCAGCTCTTCCGGCGAGCTTGCTTCGCGAACGATCCGGTTCTTCGCCAGACGTTGCCACGCGGAGAGTTGACCGGGGTCGGTCGCCCTGCCGAACAGCGCGACGGGGAGCGATTCGGCCCAGGGCTCGTCCGCGCCGCCGCAAGCGAGCGCATGGCCTTCAGGCAGCGGTAAACGCGCATCGATCACGAGACAGTCGACGGCCTTCTCCGCAAGCACGGCGTCGGCAGCCTCGTACCCAGGCAACACGGTGACGCGAACGTCATCGGCCTCGAGATATTGGACCAGCCAGTCGCCTCGCGCATCATCGGACGTAACGGCCAGCAGGTTCTTTCGGGTACGCTGGATGAACTGCGCAAGACGTTCCAGCAGCGCGTCCAGCGCGCTTTTGTTCTGGATGGGCTTCACCAGGACGGAGAACGCACCGGCATGGTACGCGCGCTCGCGCGCCTCATCGGTCGAGACGACGGCAACAGGAATGTGGCGCGTCTGCGCGTCGTGCTTCAGCCGATTGAGCACGCGCCATCCATCGATGTCGGGCAGGAATATGTCGAGCGTCACCGCCGATGGCTTGTACTCCGCGGCGAGCGCGAGTGCGGAAACGCCGTGCGAGGTGACGATCCCCCTGAAGCCTTTCTCACGCGCCACTTCGAGCAGAAAGCGCGCGAATGCCAGATCGTTCTCGACGATGAGCAATACCGGCGCGCCAGGCGTCAGCCGGTCCCGATCGTCGTCAACCTCGTTGGTCAGGGCGCCAGCGGCTTGCTGAACCATCCGATCGCGCGCATCTCGTTCGGCCTCGAACCGACTGCGAAGCACGCCGCCGTGGCCGACTCTGGCTTGAGCCTCCTCGGCCGAGATGTCCTCGCCGGAGGTTTGCACGGCCCGATTGGACGTTGCTGGCGCGGCCGATGCTAAAGTCGCGCCACTCTTGCGCGCAAGGCGCGGTGGTGTGTAGATCTGCGGCAGATACAACGTAAACGTGCTGCCGACGCCCGGCGCGCTGGTGAGGCGCAGCTCGCCTCCGAGCATGCGCGAGAGCTCGCGGCTGATCGCCAGACCGAGTCCCGTGCCGCCGTATTTCCGACTGGTACCACCGTCGGCCTGCTGGAACGCCTCGAAAATGATCTGTTGCTTCTCCGGCGAGATGCCGATCCCCGTATCGGTCACCGAAAACGCGATGACGTCGCCTGCGCGGTTCAGGTTCTCATTCTCCGGGTTCCAACCCATCTTCACCGGTTCGACGCTGAGCGCGACATGGCCGCGATGGGTGAACTTGAACGCGTTCGACAGCAGGTTCTTGAGCACCTGCTGCAGCCGCTTCGCATCGGCCAACATCGAGCCCGGCAAGCGCGAGTCCATCCTGATGAAGAAGTCCACGTCCTTCGCTTCGGCGACGTGACGAAATGTGCGCTCGACGTAGCGGCGGAGATCCTCGAGCAGCAGATCCGTCGGATCGATGATCACGGTCCCCGATTCGATCTTCGACAGGTCGAGGATGTCGTTGATGAGCGTCAGCAGATCGTTACCCGAGGCGTGAATCGTCTTCGCAAACTCAACCTGCCTGTCGGTCAGGTTGCCGCCCGGGTTCTTGCACAGCTGATCGGACAGAATGAGCAGACTGTTGAGCGGAGTTCGCAGCTCGTGCGACATGTTTGCCAGGAATTCGGACTTGTACTTCGACGTGAGCGCGAGCTGCTCGGCCTTCTCTTCGAGAGCCTTGCGCGCGTGCTCGACCTCCTGGTTCTTGCGCTCGACTTCCTGCTTCTGGTGCGCGAGCAATCCCGCCTTTTCCTCGAGCATCTGGTTGGTTTGCTGCAATTCCTGTTGCCGGCTCTGCAGCTCGTGCGCCAGCGATTGCGACTGCGTAAGGAGATCTTCGGTCCGGGTATTCGCTTCAATGGTGTTGATGACGATGCCGATGCTTTCGGTCAGCTGATCGAGAAACGCTTCGTGCGTCGGGTTGAAGCGCTCGAAGGACGCGAGCTCGAGCACGCCCTTGACGCGACCCTCGAAGACGACCGGCAGGACGAGCACACTCTGCGGTGGCGATGACCCGAGCCCCGAGAAGATTTTGAGATAGTCTGCCGGCACGCTTGCGAGCAGAATCTTTTGCTTGTCGACCGCGCACTGACCGATCAGGCCCTCGCCCAGCTCGAGTTGACTTCCCAGCGCACTCTGGCCATTCGAGCCGTAGCTTGCCAGCAGCGTTAGCCGCAGCTGCTGGCGATTGGAATCGAGCACGTAGAAGAGCCCATGCTGCGCGGACACCACCGGCGCCAGCTCGGTCAGGATCAACTGGCACACTGTGTTGAGGTCCTTCTGACCCTGGAGCATCCGGCTGAATTTGGCGAGGTTCGTCTTCAGCCAGTCCTGCT
>VBCY01000199.1 GCA_005882995.1 Betaproteobacteria bacterium
CACCTGGGTCGTGAGGTTCGCTGCGAGCCGGTTGACGTTCTCGGTGAGGCCCTTCCAGGTACCGGCGGCACCGGGCACCTTGGCCTGTCCGCCAAGCTTGCCTTCGACACCGACTTCGCGGGCGACAGTGGTCACCTGATCGGCGAAGGTCGCCAGCGTCTCGATCATGCCGTTGATCGTGTCGGAAAGCGCCGCGATCTCGCCTTTTGCCTCGACCGTCAGCTTTCGTTGCAGGTCGCCGTTGGCAACCGCCGTCACTACCTTGGCGATGCCGCGTACCTGGCTGGTAAGGTTCCCCGCCATGGAATTCACGCTGTCGGTGAGGTCCTTCCATGTGCCCGCGACCCCGCGCCCGTCGGCTTGCCCGCCCAGCATGCCTTCGGTGCCGACTTCGCGCGCCACGCGCGTTACTTCGGAGGCGAACGACGAGAGCTGGTCGACCATCGTATTGATCGTGTTCTTGA
>VBCY01000201.1:0-1455 GCA_005882995.1 Betaproteobacteria bacterium
TCTGTTCGCTTACGTCGCCGCCCATTTCACCAATCACGCACTCGGATTGATTTCGGTGACAGCGGCGGAGCGCGGCTTGCGCGTTGCCGTCGCCGTTTGGCACACCCTGCCGGGAACCGTGCTGCTGTACGGTGCCGCCGGTATCCACATTACTCTGGCGTTCGTGGCGCTGTACGAGCATCGCACAATGCGCATGCCGCCAATGGAGTTGCTCCGGATCGTGCTCGGGTTCGGAATTCCAACTCTGCTGATCGCCCATGCTGTCACGACGCGGCTCGCGTTCGAAGCGTACGGCGCTCAACCAAGCTATGCCCGCATCGTTTGGATGCTCTGGCATTCGAATCACGAGTGCCGACAGCTTGCCTTGTTAGCTCCGGGATGGCTGCATGGTTGCCTGGGGCTCAATTTCGCATTCGGACGGCGGGCTTGGTTCCAGCGGATGCGTCTGATCCTGTTTGGCGCCGCGCTGTTGCTGCCGATACTCGCGACCCTCGGATTCCTGGCGATGCTCAAGGAGGTCTCGATCCTTGCGCAGGACCCTGCGTGGTTCAATACCAATGTCTTGAGTCTCGACGCGGGGCAGACAGACAATCTGGCGCAGACGAGCAGCGGCTTGCTCGCCCTGTACTTCGCCTTAATCGGCGCGGTGTTTGTGGCGCGGATGGTTCGCCACGCTGTCGAGAAGTTTCGGGGAAAGCTGGTTTCGATCACCTATCCCGGACGCACCGTGCGCGTGCCGCGTGGCTGGACCGTACTCGAGGCGAGCCGTAGCCACCATATTCCACATCTTTCCATGTGCGGCGGGCGCGCCCGATGCTCCACCTGCCGCGTGCGCGTCGTCGCCGGCGGCGATCAGTGCCCCCCACCCGCACAGAATGAACTCGACACCCTCAACCGAATTCGCGCTCCCGAAGGCACGCGGCTTGCATGCCAACTGCGACCGCAGGGCAACGTCAGCGTGATTCCGTTGCTGGTGGTGGCGATGCCGTCACCCCTGCGCGAACCCGCGAATGAAGCTGTTGAGCGCGAAATCGCTGTAATGCTTGTCGGCTTTCGATGGACCGCTATTCCCCATGGCTTGCTGCCACAGGATCTCATGTACCTTCTCAACCGCTATACCGAGATCATTGGAGACACAGTGCGGAAGCAAGGGGGGATCCCAATCCAGTTCTCGGGAGATGGTGTTACAGCAGTCTTCGGGCTCGAAATCGCATCGAAGGAGGCTAACAAACAAGCGCTTGCGGCCGCCGCACGAATCGAACGGCGATTGCAGGCCCTAGGTGATCGACTGACGCAGGAATTGGGTTGGACGGCCGATTTTCTCATCCATCTGCACACGGGGGTGGCTGGTGTCGGCGAGACGGGCGACAACGCGACGCGAAACCTCGCGGTGGTAGGCAACGCGATCGACGTCGCCCGTCAACTCGCCGCGCAGCACAACGATGGCGAGCGTGG
>VBCY01000201.1:1623-2320 GCA_005882995.1 Betaproteobacteria bacterium
CTTCGCGCCAAACCCCAGTACGATTACGTCATCCTGGTACTGCAGGGTGGCGGGGCACTCGGCGCATACCAGGCAGGCGTGTTCGAGGGGATGACGGAGGCAGGCTATTTGCCTGACTGGATCACCGGAGTGTCGATGGGTGCGATCAACGCCGCCCTGATTGCGGGTAATCCGCCAAAGCAGCGCATCGAGCGCATGCGTACGTTCTGGGACCGTGTGTCTTCGGGCGTCTCCCTGGTGACGCCTCCATTCGTCAGCGCACTGCACCAAGGCTTCGTTCATGCCAGCGCCGCATTGGGTTCCGTCGTCGGTGTACCTGGCTTCTTTGTTCCACGAATGCCGCCACCGGCGTTTATGCCCGACGGCGCGTCGGGTGCCCTGAGCGTATACGACGTCGATCCGCTGCGGCAGACCCTCGGACGGCTCATTGACTTCGACCGCGTCCGACGACGCGAAGTGCGCCTTAGCGTTGGCGCAGTCAACGTGCGCACCGGTAACCCAATCTATTTCGATAATGCGCAGACTCGGATCGGCCCAGAACATGTGCTGGCGAGTGGTGCGTTGCCGCCGGCGTTTGCCCCGGTCGAGATCGACGGCGAGTGGTACTGGGATGGCGGCATCGTGTCGAATACTCCGCTTTGGTACGCCGTCGACCATGCGCCGGCCGTCAACGTCCTCATCATTCAGGTCGATCTGT
>VBCY01000201.1:2459-4153 GCA_005882995.1 Betaproteobacteria bacterium
AGAAACTCCCGGCGTATCTCAAGGCCGATCCCGACGTCAAGACGCTCGAAGCCGCAGGCAGACAAGGGCACATCGATATCGTGCATTTGATCAACCGGCGCTACAGCTATATGGGGTCCACAAAAGACTATGAATTCGCTCGGGCAACCGTCAACGAACTGTGGACGGCGGGCCTGGACGACGCCAGGCGTATCGTGGCCCATCCGCAATTGTTAGTACGAACCGACCTCTCGGACAATATCCGCGTGTATGACCTCATGCGCGGGCCCCGGAGGGCGCTCGGAACGCTATTGCATCGCTGGCGCGAAAAATTGCGGCCAAGAGTGAAAACTCTGCTGAGCAATTTGGGAAATTCCCGATCGCAATGACTACCCAGGGTGCGTACGCAAGCGCGTCGTCTGAATGCACTCGAGGCCGATAGGCATCACCGCGCCGATCGACAGACTGGTCGCGTAGATGCGTTTCCGTGCCAGTGTTGCACCCTACCGCAGCCGATGACTGTCCACTTACGAGTAGGGAGATGGACAGTGTCAGCGACTGGTTGTGGCCGATCAGCCGTGATCGACGAACCCCAACTTTTCTTGGCTCTACTGCCACTTGCTTGGTTGAAGGCGCTGCCGCACGCATGGATGCGATCGACGGGGCGGCGCCTAGACGTGCGGGCACCCCGGTAGACAGGGACCTCAGGCCAGGGAGCCAAACTCTACATCCACAGGCGTCGGGGTGTTAACAAATGCGAGCGTCTCGCAATACGACGTCGCGTGCGCGAATCAGAGCCGATACCGCGGGAAAAATCTCCTCAATTCGATGCCTATGCAGGCGCCCTGTTTTCAAAAGTGTCGAACGGTCTCTCCAACAGTTTCATTAACACCTCCACCATCGACACGATAGTCGGTTTGCGCTTCAAGTTCTGAAGCAGAAAATCTGTCGAATGAGTGAATGAACACAGCCGTGTGCAAACCTATGGCGGCCGTGAAGGGTGAGGATCGCGCCAACATTTTGCTCGGCACGCATCGGCAACGAACGCAGCTCACCTAAGAGTGCGCGGCAAGTGGCCGACGGCACTCGACGTCGATCACCTCGGCCAATGCCGCGCATCGGGAATAAACCCTCGTTTTCCCGATATAGACGGGTACAGGCAATCCCGCCTTCACGACAAGGGACTCAAATGAGCACACGGGCCGCCGCCGGCCCACTAGACATAGCTGCGTTCCCGGCTTCACGGACATTCAAATGCCCCAATCCCACAACCCGCGCCCAATGCGCGAAAGGAAAATCGTATGAAGCACTACAATGCATTGTCGAATCAGACCACCCGTCGCATCCTGCCCATCGCGTGCGCCACTGCTCTCGCCGTGGCTTTCGCGGTTTCGCTGCCCGCCCACGCTGGCCAAGTCACACCGCCACCCGTGCCGCCTGAGCTCAAGGTGGACGCGGGAAACCATGCGTTCCTCGTGGGTCACGCCATCGGCACCCAGAACTACGTCTGCGCACCTTCAGCCACTGGCGTCGCCTATGTGCTCTTCACGCCGGAGGCCACGCTGTACAACGACGATGGCGATCAACTCATCACCCACTTCTTCAGCCCCAACCCGGACCCCCGTGACCCGAACATCAGTCCAGCGGTGGTGGCCGATGGCGCGATTCGGGCCACGTGGGTCCACTCGCGGGACGGGAGCACGGTCTGGGCGAAG
>VBCY01000202.1 GCA_005882995.1 Betaproteobacteria bacterium
GACCGATCTCTCGCTGCGCCTCGAGCACGCGCGGAACGGCAGAACGCTGGCAATTTCAGCATGAAGGCCAACGGCTAACGCATGCCTCGAACAACGGCCGTCGTCAGCATTTCACTCGCGCGTCGGCGCCTGTTTCAATGGCTCACGGTGCCTGCGGCGCAATGGTTGCTGCCATCGAACTTGTTCGCTTCTAGCATCGCTTCGGCGCGGCTCTGGCCTGCGCAGGAGTACACGCGGTTGATCATCGAGTCAGTAACTCCGCTGGGTTTTCAATGGATGACCATGCGCAATCTGGAGCGGCTGTTGCTCGATCTCGACGGCGTCGAAATGAGTTTTGAGCTGGTGCAGCTTCCGCAACTGGTCCATCCCGACGACCCCTACATTCAGGCGATCCGCGTGGCTCCTTTGAAGCCTGGTGTGATGCGAATCGTGCTCGATCTCAAAACCGAAGTGAATCCGCAGATCTTCGCATTGAAGCCCTTTGCCGATCACGCCCATCGCATCGTTCTCGACCTCTATCCATTGACGCCTCCGGACCCGTTGATGGCGCTGCTCCAAGCTGATCCCAATGCACGCGAATACGCGCCCAGACCGGGCGCCGCCGATCGACCGGCGACCGCGCCGGAGCCTCGACCGCCAGCGTCCCGAAGCGAAGTGCGGCGCAAGATCGTCATCGCAATCGATCCGGGGCATGGAGGCGAGGATCCGGGCGCGATCGGGCGGCGCGGCACCTACGAGAAAAACGTCACCCTTGCCATTGCGCGCAAGCTCAGGAGCCTGATCGACGGGGAACCGGGCATGCGCGCAATGCTCACTCGCGATGACGACTATTTCGTTGCTCTGCACGTGCGCGTGCAAAAGGCGCGACGAGTCCAGGCCGATCTCTTCGTGTCGATCCACGCCGATGCCTTCAGCACGCCCAGCGCGCACGGCTCATCGGTCTTCGCGCTTTCCGAACACGGCGCTACCAGCGCAGCGGCTCGCTGGCTTGCTCAGCGCGAGAACGAGGCGGACTTGATCGGCGGAGTGAATCTCGACAGCAGGGATCCGCTGCTCGCGAGGACGCTGCTCGACTTGTCTCAGACGGCGCAGATCAATGACAGTCTACGCGTCGGGCGCTCCGTCCTCGACGGCATCGGTACCATCAACGCGCTGCACAAAGGCAGCGTCGAACAGGCCGGCTTCGCCGTGCTAAAGGCGCCCGACATCCCTTCGATCCTGATCGAGGCCGCATTCATCTCCAATCCCGAGGAAGAGATGAAATTGAGGAGCGAGCGTCAGCAACAACGCTTTGCCGAGTCGATCTTCGGCGGCATCAAACACTACTTTTCGCCCAGACTGGCCCGCGGTTGAATGCCGCGCGTCCCGCCGGAGCTCCGATCGGCACTCGCGTAGAATGGCGGCCCCATGGTCAGATTCTTCATCTGGTTTCTGGTGTTGCAAGCGGGGCTTTTCGGCCTCGAGCTGACTCCCTGGGTACAGCAGTGGTTTGTCGTTCCGTGGACTAATACACTGGCGACGGTCTCTGCGGATCTCGTCAAGCTTTTCGATCCGCAGGTCATCTCCCAGGGCAAGATCCTGCGGAGCACCAGCAACGGCTTCGCGGTCGCCATCGAGGCAGGGTGCAACGGAGTCGAAGCCACGATCGTGCTCATCGCCGCGATTTTTTCTTTTCCCGCGCCTTGGAATCGCAAGCTTCTCGGTCTGGCGCTCGGCATTGTCGCGGTGCAAGGGCTCAACATCGTTCGAGTCATAAGCCTCTTCTATCTGGGCCAATGGAATTTCAGCGTGTTTCAGTGGGCGCACCTCTATGTCTGGCAGGCTCTGATCATGCTCGACGTGCTGATCGTGTGGCTGCTGTGGGTGCGCACCCTGCCGCTCGGCGCTCGTCCCGTCGCCGCCTAGACATGCGCGCCAGTCCGCTCGCGCGCTTTGTTCTGCAGGTCGCGGCATGGCTGCCGCTAACTTTCGCCGTGTGGTATCTCGCTGCGCCATTGCTGGTGTGGCCGGTGGCCCTGCTCGCAGAGTTGTTCACAAGGACTGCATTCGGCGATCTCGTCAGGAGCGTCGAGCAAAACGGGGCGCTGCTCACCTTCGTCACTTCGCTTAAGCCTGCCAGCGCGAATGCCGCGGGAGATGCGAGGGCCGTGTTATCGGTCGAGAGCAACGTGCTGCTCTTCTCCTTTGGGTTGCCGATGCTCGCTGCTCTGATTCTCGCGGCGCGTGAGCCGCATGTCGTTCGTCACCTCGTTATCGGATATGCCGTCCTGCTCCCATGTCAGACCTGGGGCGTGGTCGCGGACTTTCTGAAGAACATAGCCATCGTGGCGGGTCCCGCGGTCGCCGCGCAGACCAACTTCAACGCGTGGCAACGGGAAGCGATCGCTTTTTCCTACCAGTTCGGCACGCTGATCATGCCGACCGTCGCTCCGGCGATTGTGTGGGTGCTCATGCACCGGCGCTTTCTGGAGAACTTCGCAGGCAATCGCCGAGTTGCCGTCTAACGCGTTGCATCAGTCCCGCTCTCACGCTCGCGCAGCACCCGGCGCTGAACTTTGCCGGTCGTGGTCATCGGCAGCGCATCGATGAATTCGATGGCCTTCGGGTACTCGTAGGGTGCCAGGAACCTGCGGACATGGCGCTGGATGTCTTCTTCCAGCGCTTGTGATGCGACCTGCCCGGGCGCAAGCACGATGAAGGCCTTGACGATATTTCCGCGTGTTTCGTCGGGGCTCGGCACCACGGCGGCGTTGGCCACGGCCGGGTGTCGCACCAGGCAGTTCTCTATCTCCGAAGGGCCGATACGGTATCCAGCCGCCTTGAACATGTCATCGGCGCGGCCCTGATACCACAGATCACCGTCGTCGTCTCGCTTTGCGAGGTCACCCGTGCGGCACCATTCGCCGCTGAATTTTCTCGCGGTCGCTTCAGGGTTCTTGAAGTACTCGATAAAGAAAACCGGGTCCCGGTTGCCATCCGGCGCGAACCGATTGACGGCCACTTCGCCCATTTCTCCGCTCGGTACTTCATTGCCATCGTCGTCGATCACCGCGATGCGATGGCCGGGATAGGGTCTTCCCATCGAGCCGGGCTTCGCCGGCCAAAGAGTATGTGAATTGCCGACGATGTAGTTCATCTCCGTCTGTCCGAACATCTCGTTGATGGTGACATCGAGGGCATGCTGGGCCCAGTCGAACACTGTCGTGCCGACCGCCTCGCCGGCGCTCATGATGCTGCGCAGTTTAAGCGCGTGGCGCGAGCGCGGCTCAGGAACGGCTTTCATCATCATCTTGAGCGCTGTCGGGAAGAGAAAGCTGTTTCTCACGCCGTACTTGCTCATAAGGGCGAGCGCGCGCTCGGGTTCAAAACGGCCGCGATAGCCGAGGATGGGAGTGCCGAAGTAGAGCGACGGAAGCAGCGCGTCCATGAGTCCGCCGGTCCAGGCCCAATCCGCGGGTGACCAGAACAGATCACCGTCCTGCGGAAACCCGTCGTGGGAATGAACGAACCCTGGAAGATTGCCGAGCAGGCATTGATGCGGCATGAGCGCACCTTTGGGCGGTCCGGTCGTGCCGCTGGTGTAGACGAGCAGCGCCGGATCGCTCGCCCGCGTCGCGCGAGGCGAGAATTCCGATGATGCGCGCTCGACAAGCGAGTCCCAGTCGAGCGTCCACGCTTCACGAGCGCCTGCGACTCCGATGACGTAGCGCAGCAACGGCAATTTGTCGCGGATGGGGACGAGATTGGGCAGGGAAGCCGGGTCGACGATAGCGACCTTCGCTTCAGAATCCTCAAGACGATACTGGAGAGCATCGGGTCCAAACAAAAACGATAACGGCACCGCCACCGCGCCCAATTGATAGCAGGCGACGTGCGCAATTGCAGTCTCGAGGCGCTGCGGGAGCATGATCGCTACCTTGTCGCCGCCTTCGACCGTCAGGGCCGCTAGCGCGTTGGAGATGCGAGCGGCCGCCTCACGCAAATTGTCGAAGCTCAGGCGCGAGGTGGCGCCGTTTTCGTCTTCCCAGTGCAAAGCGATGCGCGACGGGTCCGATGCGTGCCTGCGAAAGACCGCCGAACCGATATTGAAATCAGCGGGCACGCTCCAGCGATGACTGGAGCAGATCTCGCGATAACGATCGATGGCCATCGCACTATTCAAGGGCTCTCGGGTCCGGTCTGTACCGATTGATCGAGCGGCTCCACGATCGCCCAGATCCATTCCGGTTGCTGCTCAAGCAGTCGCCCGAAAGCGATGCGATGCGACGACTTGGCGACGCTCATGAGCAGTCGCTTCCCGGGCTGGTATTCCCCCGCCGGAACAATCAGTGTCCGGATCGGCGTGTCGGTGCTGCGCTTTTTTAGTGACAGAAACAGGCCTTGAAAGGTTCGGTGGTGGATGGTGGTTGCCTCACCGTCGACGAAGTAGTCTGCGTCGCCTCGCTTTGAAGTCGAAAGATCGACTCCCACAAGGTTGCTGGCGATGATCTGCAACCCCAGCTCGGCCCGTTCGCTGGTGAGCCGCTTCATGCGACGCACGATGCCAAGCGTCCACAGCGACTCTCCTTGCGCGCGAATGGCCACCAGCGTTCCCAGCGTCACCGCGGTGATCACATTCATGGCCGCGACCAGTCGATAGCCCGTCTGTGAAACGTCGCGTACCTGCCACGCGCCGCCGGGTGCCGCGTAGCTCACGAGTCGCCTTCGCACCATCTCCTGTGCACGCGCATTTTCGTTTCGCAGGCGCCCGAAGGTTGCGATCTCCAGCGTGCCACCGAAGCTGCCGCTGTGCGGCGTGGGCTCCGCTACCCGGCTCGCGTCCTCGTCGCGCAAAAAGCCGGAGATTTTGGTGAAGCCGACGATCGCATCCACCTGCCCGGACGCCGACTGACGCTCTCCTCGACGCGTTACCGGCCGAAACTCGGGATCGATCTGGCCGGCAAGTTTCGTCAAGAGATTGAGCTGGTCGGCACGACGCGACGCCTTGTCCGATAGCGGGTCGTTGCGTACTTTCTGCTCGAGCATGACGACGTTCTGCATGAGCATTGCATGCATCGGTTGCGTGTCGAGGAACAGCACGCGGCCTTCCAGAGGCTGCGCGGTCCGGCGCCGAAGTCCCGTGCGCTCAGCCAAATCGACGTAGAAACTGGAGATAGTCTGGGGTTCCAGATTGAGTCGCAGCGGCGCACACCATTCCGAGAGCTGCGAGGCCACCCATTCGACATGCCGCGGCGAAAGGTTGCCCGCGTTCATGAGTTGCAGCAACAGCACGCGCAGATATTCCTGTTCGATCGTGGTGAGCACGCCGTCCGGAAGCGCGGCGACCGGGACTCTTTCGATTTGCTCGGTGCATGCCCTCTGGAAGAGGGCGTGGAGGTCCCCCCAACGTGCAGGAATCCATTGTTCGTATCGGTAGAGGCGGATTTTTACGTCGAGACCCTGATGCATGATCTGACGAGCGACCAGCTCTGCGAGAAGCGCTTGCCACTTGTTGCTCTGCGCGCGGCTGGTGACATCGCCGCCGAATGCCTGATAACACAACAGGAATCCCTGCGTCAGATCGAACAGAGCCTGCCAGATCTGGCTTTCAATACGACTGGACCGGTTGCCGTGCTCCAGATACTGAGCCGTCAAGCTCCGTCGTAGCGGCTCGCTGAGCGCATCGAGGTGAAAGACAGCCTCCAGACACGATGGGGTGCGGATCGCGTCACGTTTGGCCAATGCTCCGAGCTCGGTTATCAACGCTGCATGGGTTCCCTGGGGGTCATTGGCCGGAAATGACGCGAGCCATCGCTCGACCGATTTCCTGTCCGCGAAGGGTTCTCTGGCTGACTTTCCAAATCCGAACATGCGATTGAACTATGGTCTGTACTGTCGGTCGGGCATTGATCAGGTTGCGGGACGGCCCGCTAGACCTCCATTGGAGCGGAGCAAGCGTAGGCGTGCCGCCGCGCTTTGGCAACGCCGTCCCTCCCATTGAAACTCGTCGCCGAACTGAGGAAAGGCAATTCGGGCGAGCCGGTACGATCCTTGCACTATGCCAGTTGTGGTCAGCAGTTGGGCGGAGTCAAGGAGATGGAAAGCGCCGGAAGGTCTTGTTCCGCAAGCGGGTTTGGCGGACCGAGCGCCTCCCGGGGCAAGCCGCTTGAGCTTTTCATTCAGGGGCATGACGCGTTGCGGCGGCTTATGCCGTTGCGCGCCAAGCTGAAGGCGACAACCGATTTCTCTATACTTGTGGCACACAGGGCAAAGGAATTGTCATGGGAATCTTGATTAAAGCGCCTACTCGTCGCAGCGACCCCGCACCGCATCTTGCCATGGCCGCAACGACTGGCGGCGGCGAAGCAAGAAATGCGCTGCATATCCGCGAAGTCGTGCGCATTACGGGACTGAGGCGCGAACAACTCTACATGTGGCAGCGGCGGTACGGTTTCCCCAACCCCGCTCGCGACAGCTTCGGGGATCGCGTGTATCCACCGGACCAGGTGGCACGGCTCAAAGTCATCAAGCAGCTATTGTCGGAGGGCTGGCGCGCCGGCGCGGTGGTTCCGCTCGCGGAATCGGCCTTGCAATCGATGTTGGGCATCGCGGTCGAAGATCCTGCGCCGCTTCCGAGCGAGATCGAAACCGCCGTGAAACTCCTCGGTGAGCATCGCGTCGGCGAACTGCAGAACCATTTGTCGAAACTTCTCGTGGGTCAAGGCTTGCGCCGTTTTCTCGAGCAGACGCTCATTCCGCTCAACGAAGCGGTGCACGAGCACGTCGTGCGCGGCGACATGCAGAACTTCCAGGAACTGCGCTTCGCCGACCTCGCGCAACGTTTGCTGCGTGACGTGACGAGGTTGGTGCGCCCGACGCGCGAGGCGCGGCAGATTCTCGTCGCGACGCCGCCGAACGATCCCAACCAACTCGGGCTGGCAATTCTCGAGCTGCTTCTGTTCACCGAGGGCATCAATTGCCTCACACTGGGCAGCGGCGTGCCTGCGCAGGAGGTCGCCAGCGCGGCGCATGCCTACAAGGTCGCCATGGCGATCCTGCTGTTCGATCGCGGCATATCGGGGAAGATTGCCGGGCAGGAGATTCGTTCTCTGCGTGCTGCCTTGCCCGATGGACTGCCGTTGATTGTGAGCGGGCGAGCGGTCAACTTGCTGGCCAAGCCGATACCCAATGTCCGTACGGCCGCCGACTTCAGTTCCGTGATGTCAGCAGTACGCGAGCTTGGCGTCCCGGCGAGTCCACCGCAGGAGCTGCAGCAGCGTGCTTGAAACAGCGATCGGGCGTTTTCCGTTGCGGGTGATCGCGTTGATCGCGATCACCGCGCTCGGTTACGTCGTCTGGCGAGGTTACCAGCAACCGGAGTTGATCCTCGACTTCGCCAACCTGCCGTTCTGCTAAGGTCTGCGAACAAGCCCTAAGGAAAGAGCTGTCGCAACTTTCGCCGGTCCCGCTTGGTCGGCCGGCCCGACCACCGAGGCGCGACCGCCGCGGCAGCTCTTCGGCGCAACACTTCCTCTTCGCGTGCAGCAATGCTCCCGGCCGCTTCCGAGTAGAGGAGCGCTGCTGCCGTAGCGCTGCCGCGCCGATCCGAGATTCCGGTGACAACGACGTCCCAGATGAGGCCGTCTCGTCGCATCGTAACCCGCTGCCCAAGCCTGACCTCGTGCGCCGGCTTGACCCGTTCACCGTCGATCCTCGCCTGTCCCGTACTTATCGCCTGCGCCGCGAGGCTGCGCGTTTTGCAAAAGCGTGCCGCCCACAACCACTTGTCGAAGCGGGTGCGCTCCGATGAGAGGACCACCTCATCGGTCTTGCGCATTACCGGTCATCCATTCCGCAGTCGCATGGGCATCGCTGAATCCTTCGCCACGCAATGCCTCGATGACTCGGTTCCGATCGCGCCCGCTTCGGTTCTGCGACAGCTTGAACTTGGCGTCGACGCGCTCGATGGTCATGTGGAACCCGACGATTGCGCCAACCAGTGCGTCAAGCCGGGCGCCTTCGAGCTGCAGCCGCCATGGTTTGGCGCGCGAAGATTCGAAGCGTTCGGTAAGCTGGCTCAGGATGGCAAGCGTTTCATCGCGATTGTTCACCGCCTCGATCCGCCCCCTCACATGCACGACGATATAGTTCCACGTTGGAACCATTGCCGGGGGATCGCTGTACCACGATGGAGAGACGTAAGCGTGAGGGCCGTGGAACAACGCCAGGGTCGGTCCCTCGCCGAAGCGCTCCCAGTGTGGGTTGGCATGCGCCACGTGACCGATCAGCGAACCGAGCGGCGACGCATCGGCGCAATGCAGCAGCGGCACGTGGCTTACCTGCGGCTCGTCGTGCGTGGCAGTGATCAGCGTCGCAAAGGGGTGCTCGTGCAACACTCGAGAAATCGCTGCCGGGTCGCGCACGGCGAACGACGGCGGCAGGTAGACGCTCACCGCAGGGGCCCTCTGAACATTCAGAGCTCCCTTAGCTTGAGGGTGAACAGCGTCAGCGGCAAACCCGAATTCTTGTCGAAGGTTGCACCGGCTTCGATGCCCGCCTCGGCTACAGAAGCCGCGCTGTCCAGCCGCCGGTACAGGCTGTGCATCGCTCCCAGCGCAAACTCGCGTCCCGTGCCCACCGCCCAGAACTGGGTGTACTCGAATACCTCGCGCATGGAGTACACGCCGAAGATGCCGTTGGTGTTGGCAATGAGCGCGGTGATCTGGGTCGACTCGTAAGGATCGTCTTCCTCTTCTTTCGGGTTCAGGAAGTGCTGTTCCTTGAGGATCGGATGGAGCTTGCGGAAGGTCTCGAAAATGCTGCGCTTGGTCGAGAAATCGAGGTCTTCATGCTTGGCAAGCAGACTCTCGAACACCAGCTGGTGCGCAGCGCTGCCGCACAGCCCGATGTAGGTTCCTCTGTGATGCACGATCTTGTCGTATGCACGATCGAATTCCGCGGACAAACGTGTATCGCCGAAAGTGGTCAGGGAATCGGCGGCGATGGATACTTCGCCGTTCTTCCTGACAACGACAAGTGTGGTCATGAAACCGAGTCTGCTCTCGCGCTCTCGAACAGGCGAGGCCGATCGAACGCTGGGATGCGGGCAATTATACCGCGATGACGCGGCCGAGGTCCGGCGCAGGCAGCATCGCCACCGGGGGTAGTGCGCGCGGGTTCCATGCGCTGATCGCCCAGGTCCAGAATCCTGCAACGCTCGTCGGTAACGAAGGCGCAGCTGGCTGATCCAGAAATTGCCACGCCCGGAGCAGTGCTGGTAGTGGATCGCGCGGAAGCGCCGCAGCGCCAGTCTGCTTGGAAAGCTTCTCGCCGCGAGCGTCGATCGCCACGGCGTGATGCAGATATGACGGAGTCGCCAGTCCGAGTTTTCGCTGCAGCCATATCTGGCGCGCGGTCGATGCGAGCAAGTCTGCTCCGCGCACGACCTGCGTTATTTGCTGTTCGGCGTCGTCCACGACGACCGCGAGTTGGTAGGCGAACAGTCCATCGGCGCGCTTGACAATGAAATCACCCACGTCGCGCGCAAGATCCTGCTCCTGCCATCCCTGCAGTCGATCGGAAAAACCGATCGTTCCGCCGTCGACCTTGACGCGCCATGCTCGCGCTTCGCGGCCCCGTGCAAGTCCAGCGCGGCAGGTGCCCGGATAGATACGCTCGCCGGCAGCGCCAAGCGGCGCGCTCTCCAGATCCTTGCGCGTGCATCCACAAGGATAAGCGATGCCGATGGTCCGCAAGTGGTCGAGCGCGTTCTGATACAACGAAAGGCGCTCGCTTTGCCGCTCCACGGCTTCATCCCATTCGAAGCCGTAGGCCGTAAGAGCCGCGATAATATCTTCACTCGCACCTTCGCGGCTGCGAGGCGCATCGACGTCCTCGATGCGCAACCGCCATTCACCGCCGTTGGCCCGCGCGTCGCAAAAACTCGCGAGCGCCGCGATCAAGGAGCCGAAGTGCAACGGGCCGGTGGGAGAAGGGGCGAAACGGCCGCGATAGGCGGGCGGCGTGCTCACGCAAGCGCCGTGTTCACCTGAGCGCGGTTGTGCCGACGCTCTCCGGCGACGCTGACACGGATGCTGCCGATGGCTTCCAGGCCCACCGGCGCTGCATTGCAGCAAGCACCGCGTTGGGATATTCGGCTCTTCCAAGGCTGCCGTTGTAGCGACCGAGCGCGCGGTACAGATCGCCTTTTTCCATGTCCAGGTAGTAGCGCAGGATGGTGCAGCCATAACGCAGATTGGTGCGCAGGGTGAACAGATCGTGGCCTTCGTTGCCGATCTGGCGTACCCAAAAGGGCATCACCTGCATGTAGCCGCGAGCGCCGGCAGTGGAAACGGCGTACTTGCGAAAGTTGCTCTCATACTCGATCAGGCCGAGCACGAGCTGCGGGTCGAGTCCGGCGCGCGTCGCTTCGTACTGCACGCTCACCAGGAAATCGCGTCGGGTTGGCCAGTCCGGCACTCTGGGGGCAAGACGCGATGACATGTCTGCGAGCCAGGCCCACCCTTCGACGTCGGTGGAGAACACGAGGCGAGGCGCCGGATAGTCGCTCACCGAGCGATGAAGCGAATTCTGCACGTTGGCGGCGAGGCCCTCCTCGAGCTGAGCGCCGGCGATCGCAGCCCGCGCAGCGATCACGAGTGACGCCGCGAAGAAGATGCGCAGATGGATCGTTCGTTTCCTCATCGACTTTGCTTCAGCTCCGCGCGGCCATGCGCTCGCGCACAAATGTCGCCGCTCCCGCGAGCGGCACTCGAATCGGCTCGGAATCGAGCCGGCCCTGATACTCCACATCCCCGCTCTTGAGTCCGCGGTCGCCCACTGTAATACGATGGGGAATGCCGATCAACTCCAGATCGGCAAACATGACCCCCGGTCGCTCCCCGCGATCATCCAGCAACACTTCGACGCCGGCGGATTGCAACTCGTCGTGCAGACGATCGGCCGCCGTCCGCACCGCTTCCGTGCGATCGTAGCCGATCGGTGCAATGGCAACACTGTACGGTGCAAGCGGTTCAGGCCAAACAATGCCTCGCTGGTCATGGTTTTGCTCGATGGCGGCGGCAACGATGCGCGTGATGCCGATGCCGTAGCATCCCATCTCCATGACCTGCGGCTCGCCCGCTGCATCCAGAAAGGTGGCGCCGAGCGCGCGGGAATACAGGTCACCGAGCGCGAACACGTGTCCCACTTCGATGCCCCGAACGATGGTCAACAGGCCCTTCCCGTCCGGCGATGGATCACCTTCGATGACTTTGCGTATGTCGGCGATGCGATCCGGTTCGCGGCAGTCGCGGCCGAAGTTGACTCCGCGCAAGTGATAGTCGACTTCGTTCGCGCCGCACACGAAGTCCGCCAGCGCCGCAACCTCGCGATCGGCAATCAGCGGCATGGTCGCCGGAATGCCGACCGGTCCGAGATAACCGGCGGGGCATTTGAGCGCTGATTGAATCTCGGCGTCGCTCGCCCATCGAAAGTGCGCGAGCCCCGCTACTTTGCTCGCCTTGATCTCGTTCAGGCTGTGATCACCGCGTATGAGCAGCATCTGCACTTTGCCTTCGGCGTAGAGCATGATGCATTTCACGGTGCGCGACAGGGGTAGATGCAACAGCTCGGCAACCTCTTCACAGGTCGACTTTCCGGGCGTGGGAACCTTCTCCATGGCTTCGCGTGGCTCGGGACGGGGTCCGGGCACTGCGGCTTCGGCCAGCTCGACATTGGCTGCGTAATCCGAATTGGCGCAATACGCGATTGCATCCTCGCCTGAATCGGCCAGTACCTGGAACTCGTGCGATGCCGAACCGCCGATCTGTCCGGTGTCCGCACGCACCGCACGAAACACGAGCCCGAGCCGCGAAAAGATCCGCACGTAGGCGTCGTACATTGCCTGATAGGACTCGAGCATCTGGTCCTTACCGACATCGAAGGAGTACGCATCCTTCATGATGAATTCACGCGAACGCATCACGCCGAAGCGTGGACGGACTTCGTCGCGGAATTTGGTCTGGATATGATAGAAGTTGACCGGTAGCTGCTTATAGCTCTTGAGCTCCCTGCGGGCGATGTCGGTGATTACCTCTTCGGAAGTGGGTTGGATCACGAAGTCGCGTTCATGGCGATCCTTGATGCGCAAAAGATCGGGGCCGTACTTCTCCCAGCGCCTCGACTCCTGCCATAGCTCCGCGGGTTGTATCACCGGCATGAGAAGCTCGATGGCGCCGGCCCGGTTCATCTCCTCGCGCACGATTGCTTCGACCTTGCGCAGGACGCGCAGACCGAGTGGCATCCACGTGTAGATACCTGCGGCGAGCCGGCGGATCATGCCGGCGCGCAACATAAGGCGATGACTGACGAGCTCTGCCTCGGCAGGCGCTTCCTTCAAGGTGGACAGGAAAAACTTCGACACGCGCATGATTCGACGTGCTTTTTGACAAAGCGCGTATTCTACGTGAAAGGGCACGCCGGGCGAGGGCGAGCGTGCCGCTCGTTCACGCGAGCGAAGAGGGCGAACGGCGTTTAGCGCACGACGATCACCGGCAGTTTGGAGTGGGTAAGCACCTTTTGCGTCTCGCTCCCAAGTAGCAATGCGGAAACGCCTCGGCGCCCGTGCGAAGCCATCACGATCGCTTCACATTTCTGTTTTTTTGCGGCCGCGAGGATCGCTTCCCATGGGGAAGGCGAGATGGCGTGCACGCTCGAAAACTCGAGCCCTGCCGATTCGGCCTTGATCTTGACTGGATCGAGAATCTTGTCGGCTTCCTTTTTGCACAGCGAGACGTATTCCTTGCGCGAAACCGGTTCGTAGACAACGCCGTCCGCGTACGCCGGCATTGGATAGTCGGGAGACGCATAGAACGCCGTCAACTTCGCGCCGAGCGCTTGCGCGAGATCGATCGCGTGAGCGACCGCCTTGTTTGAAAGCTTGGAGCCATCCGTGGCCACAAGGATGTGCTTGTACACCGTAACCTCCTATAGAGAAAAGCGTTGTCCGCACGCATATTATGCCGCGTCGGTGGGCTACCATTGACGCAGATCAACCCTCGCCTTGTCGCGATCAAAGTTGGTCCGATTTGCGCTTGACCCTGGATCGCCGGCCCGCTACGTTCAGCGGCATGTTGCTTTCACCGGCAGTGTCGATCGAGCCTTTATCGGCAGAAGGTCCCATGTCCGCGGTCCGGACCGAGAGCAACGACGATCTTTGTTATCACTGCGGGACGGCGAATCCGGCGGGTGGGCATTGGCGCGCAATCCTCGACGGAAGCGAAAGGTGCTTCTGCTGCGCGGGTTGCATGGCGATCGCCCAAACCATCCGCGCCGCCGGACTCATGGGGTTCTACGCCCAGCGCAACAGGCTTGCAGAGCGTCCGGGCAGCGCCGACGACTACGCAACCTATGATGCCGCGGGTGACGCCGCCGGATGGATTGCGCATGTCGATGCTGATCTTCGCGAAGCATCGTTGCTGCTCGAGGGCATTCAATGCGCGGCATGCGTGTGGCTCAACGAGGAGTATCTGAAGCGACAGCCCGGCGTCGTGGCAGTCGCCGTGAACTTCGCGACCAGGCGCGCTCAAGTTCGCTGGGACTCGCGCGTGACCCGTCTCTCCGAAGTCCTGCGCGCCATCGCCGCCATAGGTTACCGAGCCTATCCCTACGATCCGGCGCGGCGCGAAGCGCTGGCCGGGCGTGAAAGCAAGGCTTTGCTGACCCGCACCGCAGTCGCCTTGCTGTCGATGATGCAGGTGATGATGTTTGCCGTGCCGGCATACATCAGCGTTGACGGAGTGGAACCGCAGTTTCAGGAGCTGCTCGGCTGGGCGAGTCTGGTGCTGACGCTGCCCGTCGTGTTTTACTCCGCAGCGCCTTTCTTTCGCGGTGCACTGCGCGATGTAATCCTGGGGCACTTCGGCATGAACGTTCCCGTGGCGCTCGGGGTCGGGGGAGCGTTTGTCGCAAGTGGATGGGCCACGCTGAACGGCAGCGGAGCGGTTTACTACGACTCGGTAACCATGTTTGTTGCGCTGCTGTTGTGCGCGCGCTACGTCGAACTTCGAGCACAGCAGCGGGCAGGAGAAGCGCTCGAAGCTGTTGCACCCGAGCTGCCGGCGACCGCGGAGCGCCTGACGCGCTATCCAGCCGAATTGACATGCGACGTGATTGCGGCGGCGGCATTGGTGGCGGACGATTTGGTGCGCATCGCGTCGGGCGCCATCGTGCCCGCCGATGGCGAAGTCGTCGAAGGTCGGTCCAGCGTCGAGGAAGCGGTGCTGACCGGAGAGAGCTGGCCGCGAGCAAAAGAACCTGGAGATCGTGTGCTCGCGGGATCGATCAATCGCGACAGCCCGCTCATCGTGCGCGTGCACAAGGCGGGAGCGAGCACCGCACTCGCGCAGATAGCGCGCCTCGCCGAGCGTGCGGTCAATCAGCGGCCGCGAGTGGCCCAACTCGCCGATCGCGCGGCCGCCGGATTCGTCACCTCGCTTCTAGTGATCGCGCTCGTCACAGGGCTTGCATGGTGGATCATCGATCCGGATCACGCGCTCACCGCGGTGTTCGCAGTGCTGGTGGTGAGCTGTCCATGTGCTCTGTCGCTCGCAACGCCGGCGGCCTTGTCTGCAGCGGTCGGAGCACTCGGGCGCAGGAGGATTCTCGTTGTGCGCGGACGAGCGCTCGAGGCGCTCACACGAGTACATCACATCGTGTTCGACAAGACCGGCACGCTGACGACCGGCCAGATCCGGTTGATCGACGTGGTGCCGCTCGGTCGCCGCGGCCGGGATCACTGCGTTGCGCTGGCAAGCACCCTGGAACAGGGCTCGGCGCATCCGATTGCCAGGGCGATGCCCCTCCGAAAATCGACGGCCCCCGCCGAGGCAATCAGCTCTCACCCAGGGAGCGGCGTGGAGGGCATCATCGCAGGACGACGCTATCGCTTCGGCCGGCCGCAATGGGTCGCGGAACTTCATGGGACACCGCTACCCGATTGCGCGCATAACGTGATCGCCGCTGCAACGCCAGCCGCGCTCGCGGACGACAGTGGCTGGCTCGCGTGGTTTACTTTCGGTGACGCGCTGCGCCCTGGGGTGCCCACGATGATCGGAGAACTGCGCCGGCGGGGCATCCGCGTCAGCTTGCTCTCCGGAGATCGAACTGCGACAGCAGAGTGCATCGCCCGATTGGCAGGTATCGAAGACGTCCACGGCGAGTTGCGACCCGAAGACAAGCAGGCGTTCATCACTGAATTGCAAGCTCGCGGATCAGCGGTCGGCATGGTCGGGGATGGCATCAACGATGCCGCTTCGCTTGCCCAGGCGGACGTTTCCCTGTCGTTCAGTAGTGCGGCAGATCTCGCGCGATGGAGCTCTGACATCATCCTGCTCGGCGATGACGTCATCCGAATTGCCGATGCGCTCGACATTGCGCGACGAACGCGCCTCGTCATCATGCAAAACATTGCATGGGCGCTCGTGTACAACGCGGTAGCCA
The DNA here is from genome assembly GCA_005882995.1 of Betaproteobacteria bacterium. Taxonomy (GTDB): domain Bacteria; phylum Pseudomonadota; class Gammaproteobacteria; order Burkholderiales; family Casimicrobiaceae; genus PALSA-1003. The sequence goes on from VBCY01000202.1 coordinate 15,481, forward strand.
TCCCGCTTGCTGCTCTGGGCATGCTCACGCCACTGATAGCTACCTTGGGAATGTCCGCGTCGTCCTTGCTGGTCGTTGCGAATGCATTGCGTCTCGCGCGAGGAGACCCTCGAACGGCGACCCGGGAGCGTCAGGCAGAAACACTCGTTGACGTGCTTGAAGGGACGGCTTCATCTCGATAGCGGATGCCGTGGAAATCCTCTACCTCCTGATCCCTCTTTCTGTCGTTCTGGCTTTCCTGATCGGAGCCGCATTCTGGTGGTCCGTGAGAAGCGGCCAATTCGACGACCTCGAAGGGCCGGCACACCGCATTGTCGCTGACGACGATTCGCCACTTTGATCTGGGTCAACGCTCCGGGGTGCTGCCGGCAGCTAAGATCGGCGGCGTTACTCAAGACAGGCCCAGTGCTTTTGGTGACAACGGAGCCCACCGCATGACCACGAGTGTGACGGACACCTTCAATTACAAAGTAGTGCGCCAGTTTTCAATAATGACTGTCGTCTGGGGTATCGTCGGCATGCTGGTCGGCGTGATCATCGCCGCCCAGCTCCTGTGGCCGGATCTCACCTACGGCATTCCCTGGCTCTCCTACGGCAGGCTGCGGCCGTTGCACACGAACGCGGTGATATTCGCTTTCGGCGGCTCGGCGCTGTTCGCGACCTCGTACTACTGTGTGCAACGAACCTGCCAGGTTCGACTGTTCTGCGGTCCCCTTGCCTCGTTCACGTTCTGGGGCTGGACCGCCATCATTGTGCTCGCGGCCATCACCCTGCCGCTCGGCTACACCTCAGGGAAGGAATATGCCGAGCTCGAGTGGCCCATCGATCTTCTGATCGCAGTTGTATGGGTTGCCTACGCCATCGTTTTCTTCGGCACCATTTTCCTGCGCAAGACGCCGCATATCTATGTCGCGAACTGGTTCTTCGGCGCTTTCATTCTGACCGTCGCGATTCTGCACATCGTCAACAGCGCCGAGATGCCGGTGACCTTGTGGCCGATGAAATCGTATTCGGCCTACGCCGGCGTCCAGGACGCAATGGTGCAGTGGTGGTACGGGCACAATGCCGTCGGATTTTTCCTCACCGCCGGCTTTCTCGGGATCATGTACTACTTCGTGCCCAAACAGGCGGGGCGCCCGATCTATTCCTACCGCCTTTCCGTCGTGCACTTCTGGGCTCTTATTTTCACATACATGTGGGCGGGGCCCCATCACCTGCATTACACGGCGCTGCCCGACTGGACGCAGTCGCTGGGAATGTTGTTTTCGCTCATTCTTCTCGCGCCGTCGTGGGGCGGAATGATCAACGGCATCATGACGCTCTCTGGGGCATGGTACAAGCTGCGCGAAGATCCGATCCTGAAGTTCATGATCGTTTCGCTCTCGTTCTACGGGATGTCCACCTTCGAAGGTCCGATGATGTCGATCAAGACCGTCAACGCGCTGTCGCACTATACCGACTGGACGATCGGTCACGTCCATTCCGGAGCACTGGGATGGGTGGCCTTCATCTCCATCGGTGCGATGTACTACCTGATCCCGCGGATGTTCGGCAAGGCCGAGATGTGGTCGATCCGGCTGATCACGGCGCATTTCTGGATCGCAACCATCGGCGTCGTGCTCTACATCTCGGCGATGTGGATTGCCGGAGTGATGCAGGGACTGATGTGGCGTGCCACGAATCCGGACGGGACGCTGACCTATGCGTTCGTCGAAAGCGTCAAGGCGACGTATCCGTTCTATGCCATCCGTCTCCTGGGAGGCATGCTGTTTCTGATCGGAATGTTCATCATGGCATGGAACGTGATCCGCACCGTCGCCGCCGGAAAAGCCTTCGAGGCACCCATTCCCGCGCTGGCACCGGCTTGACGCGTGAGGAGAACCGGAATGAAGCTCACGCAGCAGATGGTGGAAAAGAATGTCGGCTGGATGATCGTGCTTACCGTCCTGGTGGTTGCCGTCGGAGGATTGGTGGAGATCGTGCCGCTGTACTTCCAGAAGTCGACCACGGCGCCGGTCTCAGGAGTCGTTCCATACCCTGCTCTGCAACTTGCCGGTCGTGACATCTATATCCGGGAAGGCTGCTACAACTGCCATTCGCAGATGATTCGTCCGTTTCGCGCGGAGACAGAACGCTACGGACACTATTCGGTCGCCGGAGAATCTGTCTACGACCATCCTTTCCAGTGGGGGAGTAAGCGTACCGGCCCCGATCTTGCGCGCGTCGGCTTACGTTATTCCGACGATTGGCATCGCGTTCATCTCGCGAACCCGCGCGATGTGGTGCCGGAGTCGAACATGCCGGCGTACCCGTGGTTTGCCAGGAATGCGGTCGCGACCGATGACATCCAGGCGAAGATGCGCGCGCTCGTGCGCCTCGGCGTGCCCTATACCGAAGAGCAGATCGCCAAGGCTCCGGAAGACCTCAAGGGCAATACGGAAGAGGACGCGGTCATCGCTTATCTGCGGGGACTCGGTCTCGCTCTGCGCAATCTGAGATAGCAATGGAAATCTATTCGACGCTGGCAAGCGCGCTCACGGTGGCTTCATTCATCATCTTCCTCGGCATCGTGGCGTGGGCCTACAGCGCGCGCCGCAAGAATGCTTTCGAGGCGGCGGCGAATGAACCGTTCTCCTTGCCCGACGACGTCCCGCACCAAGCGCCGAAAGGGTCACAGAGATGAGTGATTTCACTTCCGACTTCTGGGGCTATTACGTCACCGTCCTTACTCTGGTGTCGATCGCGGCCTGCGGCGTGCTTCTCTACGTCATGGGGCGCATGCGAGTGCAGCGACCGGCGCAGAAGGACTCAGGGCAGGCGACCGACACCACCGGCCATGTCTGGGACGAGGATCTCGCGGAGTACAACAATCCGCTGCCACGCTGGTGGATGTGGCTGTTCTACCTCACCATCGTCTTTTCGCTGGTCTATCTCGTGCTGTATCCGGGCTTGGGCAAGCTGCCCGGCGTACTCGGCTGGACCTCGAGCGGAGCCTACGCGAGCGAAGTCAAGGAATTCGACGCCAAGATCCAGCCGCTTTACGCGAAATACATGGCGATGGACACCAAGCAAGTCGCTGCCGATTCCCAGGCGCGTGCCATGGGTGAGCGGCTGTTCCTCAATCATTGCGCGCAGTGTCACGGCTCAGATGCCGGAGGCGCCAAGGGCTTCCCGAATTTGCGTGACAACGACTGGCTCTACGGCGGAGAACCGGGAAACATCAAGGAGAGCATCACCAACGGCCGCAATGGCATCATGCCGCCGTTCGGTCCGGTGCTCGGCGAGCAGGGCGTGAAAAACGTTGCCGCCTATGTGCGCAGCCTCTCGGGGTTGCCGTCGGATAAGCTGCGGGCACAGCTTGGCAAGACGCTGTTCGACCAGACCTGTGCCGCCTGCCATGGTCTCGACGCCAAGGGCAATCAGCAGATCGGCGCGCCCAACTTGACCGACGCGATCTGGCTCTATGGCGGTTCAGAGGCGACCATCATCGAAACCATCACCAGGGGCCGTGGGACAGCAGGAGCGGTCAGCAGAATGCCTTCGCACAAGGCGGATCTCGACGAAGGCAAGATCCAGTTGTTGACGGCCTATGTCTGGGGCTTGTCCAACACCAAGTCAGTCTCGCAATAAATGGGCGAGGGCGCCGCGGCGGGATTCTGCCCGCCGCGCCTTTTTCCCGAACCTTCAAGCATGAACGTTTCCGTCCTGCAGTCCGCAATCGTCTCGGAGCCCTCAGTCGAGGAAGTCGGGCTCTACGAAATCCGCAAGAAGATCTATCCGCGCGCCGTCCATGGGGCATTCGCCCGCTGGCGCTGGGGACTGGTGTTTTTGACGCAATCGATTTTTTACCTACTCCCATGGCTTTCGTGGAACGGGCGTCAGGCAGTGCTGTTCGATCTGGGCGCCCGCAAGTTCTACATCTTCGGCTGGGTGTTCTGGCCGCAGGACGTGATCTATCTCGCCGTGCTGCTCATCGTCGCGGCGCTGTCACTGTTTTTGTTCACCGCGGTGGCGGGCCGCTTGTGGTGCGGCTATGCCTGCCCCCAGACGGTCTATACCGAGCTATTCCTCTGGGTCGAACGCAAGATCGAAGGTGATCGCGGCGCTCGCATCCGCCTCGACGCGTCCCCGATGTCGCTGGAGAAATTCGTCATCAAGGCTCTCAAGCACATCTCCTGGTTCATCATCGCCTTGTGGACCGGCTATAGCTTTGTCGGCTACTTCACGCCGATCGGAGATCTCGGCATTCGTGGAATGACGTGGCAATTGGGTCCGTGGGAGTCGTTTTGGATCCTCTTCTACGGCTTCGCCACCTACGGCAACGCTGGTTTCCTCCGCGAGCAAGTGTGCAAGTACATGTGTCCGTACGCGCGCTTCCAGAGCGTGATGTTCGACAAGGACACGCTGGTGATCACCTACGACAAGTCTCGGGGCGAGCCGCGCGGTTCGCGCTCGAGAACGGTGAATCCACGAGAGCGTGGACTCGGCGATTGCGTCGACTGCAGTATCTGCGTGCAGGTGTGTCCAACCGGCATCGACATCCGCCAAGGACTGCAGTACGAGTGCATTGGCTGCGCGGCGTGCATCGACGGTTGCAATCAGGTCATGGAAAGGATGAGTTACCCACGCGGGCTCATCCGCTACACGACCGAAAATGCGCTGGCGGAACGGCTCGATCAGCAAGCGATGTGGCGCCGCACGCTGCGCCCGCGCACGTTGATCTATGCATCCGTGCTGCTCGCTATCGGCGGCGTGGCCGCGGGGTCGCTGGCAATGCGCAATCCGTTGAAGGTCGACGTCATCCGCGATCGTGGCGCGCTCGCTCGCGAAGCAACGCCCGGTATTGTCGAGAACGTTTACCGACTGCAACTCATGAACACCGACGAGAAGCCGCGGCGATACACCGTATCGGCCTCGGGTCTGGCGGGACTCCGGGTGGTCGGTTTGGAGCAACCGCTCGCGCTTGGCGCTGCCGCCACTCGCCTTTTGCCTCTGCGACTCCAGGCTCCCGTTGAAGGAGCGCCCGGAACTCACAAAATCGAATTCGTCATTCAGGCCGTCGACGACGACAAGGTAATACGCCATGAGCCATCGAGCTTCATCATTCCCCGCTAGACATCCGCTCGCGCGCTGGTATCGCGAACCTTGGCCGTGGCTGCTGATGGCGGGACCGTTCGTCGTCGTGGTGGCATCGCTTGCCAGTGCCTGGATCGCGATCGCCAGTGACGATGGGCTAGTGGCGGAGGACTATTACAAGCAGGGGTTGCTCATCAACCGGCGCCTCGCGGCCATGGAGCGCATACAGACGCGCGATCCTTCAGCGACGATCACCTTCGGCGGCAATGGCGAAGTACGGGTACATCTGGAGGAAGGCACGGCGCCGAGCCGGCTCAGCTTGAGGCTTCGACGCCCTGGCGATCACAGCGAGACAACGGTGTCACTATCGCGGGCCGACAATGGAGACTGGGTCGGCAAGAGTTCGATCGAAGGCGAGGGCCGCTGGATCGTCGAAATTGAATCGGACCGTTGGCAGCTTCCTGTGACGACGATTGCCGGACGTCCGTCGCAGATTCACGTCGGGTTAAAGCCCGGCGTTGGTTGATGTCCGCAGCCGCAGAGGAGGAGACGATCATGCCGGCAAAAACGGCAAGACGACTGATGTGGGTGATCTGGCCCGCATTTCTGGTGGCGGGTTTCGCGGAAGCCGTATTCTTCACGGTATTCGATCCGATCGACCTGTACTTCTTCGGCGCGCCGCTGGAGACGTCACGCGAAGCGATCTACACCGTCGGTTTCTTTGGTTTTTGGACGCTTGGAATCGCTTCGTCGGCACTCACGGTGTTTCTGGAGAGGTCCTCGCGTGGCGAGCCGTGACTTCTTCAGCAGCGGTGTCCCGCAAGTTGCTTAAGGGCGGTTACGTCGAGAAGCTTGACGGCGCGACCTTGGGCCTGAATCAGCCCCTCCTGTTGGAATCGCGAAAAAAGGCGGCTGACTGTCTCCAGCTTGAGCCCCAGAAAGCTGCCGATTTCCTCGCGCGTCATTCTCAGAACGAATTCGGTCGAGGAATAGCCGCGCTGCCGATAGCGATTCGCGAGATTGAGGAGAAAGGCTGCCAGGCGCTCCTCGGCACGCATGCTACCCAGCAGCAACATGATGTTGTGGTCGCGATCGATCTCGCGCGACAAAAAACGATGCAGGTTGCGTTGCAAAGCCGGCACGTGACGCGCCAGCTCCTCGAGACGCTCCAGGGGCACGGCGCAGATCTCGCTGTCTTCGAGCGCGATCGATTGTCCCTTGTGCCGCCCGTTGTCGATGCCGTCGAGCCCGAACAGGTCACCCGGCAGGTGATAGCCACAGACCTGCTCCCGTCCGTCTTCCGCCAGCACCGTGGTCATGGTCGAGCCCTGCCGGACGGCATGAAGCGACGCAAAGGAGTCTCCCGCGCGATACAGGATGTCGCCTTTTTTCAGCCGTTGGCGCGTGGCGACAAGCTCATCGAGCTGGCGGATGTCGTGGGGCTCGAGGCTGAACGGCAAGCACAATTCGCGCATGCTGCAGCTGCTGCAGCGGCTTCGCAGATCGTGAATCGAGATAACCGGAGACGTGGAGCTTGGCGAGCGCCGGCTAGGGATTGGCGTAGACATTTTCTGACGGCGAGCCCGCGGGTCCGGTTGACGGGCGCGGCGGTGAGTGTATGCCCTTTCAGGCGCAACGAACAGAACGAGCGGCTGCCGGCTCATTGGACATGGCGCTCAGCCTATTGATCAGCGCCTGGTTGGTCGGCGCCCTGGGCGGCGTGCATTGCCTGGCGATGTGTGGCGGATTCATCTCGGCGATCGCCGCGAGAGAGGGAAGATCTGCGGGCCAGCCGGCGCCGATCCTGCCACTCGCGGTTCTCCTGCGCCGACAGTTCATCTACCACGGGGGCCGCATCACCACCTATACGCTGCTTGGAGCAGCAACGGGAGTTGCCGGCGCAGTGGCTCTCGATACGACGGCCGTTTTGCCCGTTCAGCGCACGCTCTACGTCGTCGCCAATGTCATGCTCCTGCTCGTGGCGACAAGCGTCGCGTTCGGCCGGCCACATATGATCGGTTTGCAGAGAATCGGAGCGGCAGCGTTCGGCGCACTGCTTCCCCGACTGCGCCCGGTGCTTGCGATGCATGGGAGCGGTTCACGACTGGCACTTGGCTTGATATGGGGCTTGGCGCCATGCGCGTTGATCTACAGCGTACTTCCTCTGGCACTGTTTGCCGGCGGCGCGTGGCAAGGAGCGGCGGTCATGCTTGCCTTTGGTACGGGCACGCTGCCCAACGTGTTGGGGGCGGGCATTCTGGTCAACCGCGCGGGGCGGTTCCAGGACCGGCCTGCCGTGCGCTACGCGGTTGCCACAGTCATCGGCATCTTCGCCATCATCGGCGCGTACCGAGCGCTTTGGGTCTCAGGGGCGCTGGCACAAGGTCCCTTCTGTCTGGTTCCCTAAGCCTTTACGCACGACGTGCGAGAATTCGCCCCAAGCCGCTCTTGGTGCAGCCTCCTTGTCCGCTTCTCCGCTGACCGAAGTCGCCGACCCGCGCGTGTTTGCCCAGGACGCGGATCCCGTTCATGCGCCGTTGCTCGAACTCGCCGCGGCGAGTCTCGCCGTGTCGAGCACCGCGCGCGCCGATGATATCGACCGAATCGTCGTGGGAAGCGTGGCCGCGCAGCTTCGCTCCGGTGACGGGCTGCTGCTTTCAGAATTATTCTCGGCAGCGCCATCATTCCCGGTCGCGCGCTACCTCTGGCGGCGGCTTATCGATGCCTGGCGCGAAGCCTCTAAAGTTGCCGAAGGAGAGGGCGTCGCCACCATGCTCTTTGCCATGCCTGCGGTCATCATCGCCGGCACGACGTCGGCGAGTGCGCAGGGTCCGACGGGGGTTCTGGCGGATTCCGAGCGAATCGCGATGCTCCTACGCGAGCATCATGCGCTGGCCGGGAACAAGAACTTCGCTCTCTCCAACGCGCTGATTGCTGCCGACGCGCTCGATATCGCACGATTGCCAGGACTGCTCGCTAGCCAACGGCGAGCCTTGGCTGGGAAGGTCGAGATTTTCGACCTGCCCCCTACTCCGCTTGCCGTGCAGCGAGGCCACGAAGGCGTGCATCTGCGCTTCCTCGTGGGGCATGCAGTAAGCGCGCCAACGGTCGACATCTTCGCAAATGCCGATACGGCCCGATGGGGATTCCCGGTCGCGACCGAGCTCGCACGGCAGCTGGGCGTGGCCGACGTATCGCTGCTGGCGCTCCCCGGTCCTCCGCTCCCACCACCCGCCGCACTGGCCCAGGGACGGAGCGCCCAGCGCGCCGTGGGCGCTCAGCTGTTCGCGAGCAATGCCATTCGTCGCCTGCGCGCGAGCGTGGGAGAGCCTTCCGCCGTCATCAGTGCGCACGCATGCCCGTCTGCGCCCGGAGGAGGGGAGCTTCGGCTCTCCTTATCGAGCGTATTCGAATCTCGCGATGCCGAGGGTTTTCGCTGCCCGCTTTTTCCAACCGACGCCGTGGGCGACGTCGCAGCCATGCTCGTGGAGCTTCTGCGCGATTGCCGCGTGGGCGACGTTCGCGTGCTTCCCGGAGTACAAGCCGATCGCGATCCAACAACAGGGCTTACGCTGCTGTTCAAGGCGGACGCCTTGCCTGCAGGCGCGACGCCTGCACAGCTTCACTAAAGCCGCGCCTTCGCGCACTCCGAATGACCGGCGTCGCCCGGGCGGGTCAGGGTGCGTCGCGCTGGACAATCTTGGCGACGCCGCTTACCTGTTTTTCAACCTTCGGCTCGCCGATATATTCCACTGTTCCGGCGCCCGACACCTCAACCTTGAGCTTCGAGGCAACCTTGACGATGGCCTTGCCGGCACCGCTGACGCGCAGCACCGCACTATCGCTCGCAAGCTCGGCGGCTTGGTATGAGCCGGCCCCCGAGAGGTCGACGTACTGGGTTGCCACCTTGCCACCCACTTCTGCCTTGACCGCGCCCGATCCATCCAACCGCAGACGTGAGGCTTGAAGGTCGGCGACGCGCAGCGTGCACGCACCGGCAAAGTCGAGTCGCAGATCATCGGCCTTGATGCTGTCTGCATTCAATTTGACGGCACCCGCCGCATCGATACGCTCCAGGCGACTGAAATCGACCGTAATCCGCGGCGAACGCATCGATGCACCGCCCAACACCCAATCCCACCAGTGGCGTTCTCCTCCGGAGGAGATGACGAGGGTCCCGTCGTGAACCTCCGTGCGGATGTGAGGCAACGCCTGTGCCGGCGCCTCGATCGTGACAGCTTCCTTCTGGCCCTGCCGCAACGTCAGTTCAACTTGCCCGTCGATTTCGATTCGCGTGAAGCCGGAAAGGCTGCGAGTTTCACGTTGCGGCTCCGCGGCGCTCAGCGGAGTCGCCGCAGTGATGGCGACTGTCACTGTCAACACGGTGATTACGAGGGCTCTCAACATGAAGCGGCCGTTAGGTGAGACACATCCCTTAGATGCAACGGCACCCTGCGTCGGATTTGCCATTGAGATCCAGCTCAGGAGGGCCTCAATTCGCGAATGTAGCGTTGTGCGTTTTCGACATAGTGGGTGGCGATCGCGTACATCCCGGCCACTTCCTCGTCGGATAGTGTTCGCACAACCTTACCCGGCGACCCCAGAACCAGCGACCGGTCTGGGATGACCTTGCCCTCCGGAATCAGGGCGTTGGCGCCGATCAGGCATTCTCTCCCGATGCGCGCATGATTGAGCACCACTGCCTTGATGCCGATGAGCGATCCTTCGCCAACAATACAGCCGTGCAGCATCACCAGGTGTCCCACGCTGACGGACGGACCGATGGAAAGCGGCACGCCCTCATCGGTATGTAACACCGAGGCGTCCTGGATATTGGACCGTGCGCCGACCGTAATGGGTTCGTTGTCGGCGCGAATGACTACATTGAACCAAACCGAAGCTCGGTCCTCGAGAATGACGTCACCGACCAGCGTCGCGTTCGGGGCGATGTAATGGTGATTGCCGCGCAACGTTACGCGACGGGGCCCGAGATCGTATCGCATGAAAGGAAGCCGCTCGCATCATACGGTATTGTCGGCCGCCTCAACTGACGCGGCTATAATGGCTCACGCGCATCCGCTCCCCAAGGCGCATGAATCTCGATCGGGTCTCCGCCGGAAACGACGTTCCCAACGACTGCAACGTGATCGTCGAGATCCCGATGCATGGCGATGCCATCAAGTACGAGGTCGACAAAGAAACCGGCGCCGTGTTCGTCGATCGCTTCATGTCGACCGCAATGCACTATCCCTGCAACTATGGATACATTCCCAGGACGCTGTCCGACGACGGCGATCCATGCGACGTCCTGGTGATCTCACCGGTCCCGCTGATCACCGGCGTTGTTGTGCGCTGCCGCCCGATCGGCATGCTCAAGATGGACGACGAAGCCGGAGGCGATGCCAAGGTCCTGGCAGTGCCGATCGACAAGTTATCAGCTCTTTATCGAGCCATCCAGTCGCCGAGGGACCTGCCCGAGATCACGACGCGGCAGATCGCGCATTTTTTCGAGCATTACAAGGATCTGGAGCCGGGCAAATGGGTGCGGGTTTCCACCTGGGTCGGCGCGGAGGAAGCCAAGGCGGAGATCGTCACCGGCGTTTCGCGCTATCGGGCGCAGCAGCCTACCGACTAATCGTTGCGATGCGCGTTCCCGCGATCCGATCGTGCAGAAAGCTGTGGTCAGGATCGAAGAGGGCCCAGGCATAGTTGAACGTGAGCGCGCAGAATGCCCAGCGCTCATGTCCGTAGGGTTTCAAAAGGATCCACATACCGATGGCGATCGTGGGACCCACCCACCAGGCGAGATAGCGCAGCGTTGCCTGCGGCACCGGCGGCGGAGTCCCGCTTATTGTCTGCAGGTAAAGGCGCCAGGCCTTCATCGGCAGCGTCCTTCGCCCGTCACTCCACTGGCCAACGTAATAGGCGCCGCAGACAGCGAACACGCAGGCGAACCAGCCGGCTCGCACCAAGGGTTCGAGACTTGCGAACTCATCGGAACTGCCCGTTATCCCGCTGAACGGCAGAAGCGCGAAACCAAGCGCCAGAATCAGAGCACTCAAGAGCAGTGATTCGTAGGTTAGCGCAAGAAGACGGCGCATGAGACTGGCAGGCGCCGGCCGCCCCACTGCCGAAACCGCAGGCACGCGTCAGCGAAGGTGCTGAGGGGCGGGCGCCGGCTTGGACGTCCTGCCGCTGCTCCGGGGGAAGCTTCTTCAGCGTCTTGAATTGCTCGCGCGCTACCTGTCGCTGCGCAGGGGTGAGCTCGGCCCAGGCGCGCATCTGCTGCTGCACGCGTTGCTGCTCGGCCGGCCCAAGGTTGGGGTAGCGTTTGGCGATGCCCAGCCATTTCTGCCGGCGCTGGGCGTCAAGCTGATCCCAGTCCGGGGCGAGTGGCGCCAGGGTACGCTGATCGGCTGCCGAGAGTTCCGACCACGCAGGCGCCCGTGGCGCGAGTGGGCCGGCAACCGCGGGCGCGCTGATGCACGCCGCCGCAAGGACGGCCAGGCAGATCAGGGCTCGAAGCTCTTGAGCCAATTCTGGAATCCCCGGTCCAGGTAAGCTTCTATGGGCAACTCGGAGGTCAGGATTGCGGCATCCGTTTCTTCGATCTCCCGCACCTGCTGCGCCGATTGCCAGTATTGATAATAAAGAACGCCGCCGACGATGAGCAGCAACCCCAGCCACAGGCGCAGATCCGCAAGCACGGGACGCTCGCCCAGCGTCCCGCCTTTTCCGGCGACCGCCAGCTCCGCCACACGCTGTGGCTCGGCGAGCCGAGCGAGAGCGTTCTGCCGGGCGCGCTGCAGGCGGTAGAGCGTGCCGGACTTGAGCCCGGCAGCGCCCTTGTCCAGGTAAGCTGTTATTTTGCTTGCGATTTCGTTTTCATTCATAGCCCCACTCCTTTGGCCTTGAGCATTTCAGCCAATGCACGCACCGCCCGAGAGCAGTGCGTCTTCACACTGCCTTCCGAGCAGCCCATGGCCGCAGCGGCTTCCGCCACGTCGAGTTCTTCCCAGTAACGCAGCAGAAAGGCTTCACGTTGACGCGCCGGAAGACGCGACAAGGCGGCCTCCAGCAGGCCGATGATCTGGACCTGTTCGAGTTGCTTGGCGGGATCAGCAAGGTTGCTTGCGTCCGATTTCGCCGGCAGCGTTTCCAGCGGGTCGAAATCGTCCTCTTTTTCGTCCTTTTGCCCGAGCGCCGAAAGCAGCGTGGTCCATGTCGAGCGAACTTTCTGGCGGCGGAAATGATCGTGGATGGCATTCTGAAGAATGCGCTGAAACAGCATCGGCAGCTCGCCAAGCGGCTTCCCGGCGTACTTCTCCGTCAGTTTGAGCATCGCTTCCTGGACAACGTCGAGCGCCGCGTCTTCGTCGCGAACTGCGAACATCGCCTGCTTGAACGCCCGGCGCTCGACTTCTGCGAAAAATGCCGAAAGTTCCTGGTGCGAAGCCAGTTCGAGTCCCTGCAGTTGGAGTGGAGCGATTATAAGCAACTCGCGCGCGGCATCCTCCGCAACGCCCAAGCAATGTTTTCTGTGGCGCAACAGAGCCTTGACCAAAGCGCTGCAAGTGGTTAGTGTTCCAAGACGCAGCGGGGTCCGCTGCAAAGAGCACTGCAAAATCGGTCGTTCGCGTTCCGTCCGGCGGGGTCACAAGCTCTTCCGGAATACCCTGTGGAACGCAACGGTTCCGGCTTTCTACCCGATTCAAGCCTGGTCGGACGCATCCACCCCGATCGCGTCCCTTAAGTTTTGCAGTTCCCGGCTCGTCTGGTGCGACCGGGCTGTGATCATTTTTCGTTGGGGTGCACTATGCAACTGACGGGTGCCGAGATCGTCATCCGCTGCCTGCAGGAAGAAGGCGTCGAGTACGTCTTCGGCTATCCGGGTGGCGCAGTTCTCAATATCTACGACGAGCTGTTCAAGCAGGACAAGTTCAAGCACGTGCTGGTGCGACACGAACAGGGCGCCGTCCACGCTGCTGACGGCTATTCTCGCTCCTCGCACAAGATCGGGGTCGCGCTGGTCACCTCGGGGCCGGGCGTCACCAACGCGGTGACGGGGATCGCCACCGCTTACATGGATTCGGTGCCGATGGTGATCATCACCGGACAGGTACCTACCCACGCCATCGGCCAGGACGCATTCCAGGAGTGCGATACGGTCGGCATCACTCGGCCGTGCGTCAAGCACAACTTCCTGGTGAAAGACGTCAACCTGCTGGCTGTCACCATCAAAAAGGCATTCTATCTCGCAGCAACCGGCAGACCCGGTCCCGTGCTGGTCGACATCCCGAAAGACGTCACGCAGGCCAAGGCGGAATTCAACTATCCGAAGACCATAACGCTTCGCTCCTATAACCCGGTGACGCGGGGACACGCCGGCCAGATCAAGAAAGCGGTGCAGTTGCTGCTCGACGCCAAGCGACCAATGATCTATTCCGGCGGTGGCGTGATCCTCAATAATGCTTCGTCGCAGCTCACGCGCCTCGTCCGGCTTCTCGGATTTCCCTGCACCAACACACTGATGGGGCTGGGCGGCTTCCCGGGCACCGACCCGCAGTTCACCGGGATGCTGGGGATGCACGGCACCTACGAATCGAACATGGCGATGCAGCACTGCGACGTGCTGCTTGCGGTGGGCGCGCGCTTCGACGACCGGGTCATCGGCAACCCCGCGAGCTACTTCCGCTCCGACCGACGCATCATCCACATCGACATCGATCCCTCGTCGATTTCCAAGCGAGTCAAGGTCGACGTGCCGATCGTGGGTTATGTCGGCGAAGTACTCGATGAAATGCTCAAGCTCATCGAATCGTCGAACCAGCGGCCGGATCCTTCGACGCTCAAGGCGTGGTGGGCGGAAATCAAGGAATGGCAGCGCAAGGATTGCCTTCGCTACGACCGCAAGAGCGAGCTGATCAAGCCGCAGCTGGTCATCGAGAAGCTCTACGAAGTCACCAGGGGCGACGCGTTCATCACCTCGGATGTCGGGCAACATCAGATGTGGGCAGCGCAATACTACAAATTTGACAAGCCCCGGCGCTGGATTAATTCCGGCGGCCTCGGAACCATGGGCTTCGGCCTCCCGGCTGCGATGGGTGTGCAGCTTGCCAACCCCGGCGCGACCATCGCCTGTGTCACCGGAGAAGCGTCGATCCAGATGAGCATCCAGGAGCTGTCGACCTGCAAGCAATATCACTTGCCGGTCAAGATCGTGAATCTGAACAACCGGTACATGGGCATGGTGCGGCAATGGCAGGAATTTTTTTACGGCAACCGCTACGCCGAGTCGTATATGGACGCCTTGCCGGACTTCGTGAAGCTGGCTGAGGCCTATGGTCACGTCGGCGTGAAGATCGAAAAGCCCGGTGAGGTGGAAGGTGCGCTCGAGGAAGCATTCAAGCAGAAGAACCGGCTCGTCTTCCTCGACTTCATCACCGACCAGGCCGAGAACGTTTTCCCGATGATTGCCAGCGGCAAGGGGCTCACCGAAATGATCCTCGCCGAAGAGCTCTAAAGGCGGCAGCGATGAGACACATCCTGTCGATCCTGGTCGAGAACGAAGCCGGAGCGCTTTCGCGGATCTCGGGATTGTTCTCAGCACGTGGCTACAATATCGAATCACTCACCGTCGCGCCGACCGAAGACGCTACGCTTTCGCGCATGACTGTCGTCACCGCCGGATCAGACGATGTCATCGAGCAGATCACCAAGCAGCTCAACAAACTGGTCGAAATCGTCAAAGTGGTCGACCTGACCGAGGGCAATCACATCGAGCGCGAGCTGATGCTGGTCAAGGTGCGAGCCGCGGGCAAGGATCGTGACGAGATGAAGCGGCTGGCTGACATTTTTCGCGGCCGCATTCTCGACGTAACCGATAAGAGCTACACCATCGAGCTCACCGGCACGGGCGAGAAGCTCGACGCGTTCCTGCAGGCGATGGAACCCGGCGTCATTCTGGAAACGGTTCGCACGGGGGCGTCGGGGATCGGACGCGGTGAGCGTATTCTGCGAGTCTAATCGGAAAGGGGAACACGCATGATGAAGGTGTACTACGACAAGGATGCCGATCTCTCGCTAGTGAAGGGCAAGCAGGTCAGCATCGTTGGTTATGGGTCACAGGGACACGCGCACGCGCAGAATCTCAACGATTCCGGCGTGAAGGTCACCGTCGGATTGCGCAAAGGCGGCGCTTCGTGGGGCAAGGCGAAGGAGGCCGGGCTCAAGGTCGCGGAAGTCGCCGATGCGGTCAGGGGTGCCGATCTGGTCATGATGCTCATGCCTGACGAGCACATCGCCGCGGTCTATCGCGAAGATGTCGAGCCCAACATCCGTAAGGGCGCGACGCTCGCCTTCGCACACGGCTTCAACATCCATTACGGCCAGGTCGTGCCGCGCGCGGATCTGGATGTGGTGATGATTGCGCCCAAGGCGCCTGGTCACACGGTTCGTTCGACCTATGTGGCGGGAGGCGGAACGCCGATGCTCATCGCGGTCCATCGCGATGTCAGCCGCAAGGCGCGCGATCTCGCACTCTCGTACGCCGCTGCGATCGGCGGAGCGCGCGCCGGCGTGATCGAGACCTCATTCAAGGAGGAGACCGAGACCGACCTTTTCGGCGAGCAGACAGTGCTTTGCGGAGGCTGCGTCGAGCTCGTCAAGGCAGGCTTCGAAGTGCTGGTGGAAGCAGGCTACGCCCCCGAGATGGCGTACTTCGAGTGCCTCCACGAATTGAAGCTCATCGTTGATCTGATGTACGAGGGCGGCATCGGCACGATGAACTATTCGATCTCCAACAATGCCGAGTACGGCGAATACGTGACCGGGCCAAAGATCATTACAGCCGACACCCGGCGCGTGATGCGCGAAGCGCTTGCGCGTATCCAATCCGGCGAATACGCCAGGGATTTCATCATCGAGAACCGCGCCGGGGCGCCGATGCTGCTTTCCAGGCGACGAATGACGGCCGAGCATCCGATCGAGGTGGTCGGCGCGAAGCTCCGCGAGATGATGCCTTGGATCAGGAAGAACAAACTGGTCGATCAGTCTCGTAACTGACCGTCAGCCCACTGCCAACGGACTGGAAGAAGCGTGGCTCGCCAACGAGGCTGGGTCGGACTGGTCGTCCTGCTGCTTGCATTGGTCATCGTCGCCATGCTGGCGCAGACCATGCTGAAGCAATACGGCCTGCTCGCTGGTGACAGTGCTACCCCCAGAACGGCCGGCCCTCGCGGCGTCGGTCCGACCACACCGATGAGCGTTGATACGGGCGCGACGACGCCTGCGCCCGCGAACGCCATCGAACGTGCGCGAGGAGTTGAAAGCGTTCTCCAACAGCAGACCCAGGAGATGGGCCGGCGCATCGATGCACAGACCCAGTAGCGCGAAGGACTATCCGCACCCCGCCATTGCCCGGGAAGGATGGCTCTTTCTCGCCGTTGCGCTCGCCATTGCGATCGCGGCGACGTTCGCGCGCTGGTGGGTGCTCGCAGCGCCGGCATGGCTGGCGGTCGTCTTTATCGGCCAATTCTTCCGCGATCCCGGCCGCGCGGTGCCTGCGCAGACGAATGCGGTCTTGTCTCCAGCGGACGGAAGGGTGCTCTTCGTTGGCAAGGCGCTCGATCCTTATCTCGAGCGCCAGGCGTTGAAGATCAGCGTGTTCATGAACGTGTTCAACGTCCACTCGAACCGCAGCCCCGTCGACGGTACGGTTAAAGAGAAGTGGTACCACGCCGGATCGTTTTTCAATGCTGCGCTCGACAAGGCTTCACTCGAGAACGAGCGCTGCGCGCTTTATCTCAAGACGGGCGGCGGAGTCGACATCACTTGCGTCCAGGTCGCCGGACTGATTGCGCGACGCGTGCTGTGTTATGTGCAGCCGGGCGATTCGCTGGCAAGGGGGCAACGCTATGGCTTCATCCGCTTCGGGTCACGCGTCGATGTCTATCTGCCGGAGACCGCGATTCCAAAGGCGACGGTAGGCGACGTTGTCTATGCCACGACGACAATACTCGCCGAGCTATCCTGAGGAATCTCCGCCGTTGTGCTGACCTTGCTGCCCTGCTAGTCTTGAACCATGCAGGACTATCAGCAGGAGCGGGCTCTCGCCAAAAACCGCATCCGGCGGCGCGGCATCTTCCTGCTCCCCAATCTGTTCACGACCGCCGCGCTGTTCGCGGGCTTCTACGCGATCGTGCAGGCGATGAACGGGCGCTTCGACCAGGCGGCGATCGCCATCTTTGTTGCCATGGTGCTCGATGGGTTAGACGGTCGAGTGGCGCGGCTCACCAAGACCCAAAGCGCCTTTGGAGCCGAGTACGACAGTCTTGCCGACATGGTGTCATTCGGCGCAGCGCCCGCGCTCGTGATCTATGAATGGGCGCTGCGCGACCTGGGCAAGCCGGGATGGATTGCGGCCTTCGTCTACGTTGCAGGCGCCGCGCTGCGCCTCGCTCGCTTCAACACCATGCTCGAAGTGGCGGATAAACGCTATTTTCAGGGATTGCCCAGTCCTGCCGCAGCGGCGCTGGTGGCAGGTTTTGTGTGGATCATCGATGACTATGCGATCGACCCTGAGAGCATCCGCTGGACGGCATGGGTCGTGACGGTTTTCGCGGGTGTCACGATGGTGAGCAATCTCAAGTACTACAGCTTCAAGACGATCAATCTGCGGCGCAGCGTGCCCTTCGTCGTTCCACTGCTGATTCTGCTGTCCTTCGCGCTGTTGAGCTATCAGCCATCGATTGTTCTCTTTGCCGGTTTTGTCATCTATGGTCTTTCCGGATACGGATGGTCGGCATGGCTTGCGTTGAGGCGCCGTCGAGGCTCCGCTCATTGACGCTCGCAGGTCAGATTTTCGACCGCGGAACGTTGTAATCGCTGCGAACTTACATGGCAGGCAGCGCGCCCCGCATCGCCGTCGTCGTCCCCTGCTTCCGTGTCCGTCGCCAGGTGTTGCAGGTGATTGGCCGCATCGGACTCGAGGTCGAGCGCATCTACGCGGTTGATGACTTCTGCCCAGAGCAAAGTGGAGCGCTGATCGAGCAGCAATGCACGGACCCGCGGGTGCGCGTTCTGCGTCATGCGGAAAACCAGGGTGTCGGCGGCGCAATGGTCACCGGATATCGCGCGGCATTGGCTGATGGCGCGGACATTATTGTCAAAGTCGACGGTGATGGTCAGATGGATCCGGCGATGATTACGCGCCTGATCCGCCCCATCGTCATAGGTGTAGCGGACTACGCCAAGGGGAATCGCTTTTTCGATCTCGAGCATGTTCGTTTGATGCCGCGCCTGCGCCTGTTCGGCAACGCGCTCCTTTCCTTGGTCAACAAGGTGGCCAGCGGATACTGGCAGATCATGGATCCGACCAATGGATTCACGGCGATTCATCGCACCGCACTTGCAGCACTGCCGCTGGCGAAGATCGATCGCGGTTATTTTTTCGAATCCGACATGCTGTTCCGGCTCTACACCCTTCGCGCCGTCGTCCGCGATATACCGATCCCTTCGTCTTTCGGTGACGAGATGCGCGATCGGGGCGCGGGCCGCATCGCAAGATTTTCTCCGTTCAAGTTTCTCCTGGCGATGATGAAGCGCAATTTCTATGCATACTTTGTGCTCGACTGCAATGCGGGGACTTTGCAGCTTTGTCTGGGGCTGCTCATCGGTGGCAGCGGCGTGGTGTTCGGCCTGATACGCTGGATCCAGTCGCTGTTGGCAGGGTTTCCCCTGACCGTGGAGACCCTCGTGGTGGCGGGCCTGGCGGTGCTCGCCGGGATTCAGTTTCTGCTCGGCGCGCTGCACTACGATATCGAGAACGTCCCTCGCCAACCCTTGCAAGCCGGCGACGCAGCAGAATGGTCCGCCTAGCATGTCGGTGTGGATGGCCGCAAACCTCGAATTCCCGAGCGCGGACCGGCATGTCGACGCGATCATCACCGGTGGAGCGCCGCCGCCGCAAGCCTCCGGGGAAGAGGCGCTCAAACGTTGCGTCGGCGCAGAAATGCAGCTATATTTGTCAAATGAGCTTTCATCGCGAGCTTCAAATTCGCATCGCTCCGGCCGCCCTCCTGGGCGAGCTGCTGCTGCGCCCCGCGCGCAGATAAAACCTTCCCCCTTTTCCGCAGTATCCTTCCCTGCCCGAATCCGCGGCAGGAAAAGCGTTTCCTGAAGCTTGCAGGAGCTGACCATGTCTGACCACTTGATTATTTTCGACACCACCTTGCGCGACGGCGAGCAGAGCCCCGGCGCGTCAATGACCAACGAAGAGAAGATGCGCATCGCCAAGCAACTGGAGCGGCTCAAGGTCGACGTCATCGAAGCGGGATTTCCGGCATCGTCCAACGGCGACTTTGCGGCGGTGAAGGCTATCGCCAACGCGATCAAGGAGAGTACGGTATGCGGGCTCGCGCGCGCCAACGAGAGCGACGTCCGCCGCGCAGGGGAAGCGCTGAAAGGCGCGAAGTCCGGGCGCGTCCATACGTTCATCGCCAGCTCGCCGATCCACATGCAAATGAAGCTGCGCATGGCTCCGGATCAGGTGCTTGAGCAGGCGGTCAAGGCGGTGAAATGGGCGCGCGAGTACGCCGACGATGTCGAATTCTCACCTGAGGACGCCGGTCGCTCGGAACCGGATTTCCTGTGCCGGCTGATCGAAGCGACGATCAAGGCAGGCGCCAACACGATCAACATTCCGGACACGGTGGGCTACACCACACCCTGGCAGTTCGGGGAGCTGATCGCGACGCTGCGCTCGCGTATTCCCAATGCGGACAAGGCGGTGTGGTCGGTTCACTGCCACAACGACCTCGGAATGGCAGTCGCCAATTCGCTGGCTGCCGTGATGCACGGCGCACGCCAGGTCGAATGCACGATCAACGGGCTGGGAGAGCGCGCCGGGAACGCGTCGCTCGAGGAGATCGTGATGGCGGTGAAGACGCGCAAGGACGTCTTCCCATGCGCGAGCCGCATTGATACAACGCAAATCGTTCCAGCGTCGAAGCTCGTTTCCGGCATCACGGGCTTTCCGGTGCAGCCCAACAAGGCGATCGTTGGCGCTAATGCCTTCTCACACGAGTCGGGGATCCACCAGGACGGCGTGCTCAAGCACCGCGAGACCTACGAGATCATGCGCGCGGAGGATGTGGGCTGGGGCGCGAACAAGCTCGTGCTCGGAAAACTCTCGGGCCGCAATGCCTTCAAGACTCGGCTGGTCGAGCTCGGAATCGACCTTGGCAGCGAGGACGCAGTGAATCACGCCTTCGCGCGATTCAAGGAGCTCGCCGATAAGAAGGGCGAGATCTTCGACGAGGACCTGCACGCGCTTGCTTCGGACGAGCAGGTCACACCGGAGCGAGAGCACTATCGGCTCATTGCGCTCAAGGTCGTGTCAGAGACCGGCGAGGTCCCGAGCGCGCGAGTCACCCTGGCCGCAGGGGAAGCCGAACAGACGGTGCAGACGCGCGGCGACGGACCGATCGACGCGACGTTTCGCGCGATCGAGCTGATGGCCCACTCCAAGGCGAGAATGCAGCTCTACTCGGTCAATGCCATCACCACCGGCACCGATGCGCAGGGGGAAGTGACGGTGCGCCTGGAAGTCGAGGGACGCATCGTCAACGGCCTCGGCTCTGACACCGATATTCTGGTGGCTTCGGCGAAGGCGTACGTCAACGCGCTCAACAAGCTGCACAGCAGGCAGCAGAGGCTCAATCCGCAGCTGGCTGCCTAGCCCAGCGTTTTGACGGACCGCGGGCCGCATTGGTGAGCGATTCTGGCGAGCAGGCTCTCCTGCCGGCGTCGATCGCCGTCGGCTCAGCCACGCTGCCGATCTGGCCCGAGCATCAAGTCATCGCGCCGATGTCGGCGCGCCTCATGGGCGTCACGGTCTTCGACGACCATGCGAGCTATCATCCGGCGCTGATCGACGCGACGCTCGCCGCGGAGCGCGATCCGCGCTTTCGCGACACGATTTTCAAGGGTGGCTGCGGCATCAAGGTGCGCAAGGTCGAAGCCTGGGGTGCGCCGGCCGCGGCGCTGATCCATGCCCGCGCGCTGATGTTGGCTCATCACACGCTGTCGCGACGACCCGTGTTCGCGGACGACACTTGGGCAAGCGTTTATCGCGCCGGCGATTACTGCATGCCGCACAGCCATCTGCGTTGCAACGCGAGCATTGTGTACATGCTCGACCCAGGAGACGTCGATCCCGAGGACGCGCTGGCGGGGCGGCTCTGCTTTGCCGACCCTCGCATCGAAGCGTGCTGTCCGCACGAGGCCGGACGCGTGACACAGCACGTGATGCCGGAGATGGCGCCCGGTACGATGCTGATCTTCGCCAGCGACTATCTGCACAACGTCAACCCCTACCATGGGCAGCGGCCGAGAATTACGCTGTCGTGGAATGTCACGCTGGAGCGGCTTCCCGGGCGCGCGGGGGAAGGGTGGCAATGACGGAAACCAGGAACTGTCGTCGGACGGCGACGCCCGCCTATCGTATAAATGCAACATCGAATGCTGGACTAACGACCTTACTAATGCTTTTCATTGACCTTGCCGTATCGCGATGCTAATGTAGCGTCAGCCGCAAAATTGCACGAAAACTCCGGAGAAACAAGGCTTTATTCGGATTGTCAGGTTCTCAGGGTCGTCCTCAGAGGGGGTCAAAGATGGTAAAGAATCGGGCAGGTGTGGGTCGTTTCGTGTCGTTTGCGGCGCTGAGTTGTGCCGCTTTGCTCTTGCCAGCCGCCGGCGTGCAGGCGCAGCAGTTCATTTACGGCAATTCGGCGTCCTCGCCGAGCAGCCAGTTTCTGTACAAGATCGACAAGACTACCGGCGCAGTCGTCAAGAGCTGCCAGATGAACAAGGGCAACGGCCGCGGTATGGTCGTCGTCAACAACATTGCCTATTACACGACCGCGAGCAACAACAACGTGTTCAAGGCCGATATGGGCACCTGTGCGGATATGGGCGTTGCCTTCACGGTCGCGGGTGCGACTTCGCTTTCCACCATCGCCTTCGACGGTACGAACTTCTGGGTCGGCGACTATTCGGGCACCAATCAGGCGTTCTACTATTCGCCCACAGGAACCTTGCTGGCCACCGTGCACTTGACGAGTTGCACAGGATTCTGCGACGGCCTGGAGTGGTTCAATGGCAAGCTGATATCGAATGAAGGCGATGCCTCAAACCCAGGTCACTACGACATCTACGCGTTGACGGGTGGAGCTCCCACGACGGCCAACTTCATCAACACGACGTTCTCCGCGACCGGAATTGCGTTCGACGGCACCAACTTCTACGTATCGGACATCTTCAATCAGAAACTGCAGGTTTATAACGGCACCACCGGCGCGTTTATCAACACCATAACGATCACCGGAATGAACGCGAGCGCCAACGTGCTCGAGGACCTTTCCGCAGACTATGCGATCGTTATCGGCGGCGGCGGTGGTCCGGTTGACTTGACAGTGCCGACGATGAGCGAGTGGGCCCTGATTCTGATGTCAGTCCTTCTCGGGTTGCTTGGGCTCGGCATGGTGGCGCGACGCGCACGGCGCTAACGGTATCGCCTGCACTTCAGGAATCTCCGTAGGTTGAACCCCGCATCACGCGGGGTTCTTTTTTTTCCGAGCTCCCGCGCTATGGGCAGTGGACGCTCCAGTCGCATGGACGCGCGTTGAAGCGACCGCCTGCTAAAAGTTGTGCAAAGCAATTGACCAGTCGATTGGACAACCGATGACCACTTCCATGGGCCCCGGCATAGAGATAACCGGCCAAATCACCGCCGAATATTCAGAGATCCTCACGCCCGGCGCCCTCCGTTTTGCAGCCACTTTGCAACGCGCCTTCGGCGGGTGTCGCACCGAGTTGCTGGGAAAGCGCGCGTCACGACAGGCCGACTTCGACGCGGGCAAGCTGCCCGACTTCCTGTCCGAAACGCGATCGATACGCGAGTCGACATGGACCTGCGCCGCCGTCCCATCGGACCTTCATGATCGGCGCGTCGAGATTACCGGCCCCGTGGACCGCAAGATGATCATCAACGCGCTCAACTCGGGAGCGAGCGTATTCATGGCGGATTTCGAGGATGCCAATACGCCAAAATGGGACAACAACATCCAGGGCCACATCAATCTTCGAGACGCGATCCGTCGCCAAATCGACTACACGAGTCCCGAAGGCAAGGCGTACAAGCTGGGTGAGAAGCCGGCGACGCTTTTTGTTCGTCCGCGCGGGTGGCATCTGCCGGAGAAGCACGTCATCGTCGATGGGTCCCCGATCTCCGGCGGCATTTTCGACTTCGCGCTCTACTTCTTCCACAACGCCAGGGAGCTCGTAGCGCGCGGCAGCGCACCGTACTTCTATCTGCCGAAGCTCGAGAGCCATCTCGAAGCGAGATTGTGGAACGACATCTTCGTGATGGCGCAAGACAAGTTGGAATTGCCCAGGGGAACCATCAAAGCCACGGTGCTGATCGAGACAATCCTCGCCGCCTTCGAAATGGATGAAATACTCTATGAGCTGCGGGAGCACTCCGCGGGGCTCAACGCGGGAAGATGGGATTACATTTTTTCGTGCATCAAGAAATTCCGAAGCAATCATGATTTCTGTCTCGCCGATCGTGCGCTGGTCACAATGACGACTCATTTCATGAAAAGCTACGCCGAGCTGCTTATCAAGACTTGTCACCGGCGCAACATTCACGCCATGGGTGGGATGGCCGCGCAAATTCCCGTTAAGAACGATGAGAAGGCCAATGCGGAGGCCTTTGCCAAGGTCAAGGCCGACAAGGAACGCGAGGCGACCTACGGGCACGACGGCACGTGGGTCGCTCACCCCGGGCTGGTCCCGGTGGCCAAGGAAGCGTTCGATCGCCTGATGCCGGCGCCCAATCAGATCGCCAGCAAGAAACGCGAGGATGTGAATGTGGCCGCCGCGGACCTGCTGCGGTTTCAACCGGAAGCTCCAATCACCGAGGCAGGAGTCCGACTCAACATCAGCGTGGGCATCCAGTACATCGGCGCTTGGCTTGCAGGGCAGGGCGCGGTGCCGATTTTCAACCTGATGGAAGACGCTGCGACCGCGGAAATTTCCCGCTCTCAGGTCTGGCAATGGATCCGCTCGCCCAAGGGCACGCTCGCCGATGGGCGCAAAGTCACGAAGGAGATGGTTGGGGCGATGATCCCGGAAGAGTTGGCAAGGGTCAGGGCGCTCCTCGGCGCGAATTATGCGGAAGGCCGATACGACGACGCTGCAGCCATATTCACCGATCTCGTCGACAACGACACTTTTGTGGAATTCCTGACTTTGCCTGCGTACGAACGGATTGACTAGATTTGGATATACTAAAGCTATGGTAAGTATTCGAACAATAAATTGGACGAATGATGCACCGGGGGGGATGATAGGCGCCGTGGTCCGCTGAAACAGTGTTGACCCCGCCATGCTACCGCCCTGGGTCTTAAGGGTGGGAGACGCAAACCATAGAAGGAGCTGGACATGAATTTGAAGGGCACCAAGAC
>VBCY01000203.1 GCA_005882995.1 Betaproteobacteria bacterium
GCTTAGCGCGAACGCGAGCAGCTCGCTGTGTTCGCGGACAGCAGCGTCGCCGCGGAAAGCAGCGGCGATCATGAGATAGCGCAGGTACTTGTCATAGATCGCAGCATGCGTGTCGAGAAGAACTTGCGAGCCGCAAGCGGAAATGAGTGCCTGGTGAAATTCCCGGTCATATCGCCGCCAGTCTTCTTTTTTGGATCGATCCCCAGCGGCCATGCGCCTTTCCGTTGATGCGAGCTTGTGGTGTGCCGCGACGACTCGTCCTTCCCAGTCCATGTCGCCAGATTCAAAGGATGACCGCAGCGCCTGGCATTCGAGAAGCAGGCGCATATCGGCGATTTCACGAAGGTTCGCCGGCGAAATCGACGCGACCTCGAAGCCGCGTGACCCTTCAGCGAGGATCAACCCTTCGGACGCCAGCCGATTCAGCAGTTCGCGCAGGGTGCTGATCGCCGTACCGTAGGCATCCCGCATTCGATCAAGCGTGAGTTTCTGCCCGGGCACGAGGCGCCCCCCAACGATGTCGGCGCGAACGCGGCGATAGGTCGTCTCGCCGACCGATGCAATTTTCGCGGAAGGCTCCGCAAACGACGTTCTCGTCGTAGGCAGACCCTTGCTTGCCAGCTTTCGAAGCGTGTTTCGCCCCGGAGGTAGAACCAGATGTTTGGGCATATTACGGATTCTTAACTAGATGACGGTCTTGCTATCGCCATACAAAACAAATAATATCAGATGGTACTCTGATTCGGCAATCAGTTGTGGCGGTGATGGTCGTCCCAGGAAATCCCACGGAGGATCTGTTCATGCAAACCAGGCTCACCCGTCGTTCCTTACTCGCGGCCGGCGCTTCGTTGCTCGCCTTCGGCGCGCTCCCGCGGGCCCTTGCCCAGGCCAGGACCAAAATGCGATTCAGTTCTTCCTTCAGCGAACAGGATCTGCGCGCCGACGCTTACAAGGCGTTCGCGGCCGCAATAAAGGATGGCTATGACGTGGAACCGTACTGGCTCAACTCTCTGTTCAAGCAGGGTACCGAGTTAGTCGCTCTGCAACGCGGCAATCTCGAGATGTGCAATCTCGCCCCCGCGGATATCGCGAAGCAGATTCCAGCTTGGTCGTTGATGACTTCACGTGGGCAAGGAGTTCATCAAGATGGCCCGCGACCAGCTTGGAATCCAGGTGATCGTTCCTGTTTACTTCGGTACTCGCAACGTCAACCTGAAGCCCGACAAAGTCATCAAGATTCCCGCGGATCTTGCGGGTATCAAACTGCGCATGCCGCCAGGCGAATTCTGGCAGTTTCTGGGCGAATCAATCGGCGTCAATCCTACGCCGGTCCCCATCAGCGAGGTCTATACCGCGCTGCAGACGGGTGCGATCGACGGACAAGACAATCCGCTGCTTTTGAGCAAGCTGATGAAATTCTACGAAGTCACCACGCAATTCGTGCTCACCGGCCACGTCGTGGGATACGACGTGATGGTGGTCACGACCAAGATCTGGGACGCGATGCCTCGGGCCGGGCAAGCCCAATTCCAGGCGGCCGCGGAGAAGTCGTTCGACGATTACACGGTCAAGTTCAACGCGCAGGAAAGGGACGTCATCGAGTTCTTCAAGGGACAGGGCAAGAAGGTATACACACCCGACGTGGCGGCCTTTCGAACGTACGCCCAGAAGAAGTATCTCGACAAATACGGGCAAGACTGGCCCAAGGGCGCTCTCGAGCGTATCAACGCTGTTTGAACCGGAGCGCCGAGGTTTGTCTCGATTCAACGACCGTTGGTAGCAACGACCGGTTGATGCGATAGCGCGCAGTTCGTGTCCCACCTGCGGCAGGGGAGGGCAGGGGGAGGAGCCGAATGATGGCGTCAGGCTGGGCACAGGTCAGTAAATGGTTGCGCGCCAGGTCTCAAGACGTCGCGGTCGCGTTGATCGCGATCATGTTCGTCTCCTTTATCCTGCAAATTGCCTTCCGCTATGTCTTGAACCGGCCGCTGGGCTGGACCGAGGAAGTCACGGTCCTGTGCTGGGTGTGGGTCGTGCTCTGGGGCGCCGCGTTCATTCTCTCAGACCACGACGAGATTCGCTTCGACGTCATCACAGGTCTCGTCCCGGAGTCCACTCGCCGCGCATTCACTGTGTTCTCCGGCATTGCGCTCATCGTCCTGTTCGCCGTTTCGTTGCCCGCCACATGGGACTACGTGCTGTTCATGAAGCGGGAAAAGTCAGCGTATCTGGGGATGCGATTCGACTACCTGTATTCGATCTACGTCGTCTTTGCGGTGGTTTGTATCGTCAAACATGTCCGCCTGGTTTGGTACGCGCTTCGAGGACGTAAATCGCCCGAGATCGATGCGGTTGAAGACGGCGACCGCGTGTGATGCCCAGCCACTTCGCGCTGTGCATCATGGTGCTGGTCGCTTTGGCGATCCTCGGGTTGCCGATCGGCCTGTCGATGATTTGCGCGTCGGTGTTCTATCTTTTCATAGCCGGACTCGATCTGGGGACCGCGGCAGAGCAGATATTGAACGGCCTCTTCAACAGCTATGTGCTGCTGGCGGTGCCGCTCTTCATCCTTGCCGCAGATTTGATGAACAGTGGCAGTCTCACCGATCGACTTCTCAAGTTCTGCCTGGTCCTCGTCGGTCGATTTCGCGGCGGCCTCGGTCACGTCAACGTAGTGGCCAACATCATCTTTGCAGGGATGTCAGGCTCGGCGATCGCGGATGCCGTTGGCGTCGGTCGCATCATCATCGGCATGATGACGCGAGGCGGGAAATATCCAATCGCATATGCGGCCGCCATCACGGCCTCGGCAGCAATCATTGGACCTATCATTCCGCCTTCCATTCCGATGGTGGTTTACGCGCTGGTGTCCGACGCTTCGATCGGATATCTGTTTCTTGGCGGCGTCATGCCCGGCTTGCTGCTCGGGGTAGCCTTCATGGTCATGAACACCCTGATTGCCAGGCGCAGGAACTATCCTGTAGAGGCACCGGTGCCCCTGCGTGAAATCCCCGGCATCACGCTGAACGCGTTCCCCGCCTTGATGCTTCCGGTAGTGCTGCTGTTCGGCATTTACGGTGGTGTGATGACGCCTACTGAGGGAGCGGCAGCAGCCGCTGCGTACGCGTTGCTGGCATCGGCATTGATTTACCGGGCGATGTCGCTCAAGCAGCTGTATGCGGTGCTTCTCTCCAGCGCCAAGGCGACGACCTCGATTGGAATGCTGATCGCCGGCGCGCTCGTTTTCAATTATGTTGTGACGATCGAAAACGTCCCGTTGTCGGTTCAGCACTTCCTCAATGCGTTTCACGTAACCCCTATTGCCTACCTTCTGCTGGTGAACGTGGTTCTGCTGGTCCTCGGGTGCCTGCTCGAAGGGACCACAATTCTCCTCATCATCGTCCCGATCATGATCCCGACCGCCAAGGCGCTGGGAATCGACCTTGTCCATTTTGGCGTCGTCGTGGTTGTCAACATCATGATCGGCCTCCTGACACCGCCGTTCGGCCTGCTGCTCTTCGTCGTCGCGAACATGACCAAAAAGCCCCTGATGTCCATTGTTCGCGAGGCGCTGCCCTTCATGTTTGTCGCGATTGTAGTTCTCGCTATCATCGCGCTTATCCCGCAGACCGTACTCTGGCTGCCCAGAGTCATGGGTTACAAGGGTTGAATGGATTCGGTTATAGGGGTAACCCCGATGCCAGACGACAAGCCGGTTTATATCCTGAACGGTCCCAATCTCAATCGCCTGGGTAAACGAGAGCCTGAAATCTACGGCAAGATGACGCTCGCGGAGATCGAGGCGGAGTGTCGTAGTCAAGCGCAGAACCGCCGAATAGAGTTTCGGCAATCGAACAGCGAAGCACAGCTTATCGACTGGATACACGAGGCTATCGATGGCGGCAGCGGTATCATCATCAATCCCGCTGGTTATTCGTTTACATCGATTGCGATCCTGGATGCGTTGAAAATGTTTGCCGGTCCGATCATCGAACTCCATATAACGAACATCCATCGGCGCGAAGAGCACTATCACCGTTCATATGTTTCGACCGTCGCCACGGCGGTCATCGCCGGCCTTGGGCCGAAGGGCTACGGCGTTGCCGTGCGCGCGATGTGCGAGATGCTGGGGTAGGCCCTAGTGCCGACTGTCTTGGCCATGCCTGAGCCGTATCGCGCTGACACCCCACTGGCAGCCAGTCGGGTGACGTTCCTGTTCACCGACATCGAGAGCAGCACCGCGTTATGGGAGCGGGACGGCGCGCGGATGTCGCAGGCGCTCGCTGCGCACGACGTACTGGCGCGCGGCGTGGTCGAGTCTCACCACGGCACGGTCGTGAAGATGACCGGTGATGGTGTTCATGCCGTCTTCGACGATGCGATCCACGCGCTCGCCGCGACGTTGGATCTGCAGCAGGCGCTCACCGATCCTGCGGCGACCTGCGGCATGCCGCTGCGGGTGCGTTGCGGACTGCATCTGGGGATTGTCGAGCGTCGCGATAACGATTACTTCGGCAGTACGGTAAACCGTGCCGCAAGAATCATGGGTGCAGCTCATGGCGGGCAGGTGTTGCTGTCCCAGGCCGTGGTCGATGGCGTACGGGAAATTCTTCCCGCCGCGGTGTCCTTGCGCGACCTCGGCAAGGTTCGCCTCAAGGATCTCTCGACACCCGAGCACGTCTATCAACTCCTGCACCCGCAATTGCGACAAGAGTTTCCGGCGCTACGTTCGCTGGAGGCCACACCGAACAATCTTCCGCAGCAGTCGACGAGCTTCATTGGGCGTGACAAAGAGTTAAAGGAGTTGAAGCGACTTCTTGCCGGGACTCACCTGATGACACTTACTGGCTCGGGCGGCTGCGGCAAGACTCGCCTGAGCCTGCAGGTTGCCGCCGACTCTCTCGAGCGCTTTGCCGACGGCGTCTGGTTCGTGGAACTCGCGCCGCTCTCGGACCCGGCTCTCTTGCCGAGGACGACGGCGATGGTGTTGGGGCTCAAGGAAGAGCCCGGCAAGCCCATTAGGCAAACGCTCGTCGAATATCTCAGGGACAAGCGACTGTTGCTGCTGCTCGACAACTGCGAGCACCTGCTCGGAGCCTCTGCGCAGTTGGCGGATACGCTGTTACGTCAGTGCCCGCAGCTGACCGTTCTCGCGAGCAGCCGGGAAGCGCTCGGCATTGGTGGCGAGCAGACCTATCGAGTGCCTTCGCTGTCGCTTCCCGATCCTAAGCAAGCGCACACGCTCGCCTCGGTTGCTGCATTCGAATCAGCGCGACTGTTTACCGATCGGGCACTGCTGGTTCGCCCCGACTTCGAGGTGACCAACCGGAACGCCTCGATTCTCGCTTCGATATGTTCCCGGCTGGATGGGATTCCACTCGCCATCGAGTTGGCGGCGGCGCGGGTACGGTTCCTTTCGATCGAGGAGATCGATCGCAAGCTCGACCAGCGGTTCCTTCTTTTGACAGGCGGTTCCCGAACCGCGCTGCCTCGCCAGCAGACGCTTCGCTCGCTCATCGACTGGAGTTACGACCTGCTGCACGCTTCGGAGAAGCTGCTGCTGCAGCGCTTGTCGATATTCGCCGGAGGGTGGACGCTGGAAGCGGCGGAGCAAATCTGCAGCGGCGGGGAAGTGGAACAACAAGCAGCGTTCGATCTGCTGACCTCACTCGCGGACAAGAGCTTGGTCGTGGTGGAGCAGAACCACGGACATTCTCGCTACCGGCTGCTGGAGACGGTGCGGCAGTATGCGCGAGAGAAGCTCTTGGAACGCGGTGGCGGTGTGGCGGTTCGGGAACGGCATCTGCATTACTTCCTGGCACTGGCGGAGGCGACGGCGCCGAAGCTCCTTGGTGCGGAACAGGCCGAATGGCTCAATCGTCTGGAAGAGGAGCACGACAACCTACGCGCAGCATTGGAGTGGAGTCTCGTCGAGGCGGCATCGCAGCAAGATCTTCGCCTTTGCGGGGCATTGCACCGCTTCTGGTCGACGCGAGGGCATCTCGCTGAGGGCCGGGAGTGGTGCGCGCGAATCCTCGCAAAGGAACGAGCTACGGAGCGGACCCTCGAGCTTACGAAAACGCTCAGCGCCGCAGGCAACCTGGCGTGGCATCAGACCGACTATCCTGCGGCCCGATCTCTGCTCGAGGAAAGCCTTGCGATTTCCCGGGACCTCGGCGACCGCGGGGGCATTGCGTCGTCGCTGAACAACCTCGGGAATGTGGCCATCGAGCAGGGTGACTATCCGACCGCCCGCACGCTCTATGAGGAGAGTCTCTCGATCCGGCGGGAACTTGGAGACCGACGTAACATAGCGGCCGTGCTGGGCAACTTGGGCATCATCGCCTACGAGCAGGGCGATTTGACCGCGTCCCGGGCACTGTCCGAAGAGGCCCTGACGATCTCGCGAGAACTGGGAGATCGGGGACGCGTTGCCGACGCATTGAACAATCTGGGGAACGTGGCCTTTGACCAGGGCGATATTGCCGCCGCGCGTGCGCTCAACGAGCAGAGCCTGGCTATCGCGCGGGAATTGGGCGACTGGGACGCCATCGCAACCAGCTTGCACAACCTCGGGGCCGTGGCGTATTTGCAAGGAGATTTTGGCTCCGCCCGGGCCCTGTACGAAGAGGCCCTGGCGAACCGGAGCGGGCTGGGCGACCGGCTGGGAGTTGCTCGAGCGCTGGAAGGACTGGCGGCAGTTGTCGCCGCTACTGGCAGCTCGCTGCGCGCCGCGCGCATTTGGGGTGCGGCGGCGCGACTGCGCGAAGAGATTGGATCGCCGCTGTCGCCAACTGAACGATCGCGCCACGAACAGCGCGTGATCGCGGCCCGCGCGGCTGTCAGAGATGACGAAGTCTTCGATCGCGCCTGGCAGGAAGGATGCGCTTTGTCACCGACGCAAGCGACAGAGCTTGCATCGGAGGAAGTCGAGTGACCGTGACGAGTGCGACGGCCTCACCGAACCCGGCGTTTGACAACTCCGTGCCGTGCGAGCATGGTCGGCGCGAATCGCGAGGCTTCATCATGCAACTGCAGAGACTGGCATTCGCAGCACTCGCGCTGCTCATCTCCACCGTGCCTCACGCCGCGCAGGATCCCGCGTGGCCGACCAAGTCGATCCGCTGGGTCATCCCGTATCCGCCGGGCGGCATCACCGACAGTGCGACACGCATGGTCGTGCAGAAGGTGGCAGAGCAGACCGGGTGGACAATCGTGGTTGAGAACAGGCCCGGCGCGAATTCTATTCTCGGCGCTGACATGGTCGCAAAGGCGGCCCCCGATGGCTATACGTTCCTGACCGTGATCGCTGCGCACGCGGCCAACGCCACCCTGTATGCGGGCAAGCTGCCGTTCGACGTGGTGAAGAGCTTCGCACCCGTGTCGCTGGTCGGAATCGCGCCCCTTATCATGACGGCGAACAATGACCTGCCGGTCAAGGACGTAAAGGAACTGATCACCTACGCCAAGACAAATCCGGGCAGGCTCTCCTACGGTTCCTCCGGTGTGGGCGCGGCAGCACACCTGACGACGGAGCTCTTCGATCAGACCGCGGGCGTCGACATGGTCCACGTTCCATATAAAGGCACAGCTCCGGCGCTGCAGGACCTGATGGGCGGGCGCATCCAGATCCTCGTCGACGTGCCCAGCACGCTGATGCCGCAGGTGCGCGCTGGCAAGATCAAGGCGCTCGGCATGTTCTCCAGCAAGCGGGTTGCCGGCGCCGCCGAGGTCCCGACTATTACCGAAGCCGGCGGTCCGCTGATCGAAAGTTCGACCTGGGTGTTGTTCCTAGCGCCGGCCGGAACGCCGCCCGACATCGTCAACCGGATCGCGGCCGAAGCCGCAAAGGCCGTTGCCTCGGCCGACATTAGGAGCCGTTTCGAGAGCATAGGCATAGAACCGGTCGGCAACACGCCCGTGGAAGCGGGCAAGTTTCTCGACGAAGAAATCGCCAAATGGGCGAAAGTGATCTCGACGGCGGGGGTGAAGCCCGAGCAGTAAGGACCTGATCGGGTTGGCAAGCCGACCGGCAGATTGGATCGATTGCAGCCGATCGTCATGTCCTAGAGCGGCCACAGAGGCTCATCGCGGGCAGCGTCCATGTCCCGCGTCCAGGCGTAGCATGGCTGGACTTCTATTCGTCGATATGGGGATTCGATGGATCGCAGAATGTTCGCTGCGCGCATCGGCGGCAGTCTCCTGGGCGTGGCACTCGCTGCTGTAGCGCAGCCGACAAAAATCCCGCGGGTCGGGTTCCTGCGCACGGACAGACCTCCCCAAGCTTACATTGACGCCTTCGAGCAGGGCCTGCGAGATAGGGGCTACACGCCGGGCGCGAACATTTTGATCGAATACCGCTTTGGCGATGGCACCAATGCCGAAACGTCTCGTCTCGCCCGCGAAATTGTCAAGTTGAACGTCGATGTCATCGTTGCCGGCGGCGGTCGAGCGACTCAAGTGATGCAGGCCGTCACCAACAGGATACCGATCGTCATGACCTCCGCGAGCGATCCGGTAGGGACTGGGTTGGTTACCAGCTTGGCGCACCCAGGAGGAAACACCACTGGAACCAGCATCGTCAGCTGGGAGCTTTTTGCGAAACGCGTCGAACTGCTGAGACAAGTCCTTCCTAACGTGTCCCGGGTCGCGGTTCTCATCAACCGCTTTAATCCGGCACCGGCCGGCGCCTGGAACGAAGCGCTAGCCGCAGCTTCGAAATTAGGCGTGACCCTTCAGCGCATCGACGTGCAAGGCGCCGCTGACTTCGACGAGGCGTTTGCGACTATGGTCAAGGGGCGCGCGGAGGCGCTTATCGTTGTGCAAAGTACCATCTTCGAAACCTCGCCGTATCGGATCCAGCAGCTCGCCATCACTAACAAGATTCCCGCGATCTATGGCTTACGAACAAGCGCCGACGCGGGTGGGCTCCTGTCCTACGGGCCGAACGTCCCCGATTTGTATCGTTACGCGGCGGTGTATGTCGACAAGATTCTCAAAGGGGCACGGCCCGCAGATTTACCCGTAGAGCAGCCAACGAAATTTGAGTTGGTCATCAATATGAAAACAGCGAAGTCGCTCGGGCTGACGATTCCGCAGTCGCTGTTGCTGCGAGCGGATGAAGTGATCCAGTAGCGTTCCGCGTCGGCGGCAGAGGTCGGCCTCCCTGTGCTGCTCACAGCGCCGCCTCCTTGGGCGGTCTAAGCGAATGAGACGTTGCGTGTCGGCGTCAGGCGCTGATTCGCGGCCGTCGCATCCCCGCTTCGCGAGCGGGACCTGGCTCGCTGCTCACAGCGCCGCCTCCTTGGGCGGTTATCGTTCAGCGTGAGGTCCAGTGTCGGCGTCAAGCGCTGATTCGCGGGCGCTCGCACCCCACTCGCTTCGCGAGCGGGACCTGGCTCGCTGCTCACAGCGCGGCCTCCTTGGGCGGGCTAAGCGAATGAGACGGTGCGTGTCGGCGGCCGGCGCTGATTCGCGGCCGGTCGCATCCCCGCTGCGCGGGGCCCCTGCTCCCTGCTCACAGCGCCGCCTCCTTGGGCGGGCTAAGCGAATGAGACGGTGCGTGTCGGCGGCCGGCGCTGATTCGCGGCCGGTCGCATCCCCGCTGCGCGGGGCCCCTGCTCCCTGCTCACAGCGCCGCCTCCTTGGACGGGCTAAGCGAATGAGACG
>VBCY01000206.1:0-2158 GCA_005882995.1 Betaproteobacteria bacterium
GGAGGACAGACCTTCAAGCAGGAGGAACTCGATGCGATGCTCGCCCCCATCGCTCTCTATCCCGACGCGCTGGTGGCGCAGGTATTGATGGCGTCGACTTATCCGCTGGAGATCGTCGAGGCGGCGCGCTGGGCCGAACAGAACAAGGGCCTCAAGGGCGAGGCGCTGCAGGGCGCGCTGCAAGGCCAGAAGTGGGACGAGAGCGTCAAGTCGCTCACCGCGTTTCCGGAGGTTCTCGACCGCATGAACAAGGACCTCGCGTGGACGCAGAAGCTCGGCGACGCATTTCTCGGCCAGCAGAAGGAGGTGATGGACACGATCCAGAGCCTGCGCCAGAGGGCGCAGGCCGCAGGCAATCTCCAGAGCAACGAGCACCAGAAAGTCGAGACGGAGACGCAGGAGGCCAAGCAAGTCATCGTGATCCAGCCTTCGAATCCTGAGGTCATCTATGTGCCGACCTACCAGCCCACCGTGGTTTACGGGGCGTGGCCGTACCATTCGTCAGCGGCTTTTTCTGGGGCGCTGGCATCGCAGCCGGCGCGGCACTCTGGGGCGGCTGCAACTGGGGGCGCGGCGACGTGAACGTCAACGTCAACCGCTACAACAACTTCAACCGTTCCAACATTTCGAACGGCAACTGGCAACACAATGCGAACCACCGGCAAGGAGTGGCGTATCGCGACAACGGCGCGCGCCAGAAGTATGGAAGCTACGATCGCCAGGCATCGCAGGCGCGAGAGCAGTTCCGCGGACGCGAGGGGAACCTGGGTGGTGGAGGATTGAACGATCGCGCCGGATTGCAGAATGCTGCCAATCGAGGCGCCGGAACCCGTGATGCGTCAGGTTTGGGTGGGGGGAATGCCGGTGCGAACCGGCCAGGAGGCGGTGGGGCTGCTGGCGCGAATCGCGATATAGGAGCGAGCGCAGGAGGCCACGCAACGCGTAACTCCAGCGGCGGCGGGGGCTTCAATGTCAGCAACGGGGCTCAAGCCCGGGACTATTCCAGCCGTGGCAACGCCAGCATGGGCAGCCGCAGCTCCAGTGGTGGAGGCGCAGCAGCCCGCGGCGGCGGTGGAGCGTCTCGCGGCGGTGGTGGCGGGCGTGGCGGCGGTGGCCGGCGCTGATCAGGAGCTGACGACATGAACCGCGACGTGCAGCAATACGTTTCATTCGCCATTGCGATGGCTGTTTCAATCTGCATCGGCAACGTCGGCTCGGCCTACGCAGCGGATTCCCCGGTGCCGGCAGCGGCCGCAAAAAAAGCTGCGGCGCAGAAGGCCTTTGCGACGCCCGAGGAGCTGTTCCAGGCGCTCGCCGATGCGGCGAAGACCAACGATTCGAAAGCGCTAGTGTCGCTGTTAGGCTCGAAAGGCGATTCGCTGGTCAACTCCGGCGATGCGGTGCGAGACAAGCAGCGCGCCGAAAGTTTCGCGGCGGACTACGCCGAGAAGCATTCGACGGCGATGGATGGCGATGCCAAGGCAACGCTCGTCGTGGGCAAACAGGACTGGCCGATGCCCATTCCCGCGGTGAAGGGTCCGCGCGGATGGACGCTCGACACAGACGCCGGCGCTCGGGAAATCCTGGCACGTCGCATCGGACAGAACGAGCTCGACGCGATCCAGGTCGTCGAAGCCATCGTCGACGCTGAGCACGATTACGCAAGCGAGGACCATGACGCGGATGGGCTGCGCGAATACACCGCGAAGTTCATGAGCAGTCCCGGCAAGAAAGACGGCCTCTACTGGCCCACCAAGGAAGGCGAGCCGCCGAGCCCGCTGGGTCCTTTAGCTGCGCATGCAGCAGGCGAAGGCTACAAAGGGCAGCAGGGAACACCCACGCCGTTCCACGGCTATTACTACCGCTTGCTGACCGCGCAGGGCAAGGACGCGCCCGGCGGAGCACTCGCTTATCTCGCGCACGGAAGGATGATCGGCGGCTTTGCGCTCGTTGCGTACCCGGCGACTTATGGCAACTCGGGCATCATGACCTTCATGGTCAATCACAAGGGCGTTGTGTACCAAAAGGACCTGGGGCCGAATACGGTGGCGCTGGCCCGTGCGATAAAAACCTACAACCCGGATTCGAGCTGGAAGCCGGTTAGGTAGCGGTGGTGTCGCCCCGGCCCCGGACTCAAGCATTCCGGGGCAGGCTGCGG
>VBCY01000206.1:2301-3266 GCA_005882995.1 Betaproteobacteria bacterium
GAAGGCGCACCGCCGCCTTCGCGGCTACCGAGCATTTGCATGCGGTCGGCGACGATTTCGGTCGTGTAGCGGTCCTGGCCTTCCTTGTCCTGCCATTTGCGCGTCTGCAGGCGGCCCTCGACGTAGATCTGGCGCCCCTTCTTGAGGTACTCACCGGCAATCTCGGCTTGCCGGCCGTAGAAGACGATGGTGTGCCACTCGGTGCGTTCCTGCTTGTCGCCGTTCTTGTCCTTCCAGGTGTCCGTGGTGGCGAGCCGGACGTTGGTCACGGCGTCACCGCTGGTGGTGTAGCGTGTTTCAGGATCGCGGCCGAGATTGCCGACGAGAATGACCTTGTTGACGGATGCCATTGCAGTTTCCGATGACGATGTGTTAGTCGATTGTAGGTCTGTCGCCAGTAAAGCGGAATCGACCGTTCGGACGATTCGCCGTAACCTATGAATCGGGGCGAAGAGACCCTTAGAATGAAGCAGCGAAAAGGAGTATATTAGCAGGTTAGCCTTCATTCTCGCGCAGTATGGAATACATCCGCATTCGCGGCGCTCGTACTCATAATCTCAAGAACATCAATCTCGATTTGCCGCGCCAGCGGTTGATCGTCATCACCGGGCTCTCGGGCTCGGGCAAGAGTTCTCTGGCATTCGACACGCTCTACGCAGAAGGACAGCGTCGTTATGTCGAGTCGCTGTCGGCGTACGCGCGCCAATTCCTGCAGCTCATGGAAAAGCCGGACGTCGACTTGATCGAAGGATTGTCGCCGTCGATCTCGATCGAGCAGAAAGCAACTTCGCACAACCCGCGCTCGACCGTGGGCACGGTGACCGAGATCCACGACTACCTGCGACTGCTCTATGCACGCGTCGGCGAGCCCTATTGTCCGAATCATCCGGAACAGAAACTCGAAGCCATGACCATCTCGCAGATGGTCGACGCGGTGCTGAGTCTGCCGGAGGAAACGCGATTGA
>VBCY01000207.1 GCA_005882995.1 Betaproteobacteria bacterium
TAAAGGCGGATACATCACCCGCCACTACGGGCGACCCGGAACAGGGTTGCAATCCGTCCAGCTCGAGATGAGCTGGCGTTGCTACATGCGCGAGGAGCCGCCCTACGAAGTCGATTCGGGGCGCGTCGCCACGCTGCAACCGGTGCTGCGCGCGCTTGTGCAAGCGATGCTCGACTGGAAGCCCAGTGGCTGACGCAAAGCTCTGGACGCCGCGTGCTTGGATCGGCGGGCGCTGGCAAGACGCCGTGCTTCTCGCTGTGAATGAGCGCGGGAACTGGAGCGAGATTACGGCGGGCGTCGACACTCCAACACCCGACGCAACCATCCTGCCTGGTCCAGTCCTGCCGGGCGTCGTCAACGCACACAGTCATGCATTCCAGCGTGCGTTTGCAGGTCTCTCCGAGCGTCGTGATAGCGACGCAGACGATTTCTGGGCGTGGCGCGACCGCATGTATCGCGTAGCCTCGCGCATCACGCCACAGCAGTTGCGCGCGGTTGCCGCACAACTCTACGTCGAGCTGCTGTGCGGCGGCTACACGCAGGTTTGCGAATTCCAATACCTGCACCATGACGAGACCGGTGGCGAGTACGGCGACGCCGCCACGCTCAGCTGGGCACTCGCAGATGCAGCCGTTGACGTGGGTATCGGCCTCACGATTCTGCCGGTGCTCTATGAGCGCGCCGGATTCATGCAGCCCGCGTTGCGCGACGACCAGCGACGCTTTGCCGCCACGCCGGAACGAGTTCACGCGCTTTTCAGGACAGTTGCGGACGCACGGCGCCCATTGGTCAACGCAGGGGTGGCGATCCATTCGCTGCGCGCCGCGTCTCACGCTTCCATGGTCGAATTGATGCGGCGCATCGGCGATGGCGCGGTGCCCGTGCATATCCATATCGCCGAGCAGACCGCCGAGGTCGATGATTGTGTCGAAAGCACCGGTGCACGGCCTATCGAATGGCTGTGCCGAAAGCTGCGACCCGATGCGCGCTGGCAGCTTGTGCATGCGACGCACGCAACACCGTCAGAGATCGACGCAGTTGCCGCTACCGGCGCCGGCATCGTGGTGTGTCCCAGCACCGAGGCAAATCTGGGGGATGGGCTGACTGACCTGCCGCGCTGGCTGACCACGGGAGTGCCGCTCGCGTTGGGGTCGGACAGCCAGGTTTCACGCTCCTGGCCCGCAGAATTGCGCTGGTTGGAATACGGGCAACGACTGGTGCGGCGCGAGCGCAACGTGGCTGCCGCGCCGACGCACGGCCAACCGGCAACCGCGGCACGTCTGTTCGACACCATTGTCGCCGGCGACGGACGCAGCGCCGGACTGATCCATTGGGGCCTGGTCCCGGGCGCACGCGCCGATGCGCTGGTGCTCGACGCGCGTTCGCCCGGTCTCCTGGGCGTGCCTCCGTCGCATGCGCTCGACGCGCTGGTCTTCGCCACCGACGCGCCTCAATTCCGCGAGGTATACGTACGCGGGCGCCGCGTGATCAGCGAGGGCCGGCACGGGCAGGAGGCGGCCATCTCCGATCGCTTCTCCGAGGCGATGGATGAGCTCTGGGGTGGCTCGAACTGTCTCTGACTTCCGTGATGCGTCTGTCCGGTGCGCCGCCATGCCGGGGGGACGCCACTCCCCCGCGACGCAATCCTCGTGCGCCTGGGATTAACGTTCTGCAGTTGCCGCG
>VBCY01000036.1 GCA_005882995.1 Betaproteobacteria bacterium
CGCCTTGGCAATCTGCTTGCGTGCCCGTGCGACGCTTTCGCGGTCGGATATCGTTCCCAGAATGGCCTCGATATCGATGTGCGAGTACCAGACGTCCAGCGCCGGCTTGTTCGAAAACTTCGCAATCCGCTCACGATACGAACGCACGCAGGCCATCGCAGCATCGCGTTGGTCGGCGGCGGGGAAGCCGTTCGACCGGGCCGCGTGCACTACGCTCGCCGCAAGACGCTTGACGTCCCATTCCCACGGACCCGGCAGCGTCTCGTCGAAATCGTTGATGTCGAAGATCACCCGCCGTTCGGGCGTGGCGAAGCCGCCGAAATTCATCAGATGGCAATCACCGCACACCTGCGTGCGGATGCCGGTGTTCGGCGTGCCGGCCAGGTCCGAAGCCATGTTCAGCGCCGTGCCGCGATAGAACGTGAACGGCGACACCGACATGCGTCCGTAGCGGATGGGAATGAGCCCAGGGACGCGCCCCTTGCTCGATGCGATCACCAAGTCCACCGGATCGTGCCGATTCTTCGGCGCTTTCCATTCGCCGTGCTGTTCGCGCGGCACGCGGTCGCGCAGCGCCTTGCCGGCCGCGTAGCGTTCGGCGCGGTTCGCCGGCCGCGCCGGGGCGGCCGCTGGTTTCGTAGCGCGCAATTTGCGGGCGTCCTTGTTCATCTCCTCACTCCTCGAATGTGGCTCCGTGCCCGCAGCGCATCTACCGATCGTTGTTTTTCGGACTCCTTTTGCAGCCTGCGGATTCTGAGCCTACTTGGCACTGGTGTCGTCGAGGCCACTACTCTACTGGGTCTAGGACCATCGACTGAATACGATTCCGATGGACGGCGCTTGGTCATTGTCTTGAATCAACGCCGGCCTATGAGGGAGGGGAACTACGATTTCAACGATAG
Source organism: Betaproteobacteria bacterium (assembly GCA_005882995.1). GTDB lineage: Bacteria > Pseudomonadota > Gammaproteobacteria > Burkholderiales > Casimicrobiaceae > PALSA-1003. Next base: position 903 of record VBCY01000036.1, read on the forward strand.
ACATCAAGGGCGAATGGCGGCTTTCGAGTAGATTAGCCCGTCGCGGGCAATGACTGAAACTGGCCGACTTCCGCCGAATCGTTGGCGATCCCATTCGGCAGAGAACGATCCCGCGGCTCGTCGATCTTCCGGATCCGACATTCGATGGCGGAGAAGCGGCCGTCCACCGCGGTACCTTGGGGACACCAACGCAGTCCGCTTCACCCGATTGTTAGCCCGCCCCGAAGACTCGCCTCACCGGACCAGTTTGGCCTTTTCGCAGCACCTTCTCGACATCACCTGGGTGGATTTACAACGATATAGGTCACCTGGGAGCCCGAATATTGCGGCTGGTACCAGGCACCACCGCAACTCTGGTAGGTGATGCCATTGACGACGACCGCGGAGCAGGCCGGGGGCAGCGCCGATGCCGCGATGGCCGAGCCGACGACGGCGCCCGCCACCACACCCGCGGCCACGGCACCGCCTACGCCGACGTTGTTATAGCAACATCCGGTATTGACGTTGACGTTCCGATTTACGTTGACGTTGGTGCTATTGACGTTGACGTTTCGATTGACGCTCGCGGAGTTGACGTTGACGTTTCGATTGACGCTCGCGGAGTTGACGTTTCGATTGACGCTCGCCGAATTGGCGCTGACGTTCCTGTTGACGCTGGTGGTGCTGACGTTCGTACGGGTCGTCCCGCGTGTCTCGTAGGCGATCGCGCTGCTTGCCATCACGAGCATCAGCGCGGCCACCGCTGGCGTGATGAGCCTGCTGCAGGATGTGTAAGTGCACATGTCCATGTGTTTGTCCTCTTTACTTGGTCGCGTCGGCGGTTTCGGAACAAACGTGAACATCTTGTCGCTGATGTTCGGCGACAGGTTCCATTTCAGGACCGACACGTATTGGGGTTGACCCTCCTCGCCCATGGTCGTAATGACGAGCTTGCGCGGCAGCCGTGTCTTGCCCTTCTGGATCCAGACCTGCCAATCGACACCCTCCTGCCGGAAGGCGTAGTGATCGGTCGGTATTCCACCAATCGTGGCCGGACCGATGTGGAGCGCCGATGTAATGTCCTGCACGGGGGCCTTGTCCGTCCCCCAGACGAACAGATCGGCGAGGGGAAGGCTCACGTCGAAGCGCTCGTTGACGGCGTCCACGAGCGCCGCGATGGTCGGGGGAGCGGGGGCCGATGCGTAGTACTTCACCTTCTTGCCGTAAATCGTGAAGGTCTTGCCATCGTAATAGAACTCGCGGTCGATGTCGGTCTCGTCCTTCCTCACCGTGGCCTTGAGGCGATCGGGCCGGCGTACCGTCAGCGTGTTCTCGCCGCCGACCTGAATCTTCTGGCCGGACAACAGCACCTCGTCGGCGGTGATGTCGGCAGTGACCGAGAAGTCCTTCAGCGTGTGCAGATAAGCACCCATTTGTTTAAGGGCGTCGATGGCCTCGGCCTGGATCACCGGGGCCGGAGCCTCTTGAGGCGCCGGGGATGCCTGGGGTACCGACGGGGACGGCGCGGGCTGCTGCGCGCGGCATATACCTGCCGCAAGCAGCACCGCCACCAGAACAACGTTGAAGGCAATTCGACTATTCAGCATCGGATTTCTCCTTGTCCGGTTTCGATATTCGGAGTCTTGTACCCCATCATGCCCAGGTTGTAGGCGCTGACGTTGAAGCCACTGATATCGTCGCCCCAGATGATGAGGCTGCTGGGCTTCTTTTGCTGCGCAACCGCTGGCCCAGCGACGAGTGCCAACTCCCTAAGCGACGCCAGCAATAGGGAGCGGAATTTCATGGAGTGCTTCATTCGTCCTCACTTATCTTCACTTGCAACGAAACAAATCGCCGACGGCGCAGCCGGATAGGGCGGCGGCAGCATTCCCGGAAATCACTCGCCGAGCGGCCCTCGCGGCAACAGCTCATTCGGCGTCGCTACTGCGAAGGGGCTCGCATAATGGAGACCCGCAATTGCTGGACAAACTTGTTAAGCGTAGCACTCTCTGCTCACGAGGTGTGACACACCTTGCGGCAGATCAAATATCGGTGAGGTGATTGTGTCGGTTCGAAATGGCGAGAGAGAGGTGACCCCGGTGGTCTTCCGGAACGTCCGCTTCATGGAAACTTGACGGCGAGGTGGACCGGCGGCTTGTGGCCGACTGCCGCCGGTGTCTCAGGATCCTTGAATGGCGGCTTTTGATTTTTCGCCTGCGCGAGCGGCCGCAACTGTGGCCGAAGGACAACAGGCGTCTGTCCCCATTCAATCGATGCTGATGCAGATCGACGCTGACGCTGTCTGTTTGGTCAGAACGCAGTTTCACACCACATTACGAGCGCCATGCTGCGCGACTGCGCCGTCGGAGCGAACTCACAACTTGAGCGGCTTCCAGTAACCCGTCAGCTCCAGATAACCGCGCCCGATTTCACGCCCTCCCATAAAGGCTCGCACCGCGCCCTCCCAGTAGATCGTACCGGTACCCACTCGCGCATCCAGTTCCTGGTCCTCCATCAGAGGCTCAATGACACATTGCAAAGAGCCAGCGCGCAGCGTCATCACCACGGGATATTCGACCTGGGTGCGCGGTGAACGCCATTGCCTTTCAGGCGCAAATTCAATCTCGCTGCGATCGAAAGCGATCACCTGTCCATCCCGTGAGCGGAACGCTCCACCTGCCCACATTGCGCCGCCCGAGTTGTCACGAATGCGAAACGCCATAAGCGCGCCGCCATCGGATAGATTGATTCCTACCCAGTCCCATCCGGTAGCTCCCGGCGCGAGCAGCTCGCTGGACCACTCATGGTCGAGCCATGTGATGCCTGAAACATCGGCTGCGCCTTGCGCAGTCTCGACTCGCCCCGACGCTGCAAGCTGTGGCACGCTGTAGTAATAGCTGGCTTGCCGCTCGATCGGTCCTTTGCGGGAAAAACCCGCGTCGCCCTGCGCCAGCACCCCTTGCGTCGGTTTGAAGCGCAGATCGAACGCAAAGTCACGCGCCGCAATGCGTGCGACATAGCCGCCATCGCTCATCTTAAGAGACCAGTCGTCGATCCACACGGCCGTTGCGTCTGCTGCGGCATCGGCAAGATCGAACCCGGCGCGCGCCGCCCGCTGGTCGTGGCGCAGTCGGCCGAAACGCGGATCGGCGATGGCTGCATGTGCGAACAGCAGTTGCTTCGGTGCGAAATGGCTTGGATTGTCATCGGCGATGCGAGGTCGATTGCGAAAAAAAGTCACCTGGATGCCGTACGCCAAGTCGTTCGAATCCTTGACCCATCCGGTGACATACCACCATTCATTGCGAAAGCCTGCATGGCTTCCGTAGTCGCGGGGGAATTGCAAGGCCCGGCCAGGGACGACCTCGGGATAATCGTCCGCCGCATATCCCGGTGTGGCGAGCAGCGCCAGAGTGCTGGCAAGAAATCGTCGCCTTCTCATGAAAGCTTCATCGGCACCGAAGAAGAGAGCTCACCAATCGTCTTTCACAGCGCGAAGGACCTCGTTAGCCATGGCCCTGCGCCCGCTGACCCATGCGGTGAGCGTGGAAAGCGCGAGGACCACCAGCGCAGCAATCGCAAGCGTGCTCCATGGTAACGAAAGTTCCATCCCCCAATGGAATGATTGCCGATTAACGACTTGGATCAGGATCAGACTGATGAGCGCGCCGAGCACCAGGCCAACCGCAAGGCCGATCGCGCTCAGAATAAGCCCTTCGCTCGCGAGCATCTGGCCAATCTGCCGCCGAGTCATTCCGATGTGTCGAAGCACGGCGAATTCGCGGACACGAGCGAGGACCAGCGCGCCGAATGATGACGACAGGCCCAGCAACCCAATGGCTACGGCGGCAAACTCGAGCGCGTAGGTGACGGCAAAAGTACGATCGAAGATTCGCAGGGACACTTCGCGGATCTCTCCCGGCGTCGCGATCTCAAGATGCTCGCCTCCTGGAACTTGATGCACGATCGCTCTGCTCACCGCGTCCAGGGATGATCCGGGCGAGAGCCATAGCGCGGCGTTGGTGGCTGTCCGATCGCCGGTGAGAGCCACGTAGCGATCGCGTTCGATCACGACCGCTCCCTGCGGCCGCGCGTAATCGCGCCATACGCCCGCGACGATGAACTGGACCGGCTTGCCGGCCAGCGGCAACTCGACCACCTCGCCGGTGCCGAAGCCATAAAGATCCGCCATCGCTTCGTTCGCCCACAGCGGCGGCAATGCACTGGTCGGCTCGCTCGACAGGGTGCTCACCAGCGCCAGCCGTTGTTGCGCATCGCGAAGGTTAATGTTCCGGGCAAGCAAAACGATTCGCGGCCGCGTCGCGTCGAGGAGGATCTGCTGCTCACGAAAGAACTCCGCGCGACGAACGCCCGCGATTCCGGCGATCTGCGTCTGGTCTTCAGGCGCGAGATACCCGGTATCGCCGGCAGCAGCCGCACGAACGTAAACATCCGCGGGCAGCACGCGTTCGAGCCAGGCGTCCAGCGCGTCGCGAAACGAGGTGACCATGATCGCCATCGATATCATCAGGCTCAGGCTCGCGACGATCGCGACCAGGCTGACCGCTGCCTGACCCGGTGCGCCGCGAAGCTGCATCAACGCGAGCTGGGGCGCCGGAGCCTGCGGCGTACCGACCAGCCGCAGGAACATTGCCGCCAACTGGGGCATGATCAGCAGCGTGCCGACCAAGATAAGTGCGATCGCCAGATAACCGAACAGCGGCACTCCGCCGACCGCAGGCAGCGCTGTAAGCATTGCGCCCACCGCGATCGCGGCGGCGCCTGGCCAGACGGCTCGTAGTCGCACGAATGCGCGCTCTTCGTCGCCTGGCTTCAACGCAAGCGCTGGAGAGGCACGCGCTGCCTCCAGCGCCGGCAAGAGGGTCCCCAGCGTTGCGGTCGCGACCCCCAGAAGAAAGCATATCAACAGCGCCGATAGCGTCGGGGCGAGCATCGCTGAGATTCCACGAAAGTAGCCCGAACCGAGGTCTGCGCCCAAGACGCGGATCGCGGCCTGTGCAAGCGCGAATCCGAAAACGACCCCCAGGGTGCTTCCGGCGGCACCCAGCAAGGCGCCCTCCAGCAGCAGTGAAGCAAGCAGTTGCCGGCGTGTCACGCCGATCACTCGCAACAGCGCGAAATGCGCGCGACGGCGGACCACCGCCAGCGCCTGCGTGGAAAAAACCAGCAAGCCGCCCGTAAAAAGCGCGACCAGTGCCAGAACGTTCAGATTGATGCGATACGAGCGGGAAACGTTGCCGGTGGCCTGAACGCTCGTCGCGGGACTCTCCACTGCAACGCCCGCCGGCAGAACTGCCAGCAAGTGTTGACGAAATGATGCGATATCCGTTCCCGGCCGGAGGCGAAGATCGATCCGCGTCACGACGCGAAGGCGGTCGAAGGCAGATTGTGCTCCGGCGATATCCATGATGGCGATCCGCTGCTGCTCAGCCATCGGAACCCAGCCGGCTACACGCAGCGGCACCTCTCGTAGACCCGCCTGGAAATGCAGAACATCGCCCACGCCGACGCTGAGCCAGCGGGCTGCCGCGGGGCTTATGAACAGCGTGTCGGAACGAAGCAGATCGAGGCGGTCTGCGGGTTCCGCGATCAATCCAGGTTGAACGGCTGCCGCACGAAAGGCATCCACTCCGATGATCCTCAGCACATCGTCGCGGCCGCTGATCCGTGCGTCGACCTCGACAGCCGGGCTCGCCGCCGCAACTTCCGGAAGCTTCGCAAGCATCGGATACAGCCGCTCGTCAAACCCGCCGCGGGCGCCCCGAATCTGCAGATCAGCCTCGCCAGACAGAACCTGTATCCCGAGGGCAAGCTCGTTGATCGCGGTGCCCGTAATGAGCTGCACTGCGTAGGCGAGAGCGACGCCGAGACCGATCGCTGCAACCGATAGCAGAGTTCGCGTCTTGTTGTGTGCAAGCGAACCCGTCAGGATCGCGCCGGTAGCTGAGATCGATGTTCTGTGAGCCATGGCGATTGCGCTCTACTCAAACCTTTCAGTCTCGCGTAGCCCATCCTGCGTGAGGATCAAGGTTCGATCGCATGTCGCCGCTGCGATGCGCGAATGAGTCACAAGGATTCCCGAAGCGCCATGGGTCTTGACCTGATGTCGCAGAAGAGCCAGAACCTGCGACGCGCTTTCGGCGTCCAGATTGCCGGTGGGTTCATCGGCGAGCACCAATCGCGGGGCGTGCACCAAGGCTCGTGCGATGGCCACGCGCTGCATTTCGCCACCGGAAAGCTCGCTCGGGGAGCTCGTAGCCCTCTCTGCGAGCCCGACGTCGCTCAGTGTGCTGTGGACTCGCTGTCGCGCGTCCTCGCGGTCAACGCCGCACAGCGAAAGCGGCAGCGCAACGTTCTGGGCGACGCTCAAGTAGGGCAGGACGTGAAATGCCTGGAAAACGAAACCCATGCGCTCGCGACGCAGAACCGTAAGTGCTTCATCATCGAGACGCGTGATTTCGACGCCGTCAAAGGCAATAGACCCTGCGTCGGGAAGGTCGAGTCCGGCGACGAGATTGAGCAGCGTCGACTTGCCGCTGCCCGACTCACCCATGATTGCGATGTACTCGCCGCCGGTGAGATCGAGATCGATGCCGCTGAAAACAGTACGGGGACGGGCACCGCCATAGCGCTTGGTCAGGCCGCGAACCCGAAGCATGCGCGCGAGCCTAACGGGCTGGCTCGATCGTGGCAAGCCACCGCCGGTCAATCGAACGGCAGAAGAATGAAAAAAGGCCCGCGCTTCGCGCGGGCCCGGCATGCCTGGTAGCTGCGCTCAACGCAGCCGGTTCAGCGAGATCGATTAATCGTTATCGCTCTGGTCGCCGTTGGGCGGTGTGGTCACGACCAGCGACCCGAACAGGCCGTGCGACTCGTCGTCCGGGCCGGCAGTGAAGAAGAGCGTACTCTTCGGTCCGGCCGCGGCGCCGTTGCCGAATTGGAGCGCCCACAGACCGTCAATCTTTAACGGCGGTCCGTTTGCGCTATGCAGAAGGCCCAGGAAGCGCGACTCGTCATCGCCGCGCAAGCCGTTGGCGTCGAACGCCTGAATGAGGCCGTCGCCGAAGTTGCCAACCAAGAGGTCACTGCTGAACTTGCCGAAGCCGGCCGGCGACATCGCGAGCCCCCAAGGCGAGTTGAGGGTACCCTTCGATGCGACCCGGCGGATCAACCCGCCGGCGGTGGTGAACGCATTGACGTACCCGTGTCCCACGCCGGCAACGTCATCTTCCGCGTCCTCGTCTTGCAGCGCATAAGTGACATAGATGGTGCCGCCGATGTTTTGGATGCCGAACGGCGCGTAGCCCTTGGGAATGTTCGGATCGCTGAATGCACCCGGCATGGTCTGCAGTGTGAAGCTGCTGTTGTAGACGTCGACCTTGCCATGGTGGAAGTCGGTGGCGTAGAGAAAGTCGCCTCCCGGTGTCGTGCAGGCGATGGCGAGGCCCTTGTAGATCTTGTCGGAGGGCTGGATCGCGATGGTCGCCTTCATCGACGTCGCCGGTGGCGGCACGCCCGGATTCCAACCGGAGATGCTTCCGTCTTCACCGGCAAAGATGAAGCGCGAGGAAGCGGTAACGCCGCCCGCTGTGACTGGAAATCCGGTGCCGCAGTTGGCGAAGAGCCCTGTGGGTTTGCCACCCGGGATTGTCACCGTGAGTCCCAGCTTGGCGACGACGGGTCCGCTGGTGTTGTAGAGCGTTGACGTCCCGGTTCCATTGTTGGCGACCCACCACGGCGAAGTGGCAGTCGCACCGAGGCCCCAGGCGTTCACCAGCGACGTATCCTGCAGGTCCGCGACTCCGGGTTGGTCGGAAACGAGGTTGTGTTGGGCATAGAACTGAGCGGCGGCGGTTTGCGCGCCGCCAACTAACACGGCGAACGACAGCAGCGCCGTCGCCTGGCGGATCGTACTCATTGAAGTCTCCTTTCGAATCGAACCAGGATTGCGCAGCGCGCGCGCTGCGCGTGACACCGGCGGGCTCCCTTCCCTAGCGAAGCCGATGCGTCGGCCCCGGCTCCCGGGCACCGTGTTCGCGAGACAGTGCTGACAACGCCGGTGCCGGAGTCGACTGGAGTGCAAACAGAATTGTGAAAGCCCTTATTCCGGCGGCCGCATCGAATGCTGTCGTCGAATGACTTGTCGGACGTCGTGCAGTAATTACATTGGTCGACTGTTCAACTCTTTGCCACCGTGGCAAGCCCTGCCCGATCGGTCTGATGCGCCCGCACATGACGCAGGTCAAGACGAGAGTCATCGCACCGGTCCAAAATGAAACAATTACCAGCCCGTTCGATAACGCCACCTATGACACGCCACCCATGACCAACAACTACCGTGATATCACGCGTTCCGTGTCGAAGTCGCTCAGGCAATTGCGCGCGGACAAACCGGAGCTGATCAAGAGCTTCAATGAACTCGCTCATGCCGCGCTTGACGATGGTGCCCTGAGCAGCAAGACCAAGGAGCTCATCGCCCTGTGCCTCGGGGTCGCCGGCCACTGCGACGCATGCATCGGTTTTCACATGCAGGCGCTGGTGAAGGCGGGTGCAACCAGGGCGGAGATCGAAGAGGCGCTCGGCGTTGCAGTCTACATGGGCGGTGGCCCGTCGCTCATGTATGCGGCGAACGCACTGAGCGCGCTTGAAGAGCTGACGCAGCCTGCCGAAGCGCTGGCGTAGCGAACGTGCGACCGGCCAGCGATACGCAACCAGGGCCTGTTAACGCTATGGACACGAACGCGTTGCACAGCCGAAAACGCTCAGCGCAAGGCGCGAAGGCGAAGGCGGGTTGGGCACCCGGCGAGCCTTTGCAACGCAGCGATGGGCGTTTTCGGCAGCAACCCGACGGGAACGGGTGCCTTGGGGCGCCACTCTTTGTTGCTCTCCTCGCCAAGACCGCTAGTCTTGGCTTCGTCGGCTGCCGCGATTGGCGCCCCATGCCACCCGTTCGCGTTTGCGCCCATAGCGTTAACAGGCCCTAGTGCGTGAACGGAGCCTTGTGCCGTCCCGGCTCAGCCATTGCTGACCCGGACTGCACGATCGAATCCCAATTGTCGCTCGCAGGAGGCGGCAAGGTCCTGGCGTTCGCAACGCTCTCGCGCAGCAAGTCCGCGGTCGCCGCAGCGGGCAGCGGGCGCCCGAGCAGGAACCCTTGAACCGTGGTGCAGCCGAGGCGCAGTAGAAAATCGATCTGTGCTTGAGTCTCCACGCCTTCGGCCACGACGACGAGCTTCAGGCTTTGCGCCATCGCCATGACTGCCCGCGTGATTGCCACGTCGCCTTCGTTTTCGCCGGCATCGCGACTGAACGATTGATCGAGTTTCAACTTGTCCAGCGGCAGGCGGCGCAAATAAGCCAGTGACGAATAGCCGGTTCCAAAGTCGTCGATGGCGATCTTGACGCCCATCGCGCGCAGTTCTGTGAGCGTCTTCAGCGCCTCGTCGAAGTCGCCCATGAGCATCGATTCAGTGACCTCCAGCTCGAGATGGTCGAGCGGGACTTCGACGACGCGAGCGATCTCACGAACCCGTTCAGCCAGCGCCGGATCGCCGAACTGGACGCTCGACAAGTTCACCGCGATCGTGATTCCCGGAAGCCCTTGCTCCATCCATGCATTGTGCTGGATGAGAGCGGTGACGAGCACCCACTCCCAGATGTCCATGATGAGGCCTGCTTCTTCGGCGACGCCGATGAAGTGGGCAGGGCCGAGCATGCCCAGCGCCGGATGGTTCCAGCGAATCAGTGCTTCGACGCCGACGATCTCGCCTGTCGGTACCTCGATCTGCGGCTGATAATAGAGCTCGAATTGGCCGGCTTCGAGCGCCTTGCGCAAGTCATGCTCCAGCGCGAGGAGCTCGGCGGTCGCTGCGCGCATCGAATCGTTGTAAAAATAGTAGCGGTTTCGTCCCATTGCCTTGGCGTGGTACATCGCGACGTCGGCGTTCTTGAGCAGGGTATCGAGATCCTCGCCGTCCCTGGGGTAGAGAACAATGCCGATCGAAGCGGAAACGAAAATCTCCTGCGTGCCGATGACGATCGGTTGAGCCAGCACTCCAAGGAGACGCGTCGCCGCCCGAGAAGCCTCCTGTTCGGTTTCGACGCCATTGAGCAGGACGATGAATTCATCGCCGCCTTGACGGCACACGTCCCGATCGACGGTCTTGGCATGGGTAAGGCCCGCCATGTCGTCGGGACGTAGTCCCCGGGTGAGCCGCTGCGCGATGACGCGCAGCAGATCGTCGCCCACTGCATGTCCCAGCGTGTCGTTGATGCGCTTGAAGTGGTCCAGATCGAGAAACATGATTGCGAAGGATTTGCTGGCGCGGCGTGCGGCGTCGAGCGTGTCGCCCAGTTTTTCGTGGAAGCGGGAACGGTTCGGCAACTCGGTGAGCACATCGAAATACGCGAGCCGATGAATCTGCTGGATCGCGCGCGTGCGCTCGGTCGCGTCCTGAATCGTTCCAGAGACGCCGGTGATCTGGGCGCTCGCATCGCGCACGGCTTCTCCCAGCAGATGCACGTGGCGCAGCTCACCGTCCTTCGCCGTAACGCGCACATCCAGGCCTTCGGTTACCGTGCCACGCGCGAGTTTGACCGTCCACCGCCGGAATGCGCCGCGGTCTTCCTTGTGAATGAAGCCTTCGATGGCGCCAGCATGCGGCCGCCCTTCGGCCTTGACGCCCAGGATGCGCAATACCTCATCCGAGCAGCTCAACGCATTGGCCGTTCGATCCCAGTCCCAGCTTCCCACTCTGGCGATGCGTTGTGCGCGGGTGAGCTGCTGGATCGCGCCACGACTCGCGTCGCGTTCGCGTTCGGCGGCATCGCGTGCGGCTTTGAGCTTTTGCACCCGTCGCGCAACCCGACGGTGCAGACTTTCCAGGCTGCGCTGCAGACCGTCCAGGCCCGCAGAGCGCGAGTCCTGGAATGGATTTTCTCCGTCGCGGCTCGCCGCAAAGCGCTGCAACTCGCCGCGCAACTGGGCAATGGCGCGCGTCCAGCGACGACCAAGGATCCCCAGGCCGACGCACGACAGGGCCAAAGCCGAAAAGGCAAACGAAAGATCTGTCAGCCAACCCGCGTAGAGGATCGGAAGCAGCGCCGCATGGGCGAACGCGACCGCACCTACCGCCTGCCCGGTGAAGCTGCACAGGAAGCTGGCGCGCAAGTTGGCCGGCCAGAGCCCCGCAACTCGATGCGTAGGGCGGTCCTGCTCGCCGTCCTTGACCAACGGTGCTCTCCCGATCCGGTCCCGGGTCATAGATTGTCGCGAACTCGGTTTTGTCCAATGGCGTAATCCAGCCTGAATTCACCGCAAGTACCATGCCATCGATTGCGCCTTGGGCGGGGCGCCTTTTGCTCCGCGGAAGCGACCCAAATTGTCAATCTCCCCCGGTTTGCGGCAAAGGAGCCTCAAGATGGAGCATAAAGACCTCGCCGCTGGCGGATCCCGGTGCAATCGACAGCTTCGCGCGTTGCTGCGAAAATGCCCACATCATCGCGACCTCGCCTGAGCGAGGCCATGAAATCCGGGTCGTTTCTCCAGTCCGCCACACAGACCTACGGCTCTCCGATCCATGATCGACAAGACGGTTGTCTCACCGACGGCGGCGGTCGCCGATGTCTTCGACGGTGCGACGGTGATGATCGGCGGCTTCGGAACCGCCGGCATGCCGGGTGAGTTGATCGACGCCCTCATCGAACGCGGTGCGAGCGATCTCACTATCGTCAATAACAATGCCGGCAACGGCGAGACGGGACTCGCGGCGCTGCTCAAGGCGAGACGGGTGAAGAAGATCATTTGCTCGTTTCCGCGGCAGACCGACTCGCACGTATTCGACGCGCTGTATCGGGCAGGGGAGATTGAACTGGAGCTGGTTCCGCAAGGAAACCTGGCGGCGAGAATCCAGGCAGGAGGTGCCGGCTTCGGCGCGTTTTTCACGCCCACCGGGTACGGAACACTGCTTGCGGAGGGCAAGGAAACACGCAACATCGGTGGGCGCAACTACATCCTGGAGTATCCGATACGCGCCGATTTCGCGTTGATCAAAGCCGATCGTGGCGACCGCTGGGGCAATCTCGTCTATCGCAAGACTGCACGCAATTTCGGACCCATCATGGCCACTGCGGCCCAATGCACCATCGCGCAAGTCCGCGACGTCGTGCCGCTCGGAAGCCTCGACCCTGAAGCGATTGTCACGCCGGGCATCTTCGTCCGGCGCGTCGTGCCGATCAGAGTCGCGCAGCGCTCCGCCGCGTGAACGAAGCCATGAACCGGCTCACACGGGAACAGCTCGCGGATCGCGTGGCCCGCGACATTCCCGAGGGAGCTTACGTCAACCTCGGCATCGGTCTGCCAACGCTGGTCGCCAATCATTTGCCAAGAGACCGCGAGATCTTTCTGCAAAGCGAAAACGGGTTGCTGGGGATGGGGCCGGCGCCTGCGCCTGGACATGAGGATCCGGACCTTATCAATGCCGGCAAGCAACCCGTGACGCTGCTCACCGGCGGGGCGTACTTTCATCACGGAGATTCGTTTGCAATGATGCGCGGTGGCCATCTGGACATTTGCGTGCTGGGCGCCTTCCAGGTTGCGGCCAATGGTGACCTCGCCAATTGGCATACCGGGGCGTCCGACGCCATTCCGGCGGTAGGTGGCGCGATGGATCTCGCGATCGGCGCGAAGCGGGTCTGGGTCATGATGGATCATCTCACCCGTAGCGGCGAATCCAAGATCGTTGCGCACTGTAGTTATCCATTGACGGGCATCGCCTGCGTGACTCGCATCTACACCGACCTCGCGGTTATCGACGTCACGCCGCATGGCCTGCAAGCAATCGAGACCGTTCCGGGTCTCGGCTTTGCGGAGCTCGAGCGGCTGACCGGCATTCCCCTGATCAACGCAATCGCACCCGTCACCGAATGAAAGTGCACCTATCTGGAGGGCACGATGGCTGAAGCCTTTCTATGCGATGCTGTGCGCACACCCTTCGGTCGCTATGGAGGCGCTCTCGCCGGCGTGCGCACCGATGACCTGGGAGCGATTCCCATTCGTGCGCTGGTCGAGCGTAACCCGAACGTCGACTGGAAAATGGTCGATGACGTTGTCTACGGCTGCGCCAACCAGGCAGGCGAAGACAACCGCAACGTAGCGCGCATGTCGTCGTTGCTCGCGGGCCTCCCCGTCGAAGTCCCGGGTTCGACAGTCAACCGTTTATGCGGTTCGAGCATGGACGCGATCGCCCTGTGCGCACGTGCCATCAAGAGCGATGAGACTGCGTTGATGATCGCCGGTGGCGTGGAGAGCATGTCGCGCGCTCCCTTTGTAATGGGCAAGGCGGAGGCAGCGTTTTCGCGCGCTGCCAGGATCGAGGACACCACCATCGGCTGGCGTTTCGTGAATCCGTTGATGAAAGCGAGATATGGGATCGACTCGATGCCGGAAACCGCTGAAAACGTCGCAGCGGATTTCAAGGTATCGAGGGCGGATCAGGACGCGTATGCGCTGCGCAGTCAACAGCGAGCCGCCGCGGCAATAGCCGCCGGCCGTCTCGCCGAGGAAATCGTTGCGGTGACCATTGCGCAGAAAAAAGGCGATCCCATCATCGTCCAGCGGGACGAGCATCCGCGCGAGACCACCCTGGAGGCGCTCGCCAAGCTCAAAGGCGTGGTGCGCCCGGATGGGACCGTGACGGCCGGCAATGCCTCGGGCGTGAACGACGGTTCATGCGCCGTGCTGGTTGCTTCGGAGGAAGCGGCCAAGCGATACGGTCTCACTCCGAAGGCGCGGGTCGTCGCCGCGGCAGTCGCAGGCATCGCACCTCGAATCATGGGCTTCGGGCCTGCACCGGCTATGCGCAAGGTGTTGGCCAAGGCGCGGCTCAAAATCGTTGATATCGACATCATCGAATTGAACGAGGCCTTCGCGTCACAGGCGCTCGCGGTATTGCGCGATCACGGCGTCGCCGACGATGCGCCGTACGCCAATCCCAATGGCGGCGCCATCGCACTGGGTCATCCACTGGGAGCGAGCGGCGCCCGTTTGGTCACGACTGCTCTCTATGAACTGCGGCGCAGCGGAGGGCGCTACGCCTTGTGCACCATGTGCATCGGCGTCGGGCAAGGCATCGCCATGATCATCGAACGCGTCTGAGAAGCGGAAAACCGAGGAGCAAGAGCGATGAGTGACTTGGCAGCCTACGAATCTGCGTACATTACTCACGAGGATGTCATCGGCGATGTCGCCGGCTATCGACGTCCTTACTACAAGACGCAACCCGAGTACCTCTATCCGCCGTATCGATCGACGATCAAGCGCGCGCCGACGCGGTCCCTCGTATGGCTCCCGCATACGCTCTCCGAAATCACCGGACCGGTATTCGGCTACGACGACGTTAAACCGGACGACGCCGACTTGACCCGCCAACACAGCGGAGAGCCGCTTGGCGAGCGCATCATCGTCTCGGGCCGATTGCTGGACGAGAACAGCAAACCGGTTGTGAAGGCGTTGATCGAGCTGTGGCAAGCGAACGCCGCGGGCCGTTATCGACACGATGTCGATGATCACGACGCTCCTCTGGATCCAAACTTCACAGGCGGCGGACGCGTGCTCACCGATGCGCATGGCAACTATCGCTTTATCACCATCAAGCCCGGTGCTTATCCCTGGCGCAATCACTACAACGCCTGGCGACCGGCGCACCTGCACTTCTCCGTGTTCGGCATCGGCCTTGCACAGCGCCTCGTGACGCAGATGCATTTTCCCGGCGATCCGCTGATTTCCTACGATCCGATGTTCAACAGCGTCCCTGATGACAACGCGCGGCAGCGATTGATATCGCAGTTCGACTGGGAAGGGACGATTCCTGACTTCGCGATCGCATTCCGCTTCGACATCGTATTGCGCGGTCGCGAGCAGACGTTCACGCAAAGCACTCGCAGCTGAGCGGAGAGATCCCACGATGAGCCTTCTTAGCACTCCGTCGCAGACGGTCGGACCGTTTCTCAGCATCGGTTTCTCTGCGCTCGCGGTCGATGCTCTCGCCGCAGAACATCCGGGCGGCGAGCGCGTCCTCATCCACGGCCGCCTGCTCGATGGCGACGGCAAAGGCGCGAGCGAGGGCGTGATCGAGGTCTGGCAAGCAAATGTCCATGGCAGGTATGCGAGCCCGGAGGATCCGCAGAACAAGCCGATCGACCGGGCCTTTCGCGGATTCGGTCGCGTCCTTACCAATGCTGACGGCGAATTCAGGTTTTCGACTGTCAAGCCCGGACGTGTTCCCGGGCCGGGCGGCACATCGCAGGCACCGCATCTCGCGGTGACCGTGTTCATGCGTGGCCTTCTCAAACAACTTTTGACGAGAATGTATTTTCCGGAAGAAGCGGCGAACGAAGCCGATCCGGTGCTAAAGCGGGTGCCCGCAGATCGCCGTCACACTCTGATCGCGCGGCGCGGCGCCGACGACGCGCTGCATTGGAACATCGTTCTTCAGGGCGAGGACGAAACGGTGTTTTTCGACTTCTGAGCCCGCATGGCAGATAACGCGAGCGCGAGAGTACGGGGCGTGAGCGCCACGCGTTCGCAACGTCTGCTGGACCGGCAGTTCACCACCGAGGAGATGCGCACCGTATTCTCGGATCACGGTCGATTGCAGGGGATGCTCGACTTCGAAGCCGCCCTGGCTCGCGCCGAGGCGCAAAGCGGGGCGATCCCGCATTCGGCTGGCACGGTCATCAGCGCCTGCTGCCGGGCGGAATCATTCGACGTGGAGACGCTGGCCGCCGCTGCCGCCAGCGCAGGTAATCCGGTCATCCCGTTAATCAAGGAGCTGACGGCGCAGGTAGCGGAGCGCGACGCGCAAGCGGCGCGCTACGTGCACTGGGGCGCGACCAGCCAGGATGCAATGGACACGGGGCTCGTGCTGCAATTGCGCAGCGCGATCGAGCTGCTGGCGCGTGATCTGCAACGCTTGTCGCGCGCGCTC
>VBCY01000204.1:0-327 GCA_005882995.1 Betaproteobacteria bacterium
GTCGCAGCTCGATGTCGCTCGCATCGAGCTGGGGGAGCGCCGCGTAAGCAAGCTGCTGCTCGATCTGGCGTATGTACTGCTCGATCCTCGATGCCGCCGCGAGTGCTTTTTCGTGCTGAAGGCTCGCCAGTGCCGCCTTGTTTTCCTGGTAGGTGAAGTAGATGCTGATGGCGCCGGAAGCGAGCAGGGCCCCAGTCACCAGCGTAAGGATGAGCAACAGGTACTTGCGAAAGAGACGCCCGCGATGGGTGCGACGCACGCTCGTCGTAGCCGCTTCGCCGAGGGGGAGCGTAGCCATCGCGCTAGGAGTCTGTCGAGCTTACTGTC
>VBCY01000204.1:542-3517 GCA_005882995.1 Betaproteobacteria bacterium
GGACTCCCTGTGCGGATGCACGATGAAAGAGCCTACCCAATGCGCCGCAGCGGTGCAACGGCCGCGCGATTGGGGATCATTCGATGACCCGGTCGGCTCCGACCAGCAGGCTCGCGGTAGCTGCTGCGCAGGTTCTCGGCGTAGACAAGCAGGGCGACCGAGAGCCGCACCAAGTCCGACGCGAGTTGAGCGAGCATCTCCTGATCTATCACTGGATCACCTCATCCGCGCGCAACAGCAGCGATTGCGAGATTGTGATGCCAAGCGCCTTCGCGGTCTTGAGGTTGATCACCAGCTGAAAATTGGTCGGCTGGATGATGGGCAGCTCGGAAGGCTTTGCCCCCTTCAGGATGCGACCGGCATAGACGCCTGCCTCGTGATACATCCACACGATGCTCGTTCCGTAGCTCAGCAGCAGACCAGCGGTTGCGAACTCGCGTGTCCACGCTACGACCGGCAGGGCGTACCTCGCGGCAAGCGCGGCGAGTTTCTCGCGCTGTCCGAGAAACATCGGATCGCTGGCCACCAGTATCGCGGCGGCGTGCTGTTGCACGATCCTGTCGAACGCGGTGTCAACCTCGCCGGGATTCTTCGCGTGCACGACAGTCGTTTGGCGGTCCAGACTGCGGGCGGCCTCTTGTGCTGCTTTTACATCGACGTCGTAGTTAAGGTTGTCGGGGTTCATCAGCAACGCGATCAGGCGAGCGTTGGGGGCCACTTCGCGCAGGAATTCCAGACGCTTGGCCATCAGCGTGCTTGAAAAAAGGGTGACGCCCGTGGCATTTCCCGTCGGTCGACTCAGACTGCTGACGAGGCCGAACGGCACCGGGTCCGAGCCGACGGTGAAGACGATCGGTATGGCGCTCGTTACAGTCAGCGCGGCGCGAGCCGATGCGATGTCGGCGGTGGCCGCGATGATCGCGACGTTGCGCCTCGCCAGATCGGCTGCGAGCGCAGGGAGACGGCTGTAATCGTTGTTTGCCCAGCGATACTCTATGGCGACATTCTGGCCTTCAATGAACCCGGCCTGGCGCAGGCCTTCACGGAATGCGCTCGCGTTGAACGAATAGGTGGCGAGAGAGGCGCTGTTCAAAAACCCAACGACGGGTACAGACGGTACTTGGGCGCGGGCCATCAGCCCGTGCAAGACTTGCGAAGCGCCCAACGTCGCCAAGAACGTTCGGCGTTTCATTGCGAATGCTTCATACCCAGGTCATGTTTCACTGGATCACCTCATCTGCACGCAGCAGCACTTGGTCGGCTGCTCGATGGGCAAGTCGGCGGGCTTGGCGCCCTTGAGAATCTTGTCGATATAGATCGCGGCGCGCCGGAATTGATCGGAAACGCTGGAAGCATAGGCGATGAGGCCGCCGGCGCGTGCGAATTCTCCAAACTCATAGACGGCCGGAATGCGATTGCCTGCTGCAAGCCTGACGATCGTGCTGCGGGTTGCAAGCGTCAGCGGATCGGTGGTAACGAAAAGTGCGTTAGCGCCCTGCTTCCGCATTGCGGCGAAAGCATCCGGGAAGCCATCGCGCTCGTGGACCTCAATGGGCAGAGGTGTCAACGCAAACGCGTGTGCAGCCTTTTGTGCCTGGATCACTCGTTCGCCGTTCGTGCCCGAGGCATAGAGGATCGCCATACGCGTAGCGCCTGGAGCGATCTCGGTGAGCAGCTGAACCGTTTTGCCG
Organism: Betaproteobacteria bacterium; assembly: GCA_005882995.1. Lineage (GTDB taxonomy): Bacteria > Pseudomonadota > Gammaproteobacteria > Burkholderiales > Casimicrobiaceae > PALSA-1003. The sequence goes on from VBCY01000204.1 coordinate 2,234, forward strand.
ACCAAACCTTCCCCCGCATCACGCGAGAGCCCGGTGAGATTGCCACCGGGTTGGGCGAGTGATTTTACGAGGCCGCTGTCGACCGGGTCGGAGACACCGATGAACACGATCGGAATCGAAGTCGTTGCGCGCTGGGCTTCTACTGCTCCAACGGTGGATGAGACAACGATGACGTCCGGACGTAGCTTTATCAGTTCGCGAAGAGCACGGCGAAAACCTTCGGCTTGACCCTCGGCCCATTGGGTGTCGACGATGACGTTTTTGCCGTCGATGTAACCGAGGTCTCGAAGTCCGCTGTCGAAGACATCGAGGAAGTGCTGATTGGCGGAGGCTGAACCGGCCTCGATGAAGGCAATCCGGTATAGTTTTTGCGCGCTTTGTGCACCAGACTCTCTTGGCAACGTGACCAGGGCGAGACCGACGGCAAGAACGAACATGCGCCGATCCATCACCGCATCACTTCATCCGCACGCAGGAGCGATTGGGGCATCGTCAGGGTGGGCTCTTTCGCTGTTTTCATATTTATCACAAGCTCACACGCTCTGGATTGCTCCACAGGCAATATCCCGGATCGCCTACCTTGAGATCTTGTCGGAATCACTGGATCACGTCGTCCACACGTAACCGGAGATGCCGCAGGGCCTATGCGAGCAAGAGTGTGCTTCGTCTGATCACTGGATCACCTCGTCCGCGCGCAGCAGCAGCGGCTGCGGAAGGGTAAGGTCAAGCGTCTTCGCAGTCTTGAGGTTGACAATGAGGTAGTATCTCGTCGGCTGCTCCACCGGTAGCTCACCTGGTTTCGCTCCTTTGAGGATTCTGTCGACATAGATCGCGGCCCGACGAGACATGTCGTCGAGGTTCGGGCCGTATGACATCAACCCTCCGTCCCGGACATAGTAGCCGAACTCATACATCGCTGGAATGTGGTGTGTCGCCGCAAAGTCAAGAATCCGCTTGCGATTGAGGTTCGTGAGCGCGTCCGACACCAGAAAGATCGCGTCGGGGCGCTCCCGAGTCATCGTTGAAAGGGCTCCGTCGATGTCGTCGGATTCGCGCACGCCGAGGGGCGCGACAGTTACACGCAAGACGCGCGCGGCTCTCTCGATCTCGCCGTAGCGCAGCGTCATCGCCCGATCATTCGCGTTCCAGATTACTGCGACACGAGTCGCGCTTGGCACGGCCTCCTTCAGGAGCTCGAGCCGCTTGGAACTCAACTCGGTGGCCGGGTCCATGATCCCGGTGATGTTTCGCCCCGGCCGGGCGAGGCTCGTAACCAGACCGGTC
>VBCY01000208.1 GCA_005882995.1 Betaproteobacteria bacterium
GTGATCGCCGATCCGGCGCGGCTTGCAAACAACAATCCGGCGATGACCGGACCGAGCTCGCGCACCAGCGCCAGCGCCACCAGGATGCCCAGCTGCTCATCGGCGCCGTAGCGCTTGAGCGTTTCATATCCCTGCAGGGAAAGCACCATCCCCACGAACATTCCGGACATCAGAATGATCACCAGCGACAGAACGCCGGCGAAGTAGATTTCGCGCAGCGTGAGTCCGATGCGTCGGAATGCCTGCGGCGAATGCCACATCACCGCGACCAAAAAACGGGCGGCGTAGCCAAGCCGGCTTACGGTGCCGGTGACGGCACCGCCGAGTCGCCGCAAGCCGTGCGTGACACCAGCCGTCACTTCACTGTACATGGCTCAACAATTCGCTCTGGTAAGCCGGCGCCGGATAGTGGAAGGGCACCGGGCCATCCGGCTCGCCGTCAACGAACTGCCGCACGTAGGAATCGGTCGAGGCGCGCACCTCGTCGGGAGTGCCGCTGGCGACGATTCTTCCCTCCGAGACGAAATAAAGATAATCGACGATCTTCAACGACTCGTAGACGTCGTGCGTGACCACGACCGACGTGATGCCGAGAGCATCGTTCAATTTGCGGATGAGCTGGCCGATGACGCCGAGCGAAATCGGATCGAGACCGGCGAAGGGCTCGTCGTACATTACCACCATGGGATCGAGCGCGATGGCGCGCGCCAGCGCGACGCGCCGCGCCATGCCGCCGGAGAGCTCTGCCGGCATCAAAGCGGCCGCGCCGCGCAGGCCGACCGCGTGCAGCTTCATCAACACCAGATCGCGGATCAACTCTTCTGAGAGATCCGTGTGCTCGCGCATGGGAAACGCAATATTCTCGAACACGCTCATGTCGGTGAACAACGCACCGAACTGGAACAGCATGCCGAACCTTCGACGCAGTGCGTACAGCGCATCGGAATCGAGATCCGGGACCGATTGGCCGGCTACGATGATGCGTCCGCTCTGCGGCTTTAGCTGTCCACCGATCAATCGCAGCATGGTGGTCTTGCCGCAACCACTACCACCCATGATGGCGACGATCCTGCCGCGCGGCACGCGCATCGTGATTCCGCGCAGCACCAGCCTGCGTTCGTAGGCAAACGAGACGTCGGAAAGCTCGATCGCCGGCGCACGACGCTCGGCGCGATCTGTGCGCGTCTGCAAGGCGTGGAGAGCTGCGCTGGGTGCTTCAGCCATGGACTTCCCGGAAAAAACGGCGATTCCAGGAAGCGACCGCGATTGCTTTCCCGGAAGGGGCAACGATTGTATCAAATCAGCGCTTAGGGACTGCTGGCTTAGCGACTGCTGTCATCTCCGGAGCAGCTTTTGCTCTGCGAGCGAGAGTTGTTCGGGCCGTCCAAGGAGCACGACGACGTCGCCCGCTTCAAAGGCGTACTGGGGCTCCGGTTCTCGCGATCGTGCGCCTCGTCGACGTACACCGGTGATTTTCACTTCGCCCGAGTCGACGTCGGTAAGCGACTTGCCTATCGCCGCGGAACGATCCGTGAGAAGCACCGAATGCAGCCGTGGCTGCAGATTGTCCGCGGCATCCGCAGCGTCGGTTGCGCCGTGGAAGAAACCGCGAAACATGCTGTAGCGTTCCTCGCGAATGGCGCGGATGCGAGCGAGCACTCGATTGAGCGGCACGCCCAGGACCAGCAGCGAATGTGAGGCAAGCATGAGGCTGCCTTCGAGCACTTCCGGGACCACCTCCGCGGCACCTGCTTCGAGCAGGCGATCGAGCTCTGTTGAGCGCGGTCGGCGTATCCGCGAAGGTCACTGCGATGGCACGCGCTTTCATGAGCCCTGCTGCCATCAGCGTCTCGAGACGGCTGGCATCGGCGTATACGACGCTGCCGCCATCGGACGCTTCACGCACTCTCTCCGGGTCGGAATCGAGAGCAATGAAAGCGATGTCCTCGGCCTCGAGCAGGCGAACCAGGTTTTGGCCGCTGCGTCCGTAGCCGCATACGATCACATGATGCTGTCGAGCCATCGTTTGCGCCGCGATGTGAGTCAACTGCGCGGCTCGGGCCAGCCAGTCGTTGGCAGTCAGTCGCTTCACCAGGGGCTCGGAGAACTGGATCAGGAACGGTGCCGAAAGCATCGACAGCACCATCGCCGCCAGCACCGGCTGACTGAGCGATGGAGTGATGATCCCGAGCTCGCTCGATAGCGCAAGCAAGACGATTGCAAACTCGCCCGCCTGCGCCAGATAGAACCCGGTGCGCAACGCGGTGCCCAGCGGTGAACCGAACAGGCGCGCCAGCACCACGACCAGGGCGAGCTTCAAGAGCACCGGAACGAACAGCAGCAACAACACCCAGCCCAGGTTTGCTGCGACGGCCCGAAGATCGAGATACATGCCCACGCTGACGAAGAACAAACCTAGCAGGACGTCGCGAAACGGCTTGATGTCCTCCTCGACTTGATAGCGGTATTCGGTCTCGGCGATGAGCATTCCTGCAAGGAATGCGCCCAGCGCAAATGACAGTCCCGCCAATTCGGTAAGTGCGGCAAGCCCGAGCGTCACCAGCAGCACGTTGAGCACGAAAAGCTCCGAGGAACGCTGGCGCGCGACGAGGTGAAACCATGCGCGCATCGGCTTCTGGCCCAGACCTGTGATCAACGCCAGCACGAAGGCCGCTTTCAAGCCCGCGAGCGCGAGCCCCTGCCACAGATCGTCTCCGCCCTTTGAGAGCGTCGGGATGGCAATCAGAAATGCCACAACCGCCAGATCCTGGAACAGGAGAATGCCCATGACGTCGCGCCCATGCGCGGCGCCCAGCTCCATGCGCTCGACCAGCAGTTTCGAGGCAATCGCAGTAGAGCTCATCGCCAGCGCGCCGCCCAATGCAAATCCAGCGAGCCATCCATAGTGCAACAGATGCAAGCCAAGCATCGTCATGACGGTGGTGATCGATACCTGGGCGAGCCCAAGCCCGAATACTGCGCGGCGCATGCTTTTCAACTGGGGCAAGCTGAATTCCAGGCCGATCGAGAACATCAGGAAAACGATGCCGAACTCGGCAAGGCTGCGTACGTCGGCGTTCTCAGGCACCCAGCCAAGCGCGCGGGGACCGACCGCGATGCCGACCGCCAGATACCCCAGGATTGGCGGCAGACGCAGAAGGCGGCACGCCACCACAACTACAACGGCTGCCGCGAGAACGATGAGAATCAGTTGCAGCGTCTGAGGCATCGCTTCGTTTCAGTGATGTCGTCAAATAAAGCCGAGTGCTGTTCGGAGGCTAGCATACGAGAGCGCTCGCGCGGGGCGGGCCACTGCGGCAAAAGGGTATACTTTCCGCATGTCCGCGGAAGCAATGCATAGCGTCGCGCCGGCGCATGATATCGAGCCGCAGCGTGCGCTCGCGCTGGGAAAGCGCGTGCTCGCCACCGAGGCGGCCGCGATCTCGGCGCTCGAAGGGCGGCTCGGTGCCGCGTTTCTCGCCGCTGCGCGCGTGCTCTTCGGCTGTCGCGGACGCGTGGTCGTGACCGGTATCGGCAAATCGGGGCACATCGCGCGCAAGCTGGCGGCCACACTTGCTTCGACCGGCACGCCGGCTTTTTTCGTTCATGCCGCGGAAGCAAGTCACGGCGATCTCGGCATGATCACGAATGATGATGTCGTCGTGCTGCTTTCAAATTCCGGAGAAACCGACGAACTCGTATCGCTGGTTCCCCACCTCAAGCGCCAGGGGGCCAAGCTCATCGCCCTGACCGGCAGCGAGCAATCTTCACTCGCGCAGTCGGTTGACGTGCATCTCGATGCCGGCGTCGACAGCGAAGCCTGCCCGCTCGGCCTTGCCCCCACGGCGAGCACCACCGCAGCGCTGGCGCTCGGCGATGCGTTGGCGCTCACCCTGCTCGATGCGCGTGGCTTCTCCGTCGAGGACTTTGCACGCTCTCATCCCGGCGGGACGCTGGGAAGGCGACTCTTTACCCACGTTGCCGACGTGATGCGCACCGGCGCCGCGGTGCCTTCGGTGCCGCTCACCGCTACGCTGGCGGAGGTCGTTGTCGAAATGAGCAGCAAAGGCATGGGCATGACGGCGGTCATCGACGCGGACCGCGCCATCGCGGGGATATTCACCGACGGCGATCTGCGCCGTTGCCTCGCGCACGTCACGGACTTTGGAGCTGCTCGCGTCGAGAGCCTCATGACCCGCAAGCCTCGCACCATCGAAGCGGACCGGCTCGCGATCGACTGCGTCGAGTTGATGGAAACGTTGCCCAAGGTGAGCCAGCTGCTGGTTGTCGACGACCATTCCCGGCTGATAGGTGCATTGCATCTGCACGATCTGTTCCGCGCCAAGGTCGTATGAGCGCCGCCGGGCCGCCCCAAGGCGCGAATGGCTCTGCGGCCTCCTTGCGCCGACAGCGCTATGCGGCTGTAGAGTGTCGGCCGCCATCCATGCTCGCGGACGCGCCCTTCGGGCCTGCGCTTCGCGCCGCTCGCACGGACGGCTCCGGGGGCAGCGCAGCGGCGCGAGCCGCAAGCGTGGGGGTACACCAATGAGCGCCGCCGGGCCGCCCCAAGGCGCGAATGGCTCCCCCTCGGGGGGCAGCGCAGCGGCGCCAGCCGAGAAGCAGGAGACTACAGGTGTGACGAGTGTCGAATTGACGGAGCGAGCACGTCGCATACGTCTGCTCTCATGCGACGTGGACGGTGTGTTGACCGACGGTAAGCTCTACTATTCCGATGACGGTAGTGAGCTCAAGGCATTTTCCACGCTTGATGGCCTCGGACTCAAGATGCTCCAGGAGTGCGGCGTCATCGTCGCCTGGATCACCGGCAGCTCGACCGCCGCGGTGACGCGACGCGCGCGTCACCTGGGCGTCGCGCATGTCATTCTGGGCGCGGAAAACAAGCTCGCGCCGTGGGAGCGACTCCGCGGCGAGCTGGGCTTCGCCCTCGAGGACTGTGCGCACATCGGCGATCATCTTCCCGATCTGCCGCTGCTCGCGCGATGTGGTCTCGCGCTCACCGTGCCGCACGCTCCCGAGCCGATTCGCCGCCAGGCGCACTATGTGACGCGAGCCGACGGCGGAGCGGGCGCGGTGCGAGAAGTCTGCGAGCTCATTCTCTCAGCGCGGGATGCGCTCCAGCCGATGCTGAAGGCGTTCGCGCAATGAGACTCAAACGGTCGACCTTGAACCGGCTGATCGGCTGGTCCCCTGTGCTGTTGCTGGGATCGCTCGCTGCCCTCACCTATTGGCTCAACGCGCAGGTGCAGTTGCGGGGCCCTTTTTTCGACGGGAGCGGCCGCCACGACCCCGACGTCTACATCGAGGACTTCAAGGCGGAGAGTCTCGACGCACAGGGACGCGTTCGGCAGGCGCTGACCGCGAGGCTTGCGCGTCACTATCCCGATGACGACACGACCGAATTTGATGCGCCGCTGATCACATTCAGCGATCCCGGAAAGCCGGCGCTTTCCGTCACCGCCGATCGGGCGATCGTCACCGGCGATCGCGAGCACGCTTATTTCTCCGGCCATGTGCGCGGTGTGCGAGAGCCGACGGCTGCTGATGCGCACGATGGTCCGGTGGTTCTCACCAGCGAATATCTGCACGTCATTCCCAAGGAAGACCGAGTCGTCACCGACAAGCCGGTGACGATCGAGGACCCCCGTGGGATAATTCACGCCACTGGCATGGAGTTCGATAATCGCAGCAGGAAGGTGAAGTTCGGCTCGCACATCAGCGGCAGTCTGCAGCCGCAGAAGTAGCGCATGTCGAGCCGCTCCCCAATTCGCGTCGCCCGGCGATCGCCGCAGGAGGTGGTCGCGGCGGGACTTCGGTCGACGCTGGGACGAGGTCCCTACCGGCTCATCGCCCTCCTCGGCTGCGCCACCCTATCGTTGGCACCGCTTGCTAACGCCGAAAAATCCGATCGTGAGAAGCCAATTTTTTATCAGGGGGACACGGGAGGAGCGAACCTCGGCACCAAGGATGGCGAGCTCTCGGGCAACGTTGTTATCACGCAGGGGACGCTCACCATCCATGCCGATCGCATTGTGTTCCACCAGAACCCCGACAATTCGCTCTCGGCCACGGCGTACGGCAATCCGGTCAGCTTTCGCGAAAAGCGCGACGGCGTCGACGAATACTACGAGGGCTACGCTCAGCGCGCGCTCTATGACGGTCAAAAACGGCTGCTCGAGCTTTTCGACCGCGCGCTGCTCAAGAAAAGCAGCGACGAAATTCGCAGCAACTACATTTCATACAACGCCGGGACAGAGGTCTTCAAGGCCGAGGGGCGGCCGGACAGCAAATCCGCAGAGACTGGCGAAACGCCCTTGGGACCACGCGTGCGCGGCGTGTTCCAGCCGCAGGCGAAGGACGACAAAGGCGCGCCGGCGAAGGACGACAAGGGCGCACAGCCCAAACAGGAAAAAGGCGCCAAGGACGTCACGGCGACACCGAAGGCGGGCAACGCACTGCCGCTGAAAGCCGACGATTCCATCGCTCCGCCGTCCGGCAAATGATGTCGCCGTACGTGCAATGAGCACCCTGTCGGTGGAGACGCTCAACAAGCGCTACAAGTCGCGCGTCGTCGTCCATGATGTATCGCTCGCTGTGGACAGCGGCGAGGTGATCGGCCTGCTTGGTCCGAACGGAGCGGGGAAGACTACGTGCTTCTACATGATCGTCGGGCTGGTTGCGACCGACGGCGGAACCATCCGACTCGACGGCGAGAATCTCACGCGAATGCCGATCCACGTGCGCGCGCGCATGGGGCTATCGTACCTTCCGCAAGAAGCGTCCATCTTCCGCAAGCTCTCGGTCGCCGAGAATGTGCTGGCCATCCTCGAGCTGCAAGGCATCGACGACGACGAGATTGCCAACCGTCTCGACGCGTTGCTGGAGGACCTGTCGATTTCGCACTTGAGCGATGCGCATGCGCTGAGCCTGTCCGGCGGCGAGCGCCGACGGGTGGAAATCGCGCGTGCGCTGGCAACGCGGCCACGTTTCATTCTCCTCGACGAGCCCTTCGCAGGCATCGATCCCATCGCTGTGCTCGACATTCAAAAGATCATCGGCTTCCTCAAGGAACGGGGAATCGGCGTGATGATCACAGACCACAACGTGCGAGAGACGCTGGGCATTTGCGACCGCGCCTACATCATCAACGAGGGCCGGGTCCTGGCTTCGGGAACGCCGGACGAAATTGTTTATAATGAAAGCGTGAGAAAGGTCTATTTAGGGGAGCATTTCCGGCTCTGATGTTGGCTACAGAACCGCCACGCCATGAAACCGACGCTACAGCTCAAGCTATCCCAGCACTTGACGCTGACGCCGCAACTGCAGCAGTCGATTCGTCTGCTACAGCTCTCGACGCTGGAGCTCAATGCGGAGGTGGAGCGGCTGCTGCAGGAAAATCCCCTTCTCGAGAAGGCCGACGAAGAGGATGGGGCGTCCTTGCCGGCAGCTTTCACCACCGGCCTGTCGACATCTGCGACAGCTGATACGCCAAGCGACCGAGGCGAAGCCTCGTCGGCCGCCGACCTGGACCTGAACGCGAGCGCGACCGGTGACGGCGGCGACTGGGGCTCCGCGTCCGGTAGTGGCGACGATGACGACGACAGGTTCATTCCGCAGCAGGTCGCGACCAGTTCGCTTCGCGACCATCTGAACGAGCAGGTCGCGTTGCTCAGCCTGCCGTTGCGCGACCGACAGATCGTCTCGGCGATGATCGATGCCGTCGACGAGGACGGCTATCTGACGATCTCGCTCGAGGAGTTGTTCGAGCTTTTTCCCGAGGAACTGGGCCTCGACGCCGATGAGCTGTCAATCGGGCTGCGGCATCTGCAGCATCTCGAGCCGGCCGGCGTGGGCGCTCGTGACGCCGCGGAATGCCTGGCGCTTCAGTTGAAGGCGCTGCCCGAATCGACGCCACTTCGTACCGAAGCGCTGCGGCTGGTCGAGCATCATCTGCCATTGCTCGCAGCGCGCGATTTCGGCAAGTTGAAGCGTCTGCTGCACACCGACGACGACGGTTTGCGCGGAGTGCGCTCGCTGATCATGAGCCTCAATCCTCGCCCGGGTGCGGAGTTCGCGACGACCGAGGCGAACTACGTCATTCCCGACGTGGTCGTACGGAAGCTGCGAGGCCGCTGGGTGGCGGCGCTCAATGAGGCGGCGATGCCCAAGCTGAGATTGAATCGCATCTACGCCGACATCCTCACCCGCAATCGCGAATCATCGAACCAGCAGCTCGCGGCGCAATTGCAGGAAGCGAAGTGGCTCATTCGCAACGTCCAGCAGCGCTTTGAGACCATATTGCGGGTATCGCAGGCCATTGTCGACCGTCAGCGCCACTTCTTCGACCATGGCGAAGTGGCAATGCGACCGATGGTGCTACGTGAAATCGCCGAGATCCTGAGCCTCCACGAATCGACCATTTCTCGGGTGACCACGCAAAAATACATGCTGACGCCGCGCGGCACCTATGAGCTGAAGTATTTTTTCGGCAGTCACGTGGCGACCGATACGGGCGGAGCGGCGTCGGCGACCGCGATCCGCGCATTGATCAAGCAGCTGATCGGAGCGGAAGATTCGAAGGCGCCGCTGACCGATAGCCGCATTGCCGATCTCCTGGGCGACCAGGGCATCGTCGTCGCCCGACGAACCATCGCGAAGTACCGTGAAGCGCTGCAGATTCCGCCGGTGAACCTGCGCAAGGCGATCTAGGGCACGCCTTAATTCATCAAGGAGGCTGGATGAACCTGAACCTTACCGGTCATCATCTCGCAATCACTCCCGCCATCCGCGATTACGTCATCGCCAAGCTTGACCGCGTCACGCGACATTTCGATCACGTCATTGATGTCAATGTCGTGCTCTCTGTCGACAAGCTGAGGCAGCAGATCACCGCTAACCTGCACATCCGCGGCAAGGATATCCATGCCGAGTGCGTGGAGCCCGACATGTACGCCGCGATCGATGCGCTTGCCGACAAACTCGACCGGCAGGTGCTCCGCTACAAGGAAAAGAGAAACGGTCATCGCCACCAGCCCGCGGAAATCAAGCGCGCTGCGGCGGCTCGCCCGCGCAAGCAGCGCGCCAAGTAGGCGAGCGGCCGCCCAAGTCGCGGTCACCTTGCATTCGCCGACCATTGCCAATGAACCGCATTGCACCGCTGCTGCCGGAGTCGAACATCGTGCTCGACGTCGACGCCGAAAACAAGAAGCGGCTGTTCGAGCGAATCGCCCAATTGTTCGAGCAACAGGCGCAGCTTTCGCGAAACGCAGTCCTGGCAAGCCTTTCTGCGCGCGAGCGCCTTGGATCCACCGGACTTGGCCAGGGCATCGCCATTCCGCACGGCCGCCTCAAGGGCCTCAAGCAGGCGCTGGGCGCGTTCCTGCGTCCGCACCAGCCGATCCCATTCGATGCACCCGATGGCAAGCCAGTGGTGCAGGTTTTCGCCCTTTTGGTTCCCGAGCAGGCGACCGACGAGCATCTGCAGCTTCTGTCAGAGCTCGCGGAGATGTTCAGTGAGCGCGGCTTTCGCGAACATATCGCCGCGGCAACCGACGCGGCAAGTGTGCACCGGCTGTTCGAGCGCTGGGTTCCGGAGCCGCAATGAACGATAGCGGAGCGATCCGGCAAGTCAGCATCGAGCGACTGTTCGCCGACAATCACGAGCGCCTGAACCTCACCTGGCTCGCCGGGCGTCAGGGCGGCAACCGGGTGCTGGTCGCGGAAGCAGAGCTGAAGCCCAACCTCGGCCAGGTGGGGCACATGAATTTCATCCATCCCTTCCGCCTGCAACTCATCGGCGCCGCCGAAGCGAGCTACATGCGCGCGCTGCCGGAAGACGCGCTCAGGGCCTCGATCGACCGTCTGTTCACCACCGAGCTCGCGGCAATCATCGTCGCCAATGGCGAGGACGTCGTCACGCACATGCTCGATGAGTGCAACCGCCACCACATCGCGCTTCTCACATCTCCACAGCCCTCCCCGCATGTCGTCGACGTGCTCAGGCTTTACCTGTCGCGAGTCCTGGCGGAGTCGACGACGTTGCACGGAGTCTTTCTTGACGTGCTGGAGATGGGGGTGCTCATCACCGGCGCGTCCGCGATCGGCAAAAGCGAGCTCGCGCTGGAGCTCATCTCTCGCGGTAACGGACTGGTCGCCGACGATATCGTCGAGCTCTACCGCATCTCGCCCGATACGATCGAGGGACGCTGTCCCGCGGTGCTCAAGGACTTTCTCGAGGTGCGCGGCATCGGAGTGCTCAACATCCGCACCATTTTCGGGGAGACCGCGGTGCGTCCGCGCAAGCTGCTGAAGCTGATGGTGCATCTCGAAGACCACAGCAACGAGCAGTTTTCAGATCTCGACCGCTTGCAAGTCAGCGCCACGTTTCAGGAAATCCTTTCGGTGCCGATCCGCAAGGTGACGATTCCCGTCGCCGCGGGTCGCAATCTCGCGGTGCTGGTCGAGGCGGCGGTGCGCAACTTCGTGCTCAATCAACGGGGCATCGACAGCACGAAGGAGTTTATCGAGAGGCAGCAGAAGCTCATGGAAGACGGAGGGTAAGGCCGCAAAGCTACTGCGCTTGCCGGAACTTTGTCGCGCGCGAGCTCGCAATCCTCATGTACCTGCTTCGTACACTCCGGTTGCTCGCCCGCGGGCTTCGCGTTACGCCCGCGCTCGCGACGCTTTGCGACTCTTACCGCAAGCGCAGCAATCCTTCCCAATGGACCTCTTGCTGATCGCCGGGGTTTCCGGGTCGGGCAAGAGCGTTGCCATCGCCGCAGTCGAGGACACCGGCTACTACGGCGTTTCGAATCTTCCAGTGCCGCAGCTTGCCGGCCTGCTTGCGCACCTCAAGACTGCCCGTCAGGAGCACGTTGCAATTGTGCTCGATGTCAAGACCGAGCCGGGTGTGGCTGGTATCGCTGAGGCGATCGAGGCCGCGCGCGGCGATGGATGGACCGTTCGCTTTCTCTATCTGGACGCGAAGACGGACACGCTGGTCAAACGCTTCTCCGAGACGCGGCGCCGCCATCCGTTTTCCAACCACCAGCGCACGCTCACCGAAGCGATCGAATTCGAGCGCGAACGTCTGGCTGACGCGCGTCCGCTGGGCTATTGCTTCGACACGAGCGATCTGTCGGCAGCGGCGCTACGGCGCTGGATCAAGGACTTCATCAGCGTCGATCCGTCGAAGCTTACACTGCTTTTCCAGTCGTTCGGCTACAAGCACGGCGTGCCGCTCGACGCCGACCTCGTCTTCGATGTGCGCTGCCTTCCCAATCCTCATTATGAGCCAGAACTCGCCGCCAAGAGCGGTGTCGATCCCGACGTCATCGATTATCTGCAGCGCCAGCCCGAGTCGGAACGAATGTACAGCGACATCTATCATTTTGTCGCCAGCTGGCTTCCCGATTACGCGCGTGACAACCGAAACTATCTGACCGTCGCAATCGGCTGTACCGGTGGACGTCACCGCTCGGTCTATCTGGTCGAGCGTCTTGCCAAGGCCTTTGCCGGCCGCTATCAGGTGCTGACCCGCCACCGTGAATTCGACGACCTGACAGAATCCCGGCTGCCGTAGAATGAAACGCATGAAGGGACATCGAACCGTCGCGCTTGCGTTCACCGGAGCTTCGGGTCTGCCGTACGGACTGCGACTGCTCGAGTGTCTTATCGCCGCGTCGGCTCGCGTGTACCTGGTGTATTCGCCCGCTTCGCAAATTGTTGCGCGACAGGAACTCGATCTGACCTTCCCGACACAGCCGGCGGCGGCCGCGGCGTTCTTCGCGCAGCGCTATTCAGCTAAGCCTGATCAGCTCACGGTGTTCGGGCGAGAAGACTGGTTTTCGCCCGTCGCTTCCGGCTCTAACCCGGCCGACGCGATGGCGATCTGCCCGTGCAGCATGGGCACGCTTGGCGCGATTGCCTCCGGTCTCGCCGACAATCTGCTCGAGCGCGCTGCCGACGTGATGCTCAAGGAGCGGCGTCCTCTGGTGCTGGTGCCACGCGAAACCCCACTCTCCACCATCCATCTCGAGAACATGCTCAAGCTCTCCCGCGCGGGAGCCGTGATTCTTCCGCCCGCGCCCGGGTTCTACGGACATCCGCAAAGCATCGAAGACCTTGTCGACTTTGTCGTCGCGCGCATCCTCGACCAGCTTGGCGTTGATCATGCGCTCGGCCCGCGCTGGGGCGCTGGGCGAGAGTCGGCGCCGTCGATCGAGCGCGCCTGACTGATGTTTTCCCTTTTGCGCAGCGCCGCAGCGCGTTCGCCGACGACGCTACCGCTGTTTCCTCTGAAGACGGTGCTTTTCCCGGGAGGAATGCTGCCGCTCAAGGTCTTCGAACAGCGTTACATCGAGATGACCAAGTCCTGCCTCAAGGACGAAACGCCTTTCGGCGTTTGTTTGCTCAAGGACGGCGAAGAAGTGGCGCGGCCGGGACACGCCGCCAAAGCACCTGAGTTCGCCGTCATCGGAACACTGGCGCGCATCACCGCCTGTGACGTTCCGCAACTCGGCATCATGCACCTGAGGACCGAGGGCGGCGCGCGCTTCCAGGTCCAGTCGCATAGCATCGCAGACGACGGCCTGGTCGTCGGCCAGGTGAGCGCGATTGCGCCAGAACCCACGGTGGCGTTGCGCGAAGATTATCGCCCGCTCACAGCGCTGCTCGAACTCCTGATTGCGCGCGTCGGCCGGGAGAACTTCATCGCGGAGCCGGCGCTCGACGACGCTTCGTGGGTGAGCTACCGCCTGGCGGAATTGTTGCCGCTGCCCCTACCGATCAAGCAGAGCATGCTCGAAATCAATGACAGCGAAGTTCGTTTGAGCGTCCTCGCACAGTTCCTCAAGCAGCAAGGGTTGATCTAGCAGCACTTGACGGTTTTCTCAATTAACGACTCGGACACTTAGCCGACGATAGAATTCCAGCACGCTCCCTCGCGCGGTGCTAAGGGAAGCGGCGCGTATAATCCTGCTTTCGATTCCGGTTCGCTCCCTCGCCCATGGCCGGTCACAGCAAGTGGGCCAACATCAAGCACCGCAAAGCCGCCACCGATGCCAAGCGCGGCAAGATCTTCACCCGCCTCATTCGCGAGATCACCGTGGCCGCGAAACTCGGCGGTGCAGACGCTTCTAGCAATCCGCGGCTTCGGCTCGCGATCGACAAGGCGGTCGACAACAACATGCCGAAAGATACGATCGAGCGCGCGATCAAGCGCGGCGCGGGTGGCCTGGAGAATGCGAGCTACGAACAGGTGCGCTACGAGGGCTACGGCGTCAATGGCGCGGCTGTCATCGTCGATTGCCTGACCGACAATCGCACGCGGACTGTCGCCGACGTGCGCCATGCGTTTTCGAAGTACGGCGGCAATCTCGGGACCGACGGCTCGGTAGCGTTCCTCTTCAAGCATTGCGGACATCTCGTTTTCGCGCCGCGAACCGATGAAGCGAAGCTGATGGACGCAGCCATCGAGGCCGGCGCCGACGACGTCGTCAGCAACGATGACGGTTCGATCGAAGTCATCACGGCACCGCACGATTTCGTCTCGGTCAAGGACGCGCTCAGCAAAACTGGCTTGAAATCGGAATTCGCCGAAATCACGATGAAGCCGGCGACAGAGGTGGTGCTCACCGGCGAAAGCGCATTGAGCATGCAGAAGCTACTCGATGCCCTCGAAGGGATCGACGACGTGCAGGACGTCTATACCAACGCCGTGATCGAAGCAGCGTGATCAGCCGGCGCATTCTGGGCATCGACCCCGGGCTGCGTGTTACCGGATTTGGACTGATCATCTCCGAGCGCGGACGTCTCCAATACGTCACCAGCGGTTGCATTCGCAACACCTCGGGCGATCTGCCTCTGCGGCTCGCGACCATCCTGCGCGATCTCGGCAGCGTCATCCTCGAGCACCGGCCCACTGAAGTGGTGGTCGAGAAAGTGTTCGTCAACGCCAATCCGCAATCAACGCTGCTGTTGGGCCAGGCGCGCGGCGCGGCGATATCCGCTGCAGTGATTGCCGAGCTTCCCGTCACCGAATACACCGCGCTGCAGGTAAAGCAGGCGATCGTCGGCCATGGCAAGGCGGCGAAGCAGCAGGTGCAGGAAATGGTTCGCCGGCTGCTCCTGCTGCGCGCGGTACCTTCCTCGGATGCAGCGGACGCCCTCGCTTGCGCCATCTGTCACGCGCATGGCAGCGAAGGCGTTGGCGCCATCATTGGAAACGGACGCCGGGTGCGACACGGGCGAATCCTGTGAGCGTCGCGTCCCGTGCGATAATGCGCCGACTCATTTCAACGTACGCCCATGATCGGCCGCCTCTCCGGCACGCTTGCTGAAAAGAATCCGCCGCAGATACTCCTCGATGTGCACGGCATCGCCTACGAGGTCAACGTGCCGATGAGCACCTTCTACAATCTCCCCGCTGTGGGGGAGCCCGTTACTCTGTTCACGCATCTCGTCGTGCGCGAAGACGCGCATCTGCTGTTCGGATTCGGCTCGGAAAGCGAACGGGGCGCATTTCGCCAGCTCATCAAGATTAGCGGCATCGGAGCCCGCACTGCGCTCTCCGTGCTCTCCGGACTGTCGGTGGCTGAGCTCGCGCAAGCCGTCGCCTCGCAGGAGTGGGGACGGCTTACGCGTATTCCAGGCATCGGCAAGAAGACGGCGGAGCGGCTCTTGCTCGAGCTCAAGGACAAGCTCGGCGCCGATGTTACGACAGGAGTCGGCGTGCACCGCCCTCCTCCGGTTAGCGCGGATGTGCTCAATGCCCTGGTCTCGCTGGGCTACAGCGACAAGGAAGCGACGCATGCCGTCAAGGAGCTGCCCGAAGGTCTCGCCGTCGCCGACGGCATCCGGCATGCCCTGAAGATGCTGGCGAAGGCATGAGCCACTTGCAATGATCGAGACGGATCGATTGATCGTCGCAGCACCGGTGAGTCCGCAGGAGGAAGTCGTCGAGCGGACGCTGCGGCCGCGCGCCCTCGACGAGTACATCGGCCAGGAAAAGATCCGCGGTCAGTTTTCCATTTTCATCGAGGCAGCGAAGAAGCGGCGAGAGGCGCTCGACCACGTGCTGCTGTTCGGCCCTCCGGGGCTGGGCAAGACGACCCTGTCGCACATCATCGCCCACGAGTTGGGCGTCAATCTGCGCCAGACATCGGGGCCGGTGCTGGAGCGCGCGGGCGATCTCGCTGCGCTGCTCACCAATCTCGAGCCCAACGATGTGCTGTTCATCGACGAGATTCATCGGCTCTCGCCGGTCGTCGAGGAAATACTCTATCCGGCGCTCGAGGACTTCCAGATCGACATCATGATCGGTGAGGGACCGGCGGCGCGCAGCGTCAAGCTGGATCTGCCGCCGTTCACGCTGGTGGGCGCCACGACGCGTGCCGGCATGCTCACCAACCCTCTGCGCGACCGTTTCGGCATTGTCGCCCGACTCGAGTTCTATACTCCGGAAGAGCTCACGCGGATCGTCACTCGCTCGGCCAAACTTCTGGAGATTGCCATCGAGTCGGAAGGCTCATTGGAGATCGCCCGGCGCTCTCGCGGAACGCCGCGGATCGCCAACCGGCTGCTGCGCCGCGTGCGCGACTATGCCGACGTTCGCGCGACCGGAAATGTGACGCGCGAAGTCGCCGATCTGGCCCTGAAGATGCTCGATGTCGATGCCTCTGGCTTGGACGTTATGGACCGCAAGCTGTTGCGCTGTGTGCTCGATAAGTTCTCCGGCGGTCCCGTCGGCATCGATAATCTATCGGCCGCGATCGGTGAGGAGCGCGACACGATCGAAGACGTCCTCGAGCCTTTCCTGATCCAGCAGGGCTTTCTCCAGCGCACCAACCGCGGCCGGGTTGCGACCGCGTTGTCGTATCGCCATTTCGGGCTCGCGCTTCCAGCGGCGGCCGGCCAGCTTTTCCCCGAATGAAGGCGGCAATTCGCGAACTCTTTCGCTGGTCGGTTCGCGTTTATTACGAAGACACCGATGCTGGCGGCGTCGTCTATTACGCCAATTACCTGAAGTTTCTCGAGCGAGCGCGGACCGAGTGGCTCGACTCGCTGGGGTTTTCGCCGATCACGCTCGAGCGTGACCATAACGCAGTGTTCGTCGTCCATCGTCTGGAGATCGAATACCGGCGCCCGGCGCGACTCGGTGATCTTCTCGACGTGACGCTGTCACTCGCCGAGCGGGGTCGATGTCGGCTGGTCGCGTTGCAGGATGCGACGCTGGGCAAGACGCTGCTGGTCACGGCCCGCGTGACGCTGGCCTGTATCGATCGGCGCAACTGGCGGCCCCTGCGGCTCCCGCCCCTCCTCGCCGCCACACTCAACGCCCCTGCCATCGAGGAGATTGCTTGAACCTGCACCCCGATCTTTCCTTTGTCGCCCTGGTCGTCCACGCAAGCTTTGTGGTGCAGGCCATTCTCGCGCTGCTCCTGGTGCTCTCGCTATGGTCGTGGTGGCAGATCTTTCTCAAAATGTTCGCGCTGCGCACCGCAGCATCGTCCACCAATGTTTTCGAGGACGAATTCTGGAAAGGTGGCGATCTCACGGCGCTCTACCAGCGCGCGAGTCAGGCGCGCGACGGCGGCGGCATGGACCGTATTTTTTCTGCCGGCTTCCGAGAGTACTCCAAGCACCGCAAGCAGGGGTCATCGTCCGCGGCAACGATGGACAGCGCCCGTCGCGCGATGCGCGCCTCCTACCAGCGCGAAATCGATCTGCTCCCTACATCGGGCTGTTTGGAACGGTCTGGGGAATCATGAATTCGTTTCGCGGTCTGTCGAACGTCAGCCAAGCCACTCTGGCCCAGGTTGCGCCTGGAATTGCAGAAGCTCTGATCGCCACCGCAATTGGCCTGTTCGCCGCGATTCCGGCCGTCGTCGCGTACAACCGCTACACCCACGACGTTGACCGCCTCGCGACCCGCTTCGAGACATTCATCGAAGAGTTCTCGAACATCCTGCAGCGCCAGGGATGACCCACATGCCCAGACCTCGAAAATCGATCAGCCAGATCAACGTGGTGCCCTATATCGATGTCATGCTGGTGCTGCTGGTGATCTTCATGATTACCGCGCCGCTGATCAATCCTGGAGTGATCGAATTGCCCAGCGTCGGCACCAAGCTCACCTCTCCGGTCTCGCCCCTTGAAATTACGCTGACCAAGGATCAATCGCTTTTGCTGAAAGAAGGCGTTGCGCCTCCGCAACGAGTCTCGCGCGATGAGCTCATTGCCCGCATCCGGGACAGGCAAGCCAAGAATCCGGAGCAAGCGGTGGTGATCGGCGCAGATCGTTCGGCCCGTTACGAGGAAGTGCTCGGCGTGCTCGACATGCTGCAGCGAAACGGAGTGCACAAGGTCGGTCTGCTGGCGAAGCCGCAGAGTTAGGGAACAAGTCTCCCATGAGTCGCGTTCCAGAGCTTCCTTGACATGCCTGAGCAGCGCATGCCGCGGAAGCCGTCGCGTCGATGGCCTGCCGCCATTCTCGCTGCGGTGGTCAATCTCGCGTTCATTGTGTTTCTGATTTTCAGCGTGACGTGGCAAAACCGCAAGCCCGAGCCGGTGAGCGTCGAGCTCTATGCGCCGCCGGCAACTGCCAAGGTTGAAACCACTCCGCAAGCGCAGCCACAACCGGAACCGCCACGGCCTCAACCGGAGCCGCCGGCCCCGAAGCCCGAACCACCGAAGCCTCCTCCTGAGCCGAAGCCGCCGCCGGAGCCGCCCAAGCCGGCACCGAAAGCCGAGCCTCCCGCACCGACGCGCGCAGAAATCGCGGTGAAGGCAAAGCAGGAACAGCTCGAGCGTGAACAAAGGGAAAAGGAACGCAGGGAAGCCGAAAAACGCGAAGTGGAAAAGCGCGAAGCGCAGAAACGCGAAGCGGAAAAGCGCGAAGCCGAAAAGAAGAAGCAGGAGGAAAAGCGCGTGGCCGAGGTGCGTGAAAGACAGGCTCGGGAGGAATCTGCACTCAAAGCCCAAGCCGAGCGGGCCGCTACACAGATCGCCTCGGCGGCGCAGGCGAGAGCGATCGACGATTACATTCGACGCATCCAGGCCAAGATCAAGGGCAACGTGGTCTTGCCTCCGGACATCGTCGGCAACCCGGAGGCGATCTTCGAGGTGGTGCAATTGCCCACCGGAGAGATCATCGATGTGCAGCTCAGAAAATCGAGTGGAGTGCGCGCCTACGATGAGGCGGTACAGCGGGCAATCATCAAGGCATCACCGCTGCCTCGGCCGGACTCTGCGGATTTATTTCGGCGTGACCTCACGCTCAAGTTCCGGCCGCTGGACTGACGACGCCAAGTCAGTCGACGCGTGCCTTCTTCTCGACGATCTGGATGGTCGCCCAGCTCCACTCCGGGCGCTGTTCGACCAGGTGACGCAGCGAAACGGTGTAGATGGAGTGAGCCGTGGTGAGCAGAACGTTGCGCCCTTCCTGATATTCGGACGTCGGAACGATGACCGTTTTCATCGCCAGCGGCTTGTCGGGGCGTGACGGCGGCGGCAGATATAAGCCCGCGAAACGCTCGCCCATGGTCGACATGTCCAGGCCGTCGACGACGTAGCCCATGTCCTCGGTCGCGCGCCGTTTCGCCGCCAGCGTGACGGCAACCATCCGCTCGGCGATGATGTTGACTCCCGCCTCGACCTCTTCGTTGGACAGCTTGTTGAGCCGCCGCACGACGCCCAGAAGCCAGCCATCGGCGTCCGACTGGCGCACCGCAACCAGGGCGCCCAGCGTGAGGCTTTGTCCGATGCCGCCCGTCGCCGCGATGCGCAAGCCGGCAACGCTGCGATCCTTGACCTCCCACATCGGATCGCTCCACGACGACAAGCTCGCGGCCAGCGAATCGTCCTCGACCAAAGTCTTGCGCCGCGAGCGCGGAGTGCCTTGTACGGGATAGACCTCAATCTGTTCGGTAGCCGAAGAGCTCGCCTCGGTTGCTCCCTCGGGCGCCTTCGCGCAAAGGTCCTGGCAGATGCGCGCAAGCCCGATGCGCACGCGCGCTGACACTGCGACAGCGAAGCGTGGATCGCGTCGCAGCTCCGGATGCAGCGATGGCGACATGGCGGGCTGTATCTTGCGCAGAACGGCGAGACGCTGCTGATTGATCACCGCCACTGGACCCTGGTCGGTCATCTCGGCGTCGCGCAGAGAATGGATCGCGCGTTCCATGCCATCGGCGAGTGGCGTGGTGTCGAGGTATCGAAGCATCGACCCGCGATCGTTGCCGGTACGCCGAACCATTCCTTCGCGGCCGACCATATCGACGAAGAAGCCCTCGACGGACTTTGGAATCTGCTCGAGCGACAGGCGCCTGCTCCACGCGCGCAGCTGCGAGCTCGCCCAGTCGATCTCGGTCGGCGACAAGTTGCCGGTATTGAGTTGATGCACCAGCAGCACGTAGAGGTATTCCTGCTCGGCAGACCACGGTTGCGCCGCTGAGCCCGCCGCGGGCAGCGCGACCGATTGGCGATCGCACTGCATTTCGCACGCCCGCAAGTATGTCTGGTGCAGCTCCAGCCATTTAGCTGGAATCCAGCGCTCGTACTTGAACACACGAAGCTTCGCATCGGTGCCGTAGAAGTGAACCAATCGCACGAACAGCAGCGGCAGCGCGGCGCGCCACCGTGAGTTCTCCGCTTGCGCTGCGGCCGCTTCCAGCGCCGTCTGATAGGAAAGCATGAACGCCTGGCTCATTTCCCACAGCGCCTGCCAGATGCGATCGGCGAGCTTCGGCGAATTGTCCGCGTTCTCGATGTATTGCTTGATGAGCTGACGGCGATCCGCACCTAACGCGGCGTCGACGAACTCGATGCCGGCGATCCGGTTGAGATCGATGATGCGCTGCGTCTTGCGCATCGCGTCGAGCGCCTGAATGACATTCTGCTGCCGGCCGATGACGTCCAGCGCCGGAAGCTGCCGAAGCCAGGCCGCTGCGGACTTGGCGTTCTGCAGCGGATCAGAGCTGTCCTTAGTCTGCGGGGTGAGAAATCCAAACATCGATTTAGCGGGTGCGGCAGATCTGCCCTGCGTCGGACGGCGATCGTGGCGAAGCTGCCCGGCACGGGTGATCGTGCTCATTGAAACTCCAGCGAATGCGTTATCCGTCGAATGCGGCGGAACGTTGACTTATAGCCCAAAAGATTCTCCGGCGCAAAAGCTCGAGATGAACTCGTGCTAACCTTCTTCCCTGATTGCGCGCAGCGGGCAAACGCGCCCCTGCCAGAATGGCGAGGATAATGACATGAGCGTGTCCACTCTCTCAACGCACTCTTGGATGATTGCGCTTACCGCGGTCTTGTGCTCGATGAATCCAACTGAAAACGCCATAGGCCAAGCTCCCGAAAAGGGCGCTGCACCAACATCAAGCAAGATGGATGCCAAGATGACGCAACTGCAAAAGATCGATGTCAAACCCGGCACTGGAGCCGAGGCAACGAAAGGACAGACCGTCGTTGTCCACTACACGGGATGGCTCTACGACGTGAACGCTCAGGATCACAAAGGCGCCAAGTTCGATTCATCGCGTGATCGCTCGACCCCGTTTAGCTTTCCACTCGGAGGCAGTCGCGTGATTCGCGGCTGGGACGAAGGCGTGGCAGGCATGAAGGTCGGGGGGCAACGCACGCTGATCATCCCGTCCGACATGGCTTATGGAAGCCGCGGTGCCGGTGGCGTGATACCGCCTGACGCAACGCTGATCTTCGAGGTCGAGCTGCTGGAGGTTAAGGGCTGAGAGGAGTCTCCACCGGCACCTTGCGGGCTCGCGTCGCGGCCTCCTTGGACGATCGCGCGCAAGATGCTGTCGAGTGTCGGCCGCCGCGCCGACTCGCGGGCGCTCGCATCCCCACGCTACGCGCGGGGCCCCTGCTTCGCTGCTCGCGTCGCTACCAGTACGTTTCCAGCGTGAAGTGTCCGGGCTCGCGCCGCCGATGGCGGTGCATGCCACGACTTTCGAGTACTGCTTGCGTGTCGCGCACCATCTCGGGGTTGCCGCAGAGCATCGCATGCGCGTTGGCCGCGGTCAGTGGCACGCCGGTCCACGCTTCGAGACGGCCATCGACGATCGCCGCGGGAATGCGCCCGGGAAGAGCGCCGCGACGCGCTTGCCGGCTCACAAACGGGACAAAAGTGAAACGTCCGTGGTGCGCTGCTGCGAGATTCGCCATCACTTCTGCGTAGGAAAGGTCTTCTGAGTAGCGCACTGCGTGCACCAGCACGACGCGCTCGAATTTTTCCCAAGGGTCGACGGTGCGCAACATGGATAGGAACGGACCGAGGCCGGTACCGGTCGCAAGGCACCATAGCGCATCGGCCGCAGGCAACTCGGCAACGGTGAAAAATCCGTTGGCGCGATCGAGCAGCCACACCGGCTCCCCCAATCGAAGTCGCGCGAGGCGCGGACTGAGAGGCCCTTCAGGCAGGACGTTGAAGTAAAACTCATGCGGCCCATCTTGTGGCGGATTGACAAACGAATAGGGACGCCCAAGCATCGCTTCCTTCGATCCCGCAGGCGCGGGCAGAGCAAGCCGCGCGAACTGTCCTGCGACGAAAGTCACCTCCGGAGCAGCCACTTGGAGGGAAACGAGTCGATCAGTCCATTGATAGTTGCCGACGATCCTGCCTTCCACCCATCTGCTCATTGCGGTCTGTTTCCCGTTTCTTGGTGAGTTGCGGCGGATACGCCGACCCGCGGTCTCGCGGATCGGCAAAGCAGATCATGTTGACGCCTTGTTAAAATCTGGATTATGCCAGCGCCCAAGTCAGCGCTCGTCGCAGGCTCCGCTGTATATTTGCGGCGGCCCGCAGCCAACGACGCCAAGCGCTTTTGCGCGGCGGTGCGCGCGAGCCGTGCAATTCACCGGCCGTGGACGAAACCCCCTGCAACACCCCAAGGCTATCTTGCGATGCTGGCGCGATGCAGGGATCCCGCATTCGAAACACTGCTCGTGTGTCGGCGCGAGGACGACGCGATCGCAGGGGTATTCGACCTCTCGCAGATCTTTCGCGGCATCATGCAGAGCGGGTACATGGGTTACTACGCGCTCGCGCCGCACGCACGCCGCGGCTACATGCGCGAGGGTCTGCAACTCATGCTGCGCTACGCCTTCGTCCGATTGCGGCTGCACCGTGTCGAATGCAACATCCAGCCTTCGAACCGGCGTTCCATCGCGCTGGTGCGCGGAGGAGGATTCGTGCGCGAAGGTTTCTCGCGCCGTTATCTCAAGATCGGCGGTCGCTGGCGCGATCACGAGCGCTGGGCGATGCTGGTCGAAGACTGGCGAACGAGGCGGCGGCGACGCCTCCTTAAACCCCTTTAGAGAGCGCGCTATGCCATGACGCCTGCACGCGCGCTTCTGCCAGCGCTCGCCCTTTACGCATGCGCCACCGAAATCGAGCGACTGCAAGCTCCGAGAGTCGTTTCCGGTATGGACCTCGTGCCCTTCGCGGTGCACGAAGAATGCATGGCGCTCGCAACCGGGGAGCGTATCGCGTACCAGTTCACCGCACAGCCGCCAGTGGCGTTTAACATTCATTTTCACGAAGGCAATGCGGTGATTCTTCCGATCGACATCGCGTCGACAGTCGATGAATCTGGCACATTCGCGGCCGATCGCACGCAAGGCTATTGCCTGATGTGGGAGGCGGGCCCGCAGGGCAGTCATCTTGCGTATCGCGTGCAGCCGGTCGCGCCCCGCCGATGAGCGCGCGAAGGATAAAAACCTACAGGTCTTTGTAGAGGTACGTTCTTCCCTGCTCGATTTCGCCCAGGACGAGCTTGTCGGCGATTTTAGCGGCGACAACATTCGGCGCAACGAGTTGTCCGGAAGCGTGAAAATCCTGGAACATCGCAAGGCTGGGCAGCGCCTTGGGCGATTGGCTGCGCATGAATTGCTGCATCCCGGTGTCGATGATGCCGGGCCGCACCGAGATCGCTTTCAATGTCGACGCACCGTGCTCAGCCACGAGTTGCATGGTAAGCATTTCGAGCCCCGCTTTGCCAATCGAGTAAGCGCCGCCGCCGGGCAGCGCCGATTGAGCCGCACCGGAGGACACGTTGATGATCCTGCGCTCCTGCGCGGTATCGCGGAAAACGCGGCAAAAGAGATTGGCAAGCAGCAAGGGAGCGATCAGATTGGCTGTGAGCGAAGCCACTATCGCGTCGCTTGCCATGGACCCGATTACGCCTACCGGCTCGGCGGTCGCAGCGTTGTTGACAAGGCATACGTATTCGGAGCGCAAGCCGGCAATCGCATCCAGCGTCGGGATGAGCGCTGCTTCGATAGCCCCCGCATCCGCGAGATCACAGGACACGAAACGGTAACGCTCTGAAGCGAGTCTCGCGCTGCTGCGCCGGCCGACGCCGGTCACTGTGAGCCCCCGCTCCAGCAGTGCCGCCGCAAGCGCTTCGCCAAGCCCGCGAGAAACACCGGTCACGATTGCGTTCTTCATGGATGCCTCAAGTGCGCGGCGCGCCGCACGTTGGTCGCGCTCAACGGTGACTGCCCAGCGAGAATGCGAGAATCACGGCGATCAGGATCGCGACGACGAGCAGCGTTATCTTGATCCAGCTCTTCGGGTATTCGCCCTGAATGGCGCCGGTGACCCCGTTCATCACCGCCTGGAATGTCTTTGCACTGTAGCTGTAGCTCAACAGCCACACCGGGGCGAGAATGTGCTTGAAGGTCTGACCCGAGTAGTTCGCGCGAACGTCGAGGTTACGATAAGTGTCGCCTGGTATCTGCGCGACGCACATCTGACGCAGCTGCGCTTCCATGGCGTCGCGTGAGGCCTTCGCCGCGGAAACGAGGTCGATCTGATAACGCTCGACGACCCAGCCGGCGACATATCCGGGGTCGTAGGGCACGAGTTCCTTGGTCGGAAACGGTTCGATGCCACGCAGAACGCCTCCGCGTACTCCGACGGACGCGCATACGAGCTCATCGTCGAAAAAATGCTGGATCCTTCCGGTCGCAGGCTCCCAGCGTACGTGCTGAACCTGTCGCGTCTGCGTGCGGCCGCCGCCGTCGCTATACGTCTCGGTGGTGTAGTAGTAATGCCCCGCTTCGGCGCTCCATTCGGCATCGATGTGGGCATCGAAAGTCCAGTACGGCAGATAGATGCCCTTGACTGTGTCGGTGAGCGCGCGTCGCTTGAGTGCGTTGGGCGCGAGCCACAGTCTTCGATACCAGCTTCGGATCCCGTCGCGAGCGCGATCTTCGCTCACCTTGAACGGCAAAACGCTCTCCGGCCGGAAGGCATCCTTCGCCTGCTCGTAGGGCACCAGTTGAGCAGAGCCGCAAAACTCGCATCGCTGCGCCTGGCGTTGCGGATCGAGAACCGAAATCGCCTGGCAGCTTTGACATTTGACATAGCGCTTCTCTGCCTGCCAGCCACGCTTGTCGTCGCCGATACCGCGCAGCGCGGCAACTAGGTCGTGTTCGATCACCTTGCCGGTATCGGCGTCCAGCTTGGCGGGAGATGTCGTGCCGCAGAACGGGCATATCAGCGCCTGCTTCGATGGATTCCATACGGCCTCGGCACCGCAGGCGGGACACGCGAACTTCTGCTGCGCGATCGTTTCGTCCATAGGACTTGATCGATCAGCGGATGAAATAACCGATGACTTTCCACGCGCCGTCCGGCTCGCGCTCTAGCGTGACGGTTTCGCGTCCATCGGTCCGTTTGGCGAAACTCGTGCGAAATACCAGCAAGGCGTAGTCTCCTTCCGCCGCGGCACCCGGGAAATTATGGGTGAATTGCGTGGAGAGCAACGTACGGTCGACCAGCCCGCCGAGCGGCGGACGCACGTCGTTGAGCGACTCCGCCCAGCGCTCCGGCGTGATTGCATTCTGGAATTGCTTGCCTGCGGCATGCCAGCTCGCCTTGGCGTCGTTGCGGTCGGTCATTACCAGAAAGTCTCGCGCCGCCTTTTGCGCAGCGCTTGCGCGAGGATCCTGTGAGTAAGCGACGTTGGCTCCGAGCAGTCCAATACACGTGAGGGCGAGCGCGAGCCATGTGCTTGCGAACGCGACCTTCATTGACTTCAGGTGTGAAGGAACTGGTCGACCGCTGCCTTCGGCACGCGCCATTGCGTGCCGATTTGCTTGCCCTTCAAGTCGCCCTTCTCCAGACTCGCAACGACGTCGGATTCGGCGACATTCAGCAGCTGTGCGACCTGGGCCGGCGTGAGCAGCTCGGGTGCCGGCATGCCGGGCGCACTGACACCGATGCCCGGCGTTGATTGACTGCCCAGGACACCACCCGGCTGATTCACCATTTGCTGGGCCATCGCCATGCCGACGGCCATCTGCGCCGCCATGCCACCCGCTCCGCCATCGCCCTTTTCGAGGCCCTGCGCCATCTGGAATTTCACGTAATCGTTGAGATTGCCCACGGCGGCCATGCTGGAACGCTTGTCGATCGCCTGTTCGACTTCGGAAGGCACCGAGACATTTTCGACCACGAAACTTGTGACTTCGAGCCCGTACTTCGATGTGGTCTGCGGGTTGATCAACGGCAACAACGCCTGCCCGAGCTCGGCGTACCGTGCAGCGACGTCGAGCGCAGGTATTTTCGACTGAGCCAGCGCCTCCGAGAAAACGCTGACGATACGCGAGCGCATGGTGTCGTTGAATTCGTCCAGCCGGAAGTGATCATCGGTGCCTGCCACTTCTCTCAAGAAAAGTCTGGGATCGACGATTCGGAAGTCGTAGATGCCGAACGCCCGCAGGCGAACAACGCCGAAATCCTGGTCGCGCATCATCACCGGGTTCGCAGTGCCCCATTTGTTGCCGGTGAACAGTCGCGTGACGACATAATAGACGTCGGCCTTGAAGGGAGACTCCAGACCGTATTTCCAGCCCTTGAGATCGGTGAGTATCGGAATGTTATCGGTAGTGAGCTCGTACTTACCCGCACCGAAGGTGTCGCCGAACTGGCCAAGGTAGACGAACTGCGCGAACTGCGACTCGCGGACGATGAGCTGGGCGCCGCGCTTGATTTCCTTGTCTTCGTCCGGAAAGCGGTACGAAAGCGTGTCGCGCGAATCATCGGTCCATTCGATGATGTCGATGAACTGTTTTTTGATGAAGTCGAGAATCGCCATGTCAGCTCCCGTCGTCGTCCAAGCGGTCTCTACTTCTGCGTCGACGCCGTCTTCTTGAGCTCGGCGTCGGCGCGCTTCATCTCCGACTCGAGTTGCGCCAAGGGGAGCGCTCCGGGAGTCACGGACCCGTCGGCGAAAATAAGCGTGGGCGTCGCATTGACGCGATACTTTTCGCCCAGCTTCGCGGTCTGTGCAATGGGTGTCGGACAGTCGCCCTTATTCTGCGGAAGCTTCCCCGTATCGAACCAGTCATCCCATGCCTTGACCCGATCCGCCGCGCACCAGATCTGCGCCGATTTCTTGGCCGATTCAGGATGCAACGAATCGATCGGAAACAGGAACGTGTAGATCGTCACGTTATCGACGCTTTTGAGCTCCGTCTCCAACCGCTTGCAAAATGGGCAATCGGCGTCGGCGAACACGGCGAGTTTGCGGCTGCCGTCCCCCTTGACTTTCTTGATCGCGAGATCCAACGGCAATGAATCCCACGCCACACGGTTGAGCTGTCGCAGCCGCTGCTCCGTCAGATTGGTTCGGGTGGCCGTGTCGTACACCGACCCGACAATGACGTAGTTGACCGCGGCGTCGGTGTAGATCATCCGATCCTCGAGCTGCGCCTCGTACAAGCCGAAATAGGGCGATTTCGACACATTCGCGATCGGTGCGCCGGGAAATTTTGTCTCGAGCAACTTCTTGATCGAAGCGATATCGCGAGCGGCTGGATCGCTCTTCGCGTCGCTTTTTGCGTCGCTCTTGGCATCAGGCTTGGCGGCGTCCTGAGCATACGCGAGCGGCATCAGTGCGACAGACGCACCAAGGAGCATGGCTAAAACACGGGCTACTTGCATGGGTTCTCCAGAAACAAATCGAATCCGACAGTTTACCGCAGCGCAGGTTGTGCCAGCAGCTTCTTCAGCGGCCGCAAAGCATCGACCGTGCTCATACCACGGTTACGCAACGCGCGCATCCAGGGACCGGATAGTCTGAAAAGGCGCGCCAGCCCATCCGTCGCGGCCTGCATGGCGAGGACCGCAGCGGCTCGCCGGCGGACGTAACTCTGCAGCAGAATCGGCGCCCCCGGGTCTGTGATCGCGCCACGCCCGCGAAGCGTTGCAGCGAGGGCAGCTGCATCTCCGAATCCCAGATTCATTCCCTGACCGGCAAGCGGATGCACGCCGTGCGCTGCGTCGCCGACCAATGCCAGACGATGAGCGATCACTGTGGGAAGACGCAGGAACACCAGTGGGAAAGAAGTCGCTGGCGTCGTCGGCTCGAGTTTGCCTAACGCAGCTCCTCCGTTCAACTCGACGCGCTCTGCAAGCTTTGCCGGTTGGGCGACGAGCAGCTCGGCGGCGAGCGCTTCCGGCGCCGACCATACCATCGACATGTTCTTACCCGGCAACGGAAGCCAGGCCAGCACTCCATCGTCGTCATAAAACCACTGGAACGCGCGGCCACGGTGAGCATGTTCGATGGCGAAATTCGCTACCACGGCGCACTGACCATAAGGACGCGGTTCCTGCGTCATACCGGCTTGCGCTCGCACCCACGAGTAGACGCCATCCGCGCCCACGATCAGACGCGACTTCAGCGCCCGTCCGTCGGCAAGCCGCAACTCCGCCTCGTCGGCGTTCCAGGAGATCGCCAGCGGCGCATTGGGCGCAACCACTTCGATGCGCGGCTCGGTATGGATCGCCGCGACCAATGCGGCATTGAGCTCGCGATTCTCCACGATCCAGGCGAGCGCCCTCTCGCCTAACTCGTATGCGGAAAAGCTGAGCCGACCTTGCGCGTCGCCGAAGATTTCCATCGCCTCGATCGCTTCGATGCGTTCGCGCGGCAATCTTTGCCAGACGCCGAGTGACCGGAGGAATTCGGCGCTTCCGGGACTCACCGCATAGACTCGGGTGTCCGACGACGTCTCCGAACCGAAGTCGCCGGCGCTGATTGCATTGCGATCCACGATCGCAACCGCGAGATCGGCGCGCGCCAGTGAAACGGCAAGCGCGAGCCCGACTGGCCCTGCTCCGACGATCGTCACGTCATGGTCGCTGGTCATCCCAGAGTCTCGATGACGTGGTGCTGGTTGGTGTAGATGCAGATATCTCCAGCAATCGTCAGCGACTGTTTGACGATATCGGTCGCACTCAGCTCGGTGTGTTCCAGTAAAGCGCGCGCCGCTGCCTGCGCGTACGCGCCGCCCGAGCCGATCGCAACGATGCCGTACTCGGGCTCGAGCACGTCGCCGTTACCCGAAATGACCAGGGACGATGCTGCGTCGGCAACGGCAAGCATGGCTTCCAGCCTGCGCAAGATGCGATCCGAGCGCCAGTCCTTGGCGAGCTCCACTGCGGAGCGCTGCAACTGCCCCTGGTGCTTTTCGAGCTTGGCTTCGAAGCGCTCGAACAGGGTGAAAGCGTCCGCGGTGGCGCCCGCAAACCCCGCGAGGACCTTGTCGCCGTACAGGCGACGAACTTTGCGCGCGGTCGCCTTGACAACGACGTTGCCAAGGGTGACCTGACCGTCTCCGCCGAGTGCGACGCTCGCTCCGCGCCGAACGGAGAGAATGGTGGTGCCGTGAAAAGCTTCCATGGATGGTGCGCCGTTTTTTTTCAGAGCCGATGCGCCAACGTCGGCGACCACGCAACGTCCTACTGTGCCTTCTTGATGAAGTGTCTCGGCGATATTCCGATGAGAAGCAGCAGCGCGCGGATAATGGGAGAGGCTCCCATAATCTGTACCGTCTTGCGCTGCGACTCCGTGTTCGAGATCGAGTTGAGCAGTGCGCCGGCACACACAAAGTCGATACGCTCGACGGCGCTCATGTTTATCGCTACGACATGACGGCCTTCACGAAACAATGCGAGTTTGGCGAGCTGTGGATCCGACGAGCCGGTGAGCGTTCCGCTCCAGACAAGCATCTCGGAGTCCTCGGAAGCACTCACTGCCGGCGCTTCATCGACGGGCTGCGCTGACAGCTCCATGTTGGTAGGCGGCTCCCAGGAAGGAGGCGACACCTCGAAGGCGATGGCGAATTCGATGGCGCGATCGTCGAAGGCCTTTTGATCGTGCTGCCATTGCAGCAGCTCGAGCAGCAGGGTCCAGTAGCCTTCGCCCGCGATCTTCCCTTTGGTGACTGATTGATCCAGCGCGCGGCGGAGCTTTTCCGGATGCTGCAGCACGAGAGGATAATCTCGCTTGCGCAGCTTCGCGAGCGCTTCGGCGAGGAGCTTCGCCCCCGGGTCGTCTGCTCCGCTGAGCGAACCGAGGTCGAGCCTCAGCTGGGGCTGCTTCTGAGCCGCTGCCATGAGATTGGAAATCTGCGGAGCATGTGCTGCGCTCAATTTGCCGGTAAACCCGACGTAACCGCCAGTGACCGGCCGCGCACCGGGACGCGACCGCGTCCCGCCCTCTTCCCACGCAGGAGGCGAGCGCTCGAACGCGACCACGTACTGCAAGGCGAGCCGGTCGAATGAGACGTGGTCGCCTTCGCGCTGAAGCAGATCGAACAAGGAGAGCCAAGCGAGTGCTGAAGCCTTTGCCTGATCATCATTGGCGATGCCATGCTCGAGAATTTCACGCGCGGCCTGCGTCTGCCCGCCACCATGAAGCAGTGCAGCGTTCTCCAGCACAGTGCAGAGATCCGGATTCGCTTCGGCGACAAGAATGCTTTGCTGCAATCCGATCGTCCATCCCATCATGCTGTGCGGGCCAGTCAGCGTGATGTCTCGCTCGCGGGCGTCAGTGGCCGGAGTGACGCTCGGGGGAGCAACCGGAGCTAACGAGCGGTTCTTCACCGCGGCCGCGATTTCACGCGCTGACGTCGGTGCCTGCGAAGCGGGCGCGCGCGCGTCGTGCCGCGGCGAGAGCTCCGGCCGGGCCTTGCCCTCGGCGGGCTTGACCTTGGCTGGCGGCTTCGGGAAAAGATTAAACGCCATCGCGCTTTCCTGCGTCAGGGCGCATGAGAGCGAGCATTATGGGCCTTCCCCCAGCGCCCAACAAGTCGACGCGTCAGTCGCGCACGCCGCGGACGCGATGCCGGGCGAGCCCCTTACGCCGACATGACCGGAACGAAATTGTGATCGGCGGCGGCGTGCTCGAAGTTGCTCGCCGCGAAATCCCAGTTGATCAGCTTGTCGATGACCGCGCGTACGTAGTCGGTCCGCCGGTTCTGATAGTCAAGATAGTAGGCGTGCTCCCAGACATCGATAGTGAGCAGCGGCGTCAAGCCCATGGTGAATGGCACAGCAGCGTTTCCAGTACGAGCGATCGCCAGGGAGTCGCCGTCCGCGACCAGCCATGCCCAGCCGCTTCCGAACTGCTCAATGGCGGTGTTGATCCACTCCGCACGAAACTTGTCGAAGCCGCCGAACGCGCCGTCAATGCGCTCGGCGAACGCGCGGGGAGGCTTGCCTCCGCCTCCCGCCTTCATGCATTTCCAGTAGAACGTATGGTTCCATGTCTGTGCTGCATTGTTGAATAGACTCGTCTGATCGGTTTTGCTCGCCGTACCGCGAATCACCGCTTCGAGAGCTTGCCCCTCGAACTCGGTGCCGGCGACGAGTTTGTTGAGGGTCTCGACATAGGTCTTGTGATGCTTGCCGTAGTGGGTCGCGATGGTTTGCGCCGATATGACGGGGGCGAGCGCGTTGTCGGCATAGGGAAGCGGGGGGAGCTGAAATGGTCGGGCCATGAAGTTGTCCTCAGCGGTTCGTAAGAAGAGCATGGGATCGGCGTGGCAAATTGCACCACTGCACGCGGCGCCTCTTCGCAGGACCGGCCTCCCTCGGCCGAGCATTGGCAACCACGGATCAAGGTTTCCCTGATTCGCCCATGCTTGCTACAATGACCACGACAGTTTCGAAGAGCCGAAGTTTCAGCGAACGCCTCGGCTCCGCAACCTCTGGTGGTCATCGCCCAAAGGAGGACGACAATGAAAAATCCGCTTGATTCGCTTTGGGGAACTGTTATTTCCGGTGTGATCCTTACGGCGATACTGTACTTCGTCGTCAAAACCATTCTCGCCTCGGCCGGAGCATGAACATGGATTACGTCCCCGCATTCGCCCGTTGGATCCATTTCATGGCCGGCGTCATGTGGATCGGCCTCTTGTATTACTTTAATTTTGTGCAGGTCGCCGCCATGAAAGCGGCGACGGCTGACGGCACCGCTGCCGGCATCAGCAAGCACGTCGCCCCGCGGGCGCTTTTTTTCTTTCGCTGGGCTGCTGTCGTTACCTGGCTTGCCGGCGCCGCACTGCTCGGCGACAAGTTCGTCGATGCGTTTCTGTTGAGGCGAGGAATGGCGGGAATCGGGATCGGCGCCTGGCTGGGAACGATCATGCTGATCAATGTCTGGGCGCTGATCTGGCCTAATCAGCAAAAGATTCTCGGCATGAAACCGGCCACCGACGAGGAAAAGAACAAGGCGCGCCGTCTTGCGTTTCTCGCCTCGCGGACCAATACGATGCTTTCGATACCGATGTTGTTCTTCATGGCTGCGGGGTGGTCGCATCGGGGGATCTTCGGGCTCTGACGCATCACTTTGTAAGAAATGCAAAACGGCCCGGTTCGCCCGGGCCGTTTATGTTGGTGGCGAGGACCGTCGAGGTCAGTCGCCGTAGAGCTTCTGAACCCGTTCGCGTCGCTCTTGAGCTTCCAGAGACAAAGTGGCTGTCGGCCGAGCAAGAAGCCGCGGAACTCCGATCGGCTCGCCCGTTTCTTCGCAGTAGCCGTAGGTCCCGTCGTCGATCATCCGCAGTGATTTCTCGATCTTCTTGAGGAGCTTGCGCTCGCGGTCGCGGGTGCGAAGCTCGAGCGTGTACTCCTCTTCCAGAGTCGCCCGATCGGATGGATCGGTGGTGACTTCATTCTCGCGCAGGTGCTGCCCGGTATCGTCGGCGTTGTTGAGCAGCTGCGATCGCAGCTCGAGCAGGCGCTGCTTGAAGAAAGCGAGCTGAGCTTCGTTCATGTAATCGCGCTCAGGCGCTTTCATCAAGTCCTGGTCGGTCAGTTCTTTGACTCTCTTCACTGCGCTCTTGGTTGCCACGCTGCCGCCTTCCCCACCTTCAAGCATTAAGAAATCGGGAATTATATCTCGAACTGCCCGATGCAAGCCAGCGCCGGACGGTCAGCCGTCGCAGGGGCCCTATAATCACACAAAAAGCATGCGCGTCCAATGACTGCACCCACGCTGACAATCACTCGCCCCGACGACTGGCACGTACATCTGCGCGACGGTGACCTCATGCGTTCGGTGGTCGGCGCGACCGCCAAGGTGTTCAGTCGAGCGGTCGTCATGCCCAATCTCACTCCGCCCGTCACGACTGTTGCTGCGGCGTCTGCGTATCGCGAGCGGATCGCCGCCGCGCTGCCGCCGAAATCGCGCTTCGCGCCTTTGATGACGCTCTACCTCACCGACAACACGACGGCCGATGAAATCGCTCGTGCAAGGGCATCGGGTTTCATCATCGGCGTCAAGTACTACCCTGCGGGAGCAACGACCCACTCTGAATCGGGCATCACCGATCCTGCGCGCGCGTGGCCCACGCTGGCAACGATGGAGAAACAAGGACTGCCGCTGCTCGTGCACGGAGAACTTACCGATCCGGACGTCGACGTCTTCGATCGCGAGCGATTGTTCGTCGAGCGTGTTCTGGCGAACATCGTGCGCGATTTCCCCGGTTTGAAAATTGTCCTCGAACACATCACGACCCGCGAGGCGGTGCAATTCGTCGCCGCAGCGCCCTCCAATGTCGCAGCCACGATCACGCCCCAGCATCTCAGCTGGTCGCGCAATGCGCTGTTCGCCGGAGGACTTCGACCGCATCTTTATTGCCTGCCGGTGCTGAAGCGCGATACGCACCGAGCGGCGCTCATCGAAGCGGCGACCGGTGGCAGCGCGAAATATTTTCTCGGTACGGATTCGGCACCGCACGCCCGCCATCTGAAAGAGAACGCATGCGGCTGCGCGGGATGCTATTCCGCGCACGCAGCAATGGAGCTCTATGCGGAGGCCTTTGAAGCGGCCGGTGCGCTGGCGCGTCTCGAGGCATTCGCGAGCTTCCATGGCGCCGATTTCTACGGCCTTCCGCGCAACTCCGACGCTATTACGCTTCGCCGAGAGTCATGGACCGTTCCCGAAGCGTACGCATTCGGAGAGCATTCCGTGGTGCCGCTCAAGGCGGGCGAGACGCTGAGTTGGCGCGTGTCGCGAGCGAGCGGCGCAGTGTAAAATACACCTTCGAAGTCAGCCAGACCGTCGCTGCCCGTCCGAAGGAAAGATCCGGGTCGGGGAGAGGAAAGTCCGGGCTCCGCAGAGCGGGATGCTGGGTAACGCCCAGACGCCATTAAGTCGTCCGCGCGAGCGGCGATGAAGGCGAGGAACAGGGCCACAGAGACGAGTCGCTCCCGCTTAGTTAACACTGAAGCGGGCGCGGGTGAAACGCGGCAACCTCCATCCGGAGCAACACCAAGTAAGCGGACGATGACGCTGCTCGCCGAGTCCGCGGGTAGGTGGCTCGAGCGCTGCGGCAACGCAGCGCCTAGATGAATGACGGCCACAGGGCGCGCGCTTTGCGCGTTTCCTGCAACAGAACCCGGCTTATCGGCTGGCTTCGACTTATTCGGGGTCAGAGTCGAATTTCCGCTGACGTTGCATCAAGTCACGGGCTTCTTCGCGAAATTCGACTCTGACCCCATCGCCGCGCATCGCGCAGGATCTCTCGCGCAGCATTGTGCCCGGGCGCGCCGGTGACACCGCCGCCGGGATGCGTGCCCGCGCCGCACATATAGAGCCCGTCGATCGGACCGCGATAGTTGCCGTGGCCCAGCACCGGTCGCGCCGAAAAAAGCTGATCGAGCGACAGCGCGCCGTGGAAGATGTCACCGCCGGAAAGACCGAATTCGCGCTCCAGATCGAGCGGTGAGAGTGTCTTGCGCGCGACGATGCTGGACGCAAAATCCGGCGCAAATCGCACGACCGTGGCGATCATCAGATCCGCGACTTTCTCGCTCACCTGGTCCCACGATTGGTTAGCGGGCAGATGAGGATTCGCGTGCTGGCAGAACAGACTCGCAACATGCTTGCCGGCAGGAGCGAGCGAAGCGTCTACCGTCGACGGAATCAGCAGCTCGACAATGGGTTCCCGTGACCAACCACTGACGCGCGCGTCGAAATACGCGCGTTCCATGTATGCGAGCGACGGCCCGATGATGATCCCGGACTTCAGATGCGGCCCCTCTTGCGGCAGACAGGAAAAGCTGGGAAGCGTGTCGAGCGCAACGTTCATTCGAAATGTGCCGGAAACACAACGATAGCCTTCGATGCGCTCGATAAAATCGGAGTCGAGCGCTGCACGATCGACCAACTGCAGATAAAGGAGCTTGGGATTGACGTTGCCGATCACCCGGCCCGCTAAGACTTCGCGGCCGTTCGCCAATGCGACGCCCGTGGCGCGCCCGTCGCGCACCAGCACCCGCGTTACGGCTGCGTCACTGAACAACTCGACGCCTCGGACTCGGGCTTCGGCCGCCATCGCCGCGGTGATCGAGCCCATGCCGCCCATCGCGTGACCCCACTGCCCACGCTTGCCGTTCACTTCCCCGATCATGTGATGCAGGAGCACGTATGCAGATCCGGGAGTGTAGGGGCTCGCAAAATTGCCGACGATGGAATCGAACCCGAACGCCGCCTTGACAGGATCGGAGTCGAACCAGCGATCGAGTATGTCGCCGGCGCTTTTGGTGAACAGATCGAGCAGGTCTCGCCGCTCGCAGAGCGTGAGTCGCTTGAGCCGCCCCCCGATCTTCCATGCCTGGAGCATTTCGTGAATGCCGCCACCTACATTGGGCGGCGTTTCCAGCAGCAGTCCGCGCATGGCGCTCGCAATTCGCTCGAGCATGGCGTAGTAGGCAGGAAGCGCTTCTGCATCCTTGCGAGAAAAGCGCGCCACTTGCGTTTGCGTCGCGGCGATGCCGCCTCCAACAATGAGATGACCGCCATCGGGCAGCGGAAGAAAATTTGCGACGGGACGCTCGACGATGCGAAGCCCGTGCTCGGCCAGATGCAGATCGCGAATGACTTTCGGGTTGAGCAGACTGACGGTGTAGCTCGCGGTGGAGTTGCGAAATCCCGGGTGGAACTCTTCGGTGACCGCGGCGCCCCCCAGCACGTGCCGACGCTCGAATACCCCAACCGACATGCCTGCCGCGGCGAGGTAGCATGCGCAGACCAGGCCATTGTGGCCGCCGCCAACGATCACGGCGTCGTAGCGGGCTTTCATCGGTCGTTCCTCGGCGCCAACCAAACCCCTCGCCCGGCGATGTGTGTGGTCGGACCGGAGTCAGTCCTCGGTCATCCCGGCGGCAACAATCGAGAAGCCACAATCAACGTAAGTGATCTCTCCAGTCACCGCGCTGGCCAGGTCGGACAACAGGAAAGCCGCGACGTTGCCGACTTCATCTGCGGTCACATTGCGGCGAAGCGGTGCCGTTTTCTCGACGAAGTGAAGAATCTTGGAGAATCCGCTGATTCCGGCCGCAGCGAGAGTCTTGATGGGTCCAGCCGAGATGGCATTGACCCGGATCCCCTCGGGACCGAGGGACTGCGCAAGATAACGCACGGTCGCTTCCAGACTCGCCTTGGCCAGACCCATCACGTTGTAGTTGGGAATCGCCCGGATTGCGCCGAGATAGGTGAGTGTCAACAGCGCAGCATGGCGGTCCTGCATCAAAGGCCGTGCAGCCTTGGCGAGCGCTGCGAAGCTGTACGCGCTGACGTCGTGCGCCAACGCGAATCCTTCACGTGAAAGGCCGCTCAGAAAGTCGCCGGAAAGCGCCTCACGCGGTGCAAAGGCAATGGCGTGCACGATTCCGTCGACTGCGCCCCATTCGCTGCCAAGCCCTTGGAACAACGCTGCGATCTGGTCGTCTTGTGTGACATCACACTGCAGCACCGGTGTGCTGCCGAATTCGGCGGCGAGTTTGACGACCCTGTCCTTGAGATCGTCGTTGACGTAGGTGAACGCCAGCGTCGCCCCTTCGCGCCGACACGCGCGCGCAATGCCATACGCAATCGAGCGGTTGGAAAGCAGTCCTGTGATCAGGATCTTGCGGTCCGAGAGCATAGCCATGGGACCCGCTCAACCCTGAGTGATCACGCCACAGGCGACCCAGCCGTTCGGAACTCCTCCGAATTCGGGCTTCGGATCACGAACGACCGTGTTGTGTACGACCACTGCACGGCCAACGATGTCCGTCGGCTTTCCATCGCCGACCGTGAGACCGGTAAGAGTGGCCTGCATGGCGGCGTTGCCCTCGCTTCCAGTCCATAGTTCGGGCAGGTCACCGGCGCGCTTTGCGCCGGGCGGCGCGCCAGCAATCTGCCAGACCGGGCCTGCGCTGGCTGCATTGGGAGAACTGCAATTGCCGTTGTCGTGGATATAGATGCTGTGCGGTCCAAGACTTAAGTTGAACACGCTTGCGGCAACGCCCACCTTGCCTCCACTTTGCCGGAAGGTGATGATCCCGTAGACGTTGGTGTTGCTCTTGGATTTCAGATTCGCGGTCGCCTGCTTGGGTCCGGGAGGAAAAAGCCCGAGGCCCTTGATCTCGGCACTCGTGTCCCCGGTCGCCGTACAGGCGGAAACCAGCACGCCAGCGATGATTCCCAGCGCGCCGACGCAGCTCCGGAAGGCGCGGCCGTTCAGACCATGACGCGGCGGGTACATCAACTCTTGCGGATCACGCCACAAGCCACGCGTGCGCCCGAGTTGCCGGTGGGCTGCGTCGTGTAGTCGTCGGCGTCCTTGTGCACGATAACGGCTTTGCCGACGACGTCGCCACTGCCGCTGCCGACACTGATGCCTGACAACTCCGTGGTGAGCGAAGCGTTGCCCGATGCGTCAGCAACCAGCATCGGCATGTCACCCGCGTGATGATCAGGCTTGGAAGGATCGCCATGCGGCTTGCCGAAGGGATTGAAGTGTCCGCCTGCGCTCATGCCGTCGCCGGAACTGCAGTCGCCCTTTTCATGCACATGGAATCCATGCGCACCAGGCGTGAGTCCTGAGACCCTTGCGACGACGACGACTTTGTCGGCCTTCGGAGTGAATGTCACAGAACCCGACGTATTATTACCTTGGGTTGCTTCCAGCGTAGCCACTGCGGCCGGCCCCTGCGCGGTCATCGTCGCGCATGCGGCGATGATCGCGGTGAGCGCCATCAACATCGCGGTTTTCATCGTTTCTCCCTTGGGTGATCTGTAGTCTGCAGGCGCAGTTTCGCGCACTGAAGGAGCGACGGATCATAAGGGAAGCGCCGCACGTTGCCAACCTTGCGACGCGAAGTAGAACTACGGTTGCGGCAGACTATTCATATTTTGCCGCATGCAACATTGACATGTCTTGCGAGGCGGCGGAGCCAAAAAGCGGAGGAGTCTCTCGACCCCTCCTTGATACTTGCGGCCCTCGCGTCAGGGAACAAACAGGTTGACGCAATTCCCCGGTTGCAAAGGATTCTGGGAGATTGCTCCGCCCTTGGGTATGCACTGGCTCGGTGGCAGCGGAGAATTGGACTCGACATGGTCCACGAGGAGGTCGAATGCCTTCTGCGAGTGCGGCTGGATCGGCGCCAATTGTGGGAACGGAATGACGTACGGATCGATGTGATTCCCGTTCTGCACTTCGTATAGCCGGTATTGCGCGTTGCGCTGGTCGTTATTACCCTGACGCGAGGCATTCACCACAGCCTCGTAAGCACGCGCCTGACGCTTGATCGGCAACAGCGCATCCATCGTGCCCGCCACGGTGACCAAGGGCTTCTTGATCTTTCCAGTAGTCTGGACGGCCGCAACGCTATCGTAGACGCCGGGTACGTTCAGGCGCGAAAGGTAGTCGTAGTTGGCGAGACCGGAAACGTAGGTGTCGTAGCTAGGATCAAACCGCTTTTGCCACTGACACGTCGTGACCTCCCAGAACGATCCGTTGTAACGGCCCCAAAGCGAATCGACACCAGTTGGCGTGTGGTTCACGATGTCCGGGGGATACCCGGCGGCGAGAATATTCTGTGCCGCTTTGCTGTTGGGATCGTAACCGGACGCTACATAGGCAGGGAAGTTCGCGAGGACGTGCGGCAAGTCGACGAGGACGTTCGGTCCGTTTGGGTCGATGAACGTCCCTTCCCAGTCCACGCCACCGTCAAACAGATTCGGTGCCTCTTCGATCGCCCGCCTCACCTGGTAGCCGCCGTTCGACGTACCGACCGCGTACGTCCGGCGCGGGAAATGACCGTACGTGACCCGCGTGGCTTCCTGCGCGAGGCTGGCGGTGAGCAGCATGTATTGAGTCCACACCGTGAATGGCTTTTGCGGGTCGCTCGTGTAGTAGTGAACCCAGTTAGTCGAACTTGGATTCAACCGGCATGCTAATGGATCACCCGCTGGTGGCGTTAGCGAACCAAGCAACACAAAGTATACGTTGAGCACACCCTTGTTCTGGGAGGCGTAGGCATAACCCTTGGGCAGAACATAGTCGCTCCACGCCCAGTCCCCGTTGTACTCGCTGCGCGTGCCAGCAACGCCGGCCACTACAAGTTTTCCGTTCCAGTTATCGGGAAAGCGAAGCAGGAACCGCGCTTCCTTCCCGGGATCATCCGCGAACCAGCCCTCGACCTGGATGCCAGGTACGGCAACCAGCGTCGGTGTCGGTCCATTAGAAATCACGGACCGATCCGTTTGAGGAGTAAAGGAGAAGTTGGAGCCCAGGATCGTCGGCCCGGGGAGCGGCGTGCCGTCTGCGAAGGTCTTGATCGAGTTGTCGAGCGGTGTGATGCCCGTGGTACCAAATGGGTTATTGGCTCTCAGGTCGGTGCTGTGAAAGCAGAGGACACCCACGGCCTTGCCCGCAAGGAACTGCTGGATTTCCGGACATCCGGGAGCAGCCAATACGACTCCGGAACATAGTAGCGACACCAATAACACGCCGACAAGATTTGTGACTCTTCCCATAAGTTCTGTCCTCCTGTGAAGTTAAAGTCGTTCAATACAGTCGATTCATTGCTGACCGATCGTGGGTCGATAGATCCCCTTGGCCACGCATGCTCCATTTGTTATTGGGTCCAACGAACAGCTTGGAAAGCTGATCAAGCCTGTCAAGGACGTTACGGCTAGCGGGTAAGCCCTCGCATTGTCACTTAACTTAGCCTGTTCGACAACAACAACACGCCGGCGATCGTCGTAAGAATAGATTCCGACCAAGTGTTGCCGCTGAACAAGAACGCTGCAGTGAACGAGACGTCGGCGCGTGTACGACGGCAAGTATCGGCTCACTGCGATCGGCGCGAGCGATCTGCGCTACATCCAAGCGACCAACGGCTAACATTTCTACGCCGTCCTCGTCGGCTTCCCGGAGTCAGCCAGTTGTACATTCCGGTCCACTGAGCCCCCATCCGGCGAGACGGGTTAGAATGTGACGGCCGCTTTCAAAGGCGGCCGTTTTCTTTTCCCGCCTCGCGACAGTACCCGCCATGTCCTTCATGATGACCCCGTCAGAGATCGTGCACGAGCTGAACAAGCACATCGTCGGTCAGCATGCGGCCAAACGGGCGGTAGCGATTGCGCTCAGAAACCGCTGGCGCCGGCAGCAGGTTGCCGAGCCGCTGCGCCAGGAGATCACGCCCAAGAACATTCTCATGATCGGGCCGACCGGCGTCGGCAAGACCGAGATCGCGCGGCGCCTCGCCCGCCTCGCCGACGCGCCGTTCATCAAGGTCGAAGCGACCAAGTTCACCGAAGTGGGCTACGTCGGCCGCGACGTCGACACCATCATCCGTGATCTCGCCGAGACCGCGATCAAGCAAACCCGTGAAGCCGAGACGCGCAAAGTCAAAGACCGGGCCACCGATGCCGCCGAGGAACGCGTGCTCGATGCGCTGCTGCCGCCGGCGCGGGAGGTGAGCATCCAGGACATGCAACCCACCGATACCGCGGCGCGGCAGAAATTCCGCAAGATGCTGCGCGAAGCGAAACTCGACGACAAGGACGTCGACGTGGAGCTGTCGATCACGCCGACGCAGATGGAGATTCTCGCGCCGCCGGGTATGGAGGACCTTACCAGCCAGATCCAAGGCATGTTTCAGCAGATGTCGGGCGGGCGGCGCAAGGTCAAGCGCATGAAAGTCAGCGATGCGCTGAAGGCACTGATCGACGAGGAAGCGGCCAAGCTCATCAACGACGACGATCTCAAGGCCAAGGCGCTCGCCAACGTCGAGCAGAACGGCATCGTCTTTCTGGACGAGATCGACAAGATCGCCAGCCGACAGGAGACCGTGGGCGTGGACGTCTCGCGTCAGGGAGTGCAACGCGACCTGCTGCCGCTGGTCGAGGGCACGACGGTGGCGACCAAGTACGGCATGATCA
The DNA here is from genome assembly GCA_005882995.1 of Betaproteobacteria bacterium. Lineage (GTDB taxonomy): Bacteria > Pseudomonadota > Gammaproteobacteria > Burkholderiales > Casimicrobiaceae > PALSA-1003. The sequence goes on from VBCY01000208.1 coordinate 40,554, forward strand.
AGACCGATCACATCCTCTTCATCGCCAGCGGCGCGTTTCACCTGGCAAAGCCATCCGACTTGATCCCCGAGCTGCAGGGGCGCTTCCCCATTCGGGTCGAGCTCTCGTCCCTCTCCGTGGCCGATTTCGAGCAGATCCTGACCGCCACCGACGCCTGCCTCACCCGCCAGTACCAGGCTTTGCTCGCAACCGAACGCGTCGAGCTGGACTTTCAACCCGATGGCATCAAGCGGCTGGCGGAGATCGCTTTCGCGGTCAACGAAAAACAGGAGAACATCGGAGCTCGACGCCTGTACACGGTCATGGAACGCCTCCTCGATGAGGTTTCCTTCGACGCGGTGAAACGCGAAGGTCAGACCATGACGATCGACGCCAAATACGTCGACGAGCGCCTCGCGGACATCGCCGGAGACGACAACTTGTCACAGTACATTCTGTAGCTCAAGCACCCGCCATCCACGATTCCGATGCGCGATCTTCTGTTCAAGAATGCACTGGTCTTCGATGGCAGCGGGCATCCGCCAGCGGTGAACGACGTAGTCGTGGACAATGGCATGATCCAAGACATCGGTCGCGACATTGCCGGGACAGCGCATCACGTAATTTCCGCAGACGGGCTGGCGCTGATGCCCGGCATCATCGACAGCCACACCCATTTCGACGCGCAGATCACTTGGGACCCGTACGTGCGCCCGTCGCCGGCGCTGGGAGTCACCACTGCAGTCATCGGCAATTGCGGCTTCACCATCGCGCCCTGCAAGCCCGAGCACCGTGATCTGACCATGCGCAATCTCACTCAGGTCGAAGGCATGTCGCTCGACGTGCTGCGCCAGGGGATCGCCTGGGATTTCGAAACATTTCCCGAGTACCTGGATCAGCTCCGCCGCAACGGTTGCGTGTTGAACATCGCCGCCTACGTCGGACATAGCAGCGTACGCACCTTCGTCATGGGCGCGGACGCATCCCGCCGCGTCGCCACCGACGGTGAGATCAGTGAGATGCAGGCCATCGTTCGCGACGCAATGCGCTCAGGCGCCGTGGGATTTGCAAGCAGCACGTCACCTGCGCACAACGGCGAGGCCGGTTTGCCGATGCCCTCGCGGCTTGCCGACGATCGCGAGATGCGTGCGCTGGTCGAGGCGATGGGCGACTCGGGCCATGGCGTCACCATGCTTACCAAGGGCGCGCACACCACGATCGCATTTCTTGAATCACTTGCCGCGGACTCTCGCCGGCCCGTGATGATCGCAGCGCTGCTTCACAACAGTACCAATCCGCAAGTCGTATTCGACGAGCTCGAGGCGATCTCGGTGGCTAACGCGCGCAGCCACAAGCTGGTCGGTCAGGTTTCCTGTTGTCCGCTGACGATGGATTTCACTCTCCTCTCGCCGTACCCGGTCGAAGGACTGCGGAGCTGGAAGCCGGCGCTGGGCCAACATGGCGATGCGCTGAAGACAGTGCTTGCCGGCAAGGACTTTCGCGATGCCGTGCGCGCCGAGCTTGCCTCGCCCAGCCATTTTCGGCTGTTCAATGGCGAGTGGAGCAAGGTGCAGGTCGTGGAAACGGCATCCAACGCCAACTCAGTCTATGAGCAGCGAAGCATTGGCGACATTGCAACTGCCCAGCAGCGTGACCCGCTCGATGTCATGCTCGATCTGGCGCTGAACGAGGATCTGAAGACCGTCTTCACGGCATTGCTGCTCAACTCGGACGAGGCAGCGGTCGCGAAGATGCTCAACCACCCGCACAGCCTGGTGAGCTTAAGCGACGCCGGCGCACACCTGACGTTCTTCAACGACGCCGGCTTCGGCTTGCACCTGCTTGGGCACTGGGCCCGTGATCTCGGAGTCATGTCGATGAGCGAGGCCGTGCGACGGCTGACGACTCAGCCGGCCAGCATTCTCGGCTTGCGTAACCGAGGCGTGCTACGCGAGGGCAACGCGGCCGACCTGCTGCTGTTCGATCCCGCCACCATTGGGCGCGGTCCGAAGCGCCGCGTCTTCGATCTGCCCGGAGGCGCGCCGCGTTTGACCACCGATGCGCTCGGCGTGGTTGGCGTCTGGGTCAACGGACGATGCATCGCGGACGCGTCCGGCGTCCACGATTCGGCGCCACTCGCGGGAGAGCTGCTCACGCGCTTCGCGGCGTGATTTCGCGCCATCGTCTTTTCTTCCGAGCCGAGAAATCGCAATGCCCGCCGCAACGATCGAAAGCGCCGCACTTTTACTGGTCGCGGCAAGGCGAGCTCGGCGTGCGGGCGCTCGCCTGCCGGAATCGTTGCGGCCGCCTGACTTCGAGACTGCTCTTGCCATCCAGCAACGCGTCACGGAGTTGCTGGGCCTGCCGATCGGCGGTTGGAAGTGTTCGCTGCCGGCGGCCGATCGTCCGGTTGCGGTGGCGCCGATCTACCCGCCCACGATCTGCGAGCGCTCGCCCTGCGCCTTCCTGCCCATTGGCGGCATGGCGCGCGTCGAGCCTGAAATCGCGTTTGCCATGGCGCACGATCTGCCGCAGCGCACTTCACCGTATACCGAAGCCGAAGTTCTGGACGCGGTGGGCGAGCCGCGCCTGGTGCTGGAGTTGATCGGCCCGCGTTACGCCGATCCAGGCGTCCTCACCTTTCTCGAAGTGCTTGCCGACGCCATCAATAATCAGGGTTTGTACGTCGGACCTCCTGTGCAGGGCAGGCACGGAGATGGCCATCCGCTGAAGCCGCTGGTATGGCTTGCCAATTTTCTGGCTACGAGAGGAGAGGGTCTGCGCGCCGGACAAATCGTGACCACAGGTTCGTATTGCGGCGTCATCGATGTCCCGCTGAACAAGGCGCTGACGGTGAATTTCGGAACGCTCGGAGCGCTGTCGGTCGAGTTCAATGCGGCGGCGTAGAATTTGCAGATCTCACCCAAGTGGACATTCATGAACCAATAGGACCTTTCAGGACGCTCCAGGCTGATCACCGGCGGCGCGGGTGGGATCGGCAGAGCGATCGCCCGTTGTGCGCTCGACTTTGGCGCTCTGGTGAGTCTGTGGGATCACACTGAGGAAGGGCTGCATGATGCCCGCAGCGAGCTCCGCGCCGATATCGCGTTGCGCCGCGTAGACGTCACCGATCAGGGCGCTATCGAATCAGCGCTCGCCGCCGACGTCGCCGCATTCGGTCGCATCGATGCCTTTGTCAACAGTGCAGGCATTCTGGGCGAAGTTTTGCCGTTGTGGGAGACGGATCCTGCCGCTTTTCGCCGCGTTCTCGAGGTGAATCTGGTGGGTTCCTATCTGTGTCTTCGCGCAGCGCTTGATGTGATGCGACGGCAGGAGCCAAGGCCGCTTCGCGGCCACATCGTCAATGTGGCGTCGGTGCAGGGCAAGGAAGGCCTGCCGCTGGCAGGCGCCTACGGTGCATCGAAGGCGGGGCTCATCGCGCTCACCAAAACCGCGGGTAAGGAAGCCGCACCGCTCGGCATCATGGTCAACTGCGTGACGCCCGCAGCAACCGACACGGCCATGGTTCGCGGGATGTCGCCGGAGCGGCGCGCCGACGTCGTCAGCCGCATCCCTCTCGGGCGCATGGCGGAAGCGCACGAGATTGCGCGCATGGTGGCGTTCCTGTGCTCCGACGACTGTTCTTTCTCCACAGGTGCGGTCTTCGATCTCTCGGGTGGCCGCGCGACATATTGAGTGTTAATAGGGTTAATCCAGCGTGCTGCGCCAGAAGCGCAGGCCGACCGCGCTCACTGCCAGCATGAACAGCGCAATCGGCCACGCGTCGGGAAACACCTCCGACCAGCCGTTGCCTTTAAGAAGCACCCCGCGCACGATGCGCAGAAAATGCGTCAAAGGCAGCACTTCGCCGACCACCTGAGCCCAGTTCGGCATGCCGCGAAACGGGAACATGAAGCCGGAAAGCAGGATCGATGGCAGGAAAAAGAAGAATGTCATCTGCACCGCTTGCAGCTGATTCTGGGCCAGCGACGAAAAAGTGAGCCCGAGCGTCAGGTTGGCCGCGATGAACAGCAGCACCGCCAGGTACAAGGTCAACAGATTGCCTTGCATCGGAACGGTGAACAGCAGCCACGCGAGAGTCAGAACGATCGTAATCTGCAGCAGGCCGATCACCACGTAGGGAACGATCTTTCCCGTCATCACTTCGAGTGCGGTGGCCGGCGTGGCGAGCAGGTTTTCCATGGTACCGCGCTCGCGCTCGCGGGTGATGGCCAGCCCCGTCATCATCACCATGGTCATCGTCAGAATGACTCCCATCAATCCGGGCACGATGTTGTATTGGGTGACGGCTTCGGGGTTGTAGCGTGGATGAATACGCACTTCAAACGCGCCCGGAGTTGCGGCCAGAGCCGCGAGCGGTCCGGTGAGATCATGTGCCAGTACGGTCTGCGCGAGCTGGTTGACGGCAGCAATCGCGTTGCCGGTTGCCGCCGGGTCGGTCGCATCGGCTTCGAGTAACAGTGCAGGACGCTCCCCTCGAACCAGACGTTGGGAAAAATCCGCCGGGATGGAGACGACGAATTGCGCCTTTCCCTCGGCCAGCATGCGATCGGCTTGCTGTTCGTCGGCGGCCTCGCCGATGAATGCGAAATAATCGCTGTTGCGCAAACCCGCCAGGATGCTGCGAGAAAATTCGCTGCGATCTGCAATCAGCGCTGCAGTGGGCAGATGCTTGGGATCGGAATTGATGGCAAACCCGAACAGCACCAGCTGAATCACGGGGATGCCGACGATCATGCCGAAGGTGAGCCGGTCGCGCTTGAGCTGAATGAATTCCTTGCCAACGATACCCAGCCATCGCGAGAGCGAAAACCAGCGCGCGTTCATGCAGCCGCCGCTGTGGTTTCCTCAGCGCCCGCCGCGCGCATGAGATGAATGAAGACGTCCTCGAGCCCGGGATCGATGCGCTGCCAGTGTCCTCCCTGCTCGGCCTTGAGCGGTGCGAGATCCGCGTCAAGCCGAGCCGCGTCGGCGCCAGTGACATGGAGGGTGCTCCCGAACGCAGCTACCTGCTCGACGGTGGAGAGCTTCCTAAGTCGGTCCGCCAGTGCTGATAGATCGTCGCCGGTGACCGCCCATGTGACGAGGCTCTGGCTCGCAACGATTTCCTTGGCAGTCCCTTGTGCAAGCAGCCTGCCGTCGAGGATGTAGCCAAGCTTGTGACAACGCTCGGCCTCGTCCATATAGTGCGTACTGACCAGAACGGTGATGCCGCGCGCGGCCAGAGCGTGCAGCTCGTCCCAGAAGTCACGCCGCGCCTTGGGATCGACGCCCGCCGTCGGCTCGTCCAGCAGCAGGAGTTGCGGCTCGTGCAGCAGGCACGCCGCGAGCGCGAGACGCTGCTTCCAGCCGCCGGACAATGCCCCTGCAAGCTTGTCGGCACTCTGTTTGAGCCCGAGGTGATCGAGGGCGCTCTCGACTCGGCCGGCGCTATCGTTCAACCCGTACATGCGGGCGACGAAGCGTAGATTCTCGCGGATGGTGAGATCTTCCCAGAACGAAAAGCGCTGCGTCATGTAACCGACCTGGCGCTTGATCTCGCGCGTGTCACGCACAATGTCCAGACCGAGGCACGTACCTTCTCCGCTGTCGGGCGTGAGCAGGCCACAGAGCATGCGAATCGAGGTGGTCTTGCCGCTGCCATTCGGGCCCAGAAAACCGAAGATCTCGCCACGACGCACAGTGAGCGCGAGATCCTTGACCGCATGGTTTGAGCCAAAATGCTTGTTGAGCCCGCGCACGTCGATGACGACGTCTGAGCCAGCAACCCCCTGGTTCATTGGCTCGCGGACAAGGTCACATCGACGGGCTGGCCGGGGTTGAGGCGCGCAGCGACTTCGGCAGCCGGTTTTGCTTCGACGAGAAAAACAAGCTTGGCCCGGTTCTCCTTGGAATAGAGCACGGGGGGCGTAAATTCGGCGCGGTCGGCGACAAAACTGACCGTCGCATTCTGCGCATTGCCACACGCATCGCACGCAAAGCGCACGCTTTCGCCCGGCCTGATCGAACCGAGAAGCGGCTCCGGTACGTAGAAGCGGACCTTGACATTGGCTGGCGGCAGAAGGCTCACCACCACGCCGCCCGCAGGAACCCAGTCGCCGACGACAAAATACGTATCGCTGACGCGACCGGTCGTCGGCGCGGCAACGGCGCGTTGCGACAATCTCCAATCCGCCTGCGCGAGCGCATCGCGCGCCGCGGCGGCGTCGGCCTGCGCGGCGCGAATCTCGTCAGGCCGACCGGGTAGTTTCGCCGACGCGACCGAGGCTTGAAGCTCCTGCACGTGCGCGGTGTCGTTGCGCAGCCGCGTGCGTGCATCATCGAGGGCCGCTTCGCTGATAAAACCCGACTTGGCGAGCGACTCCTGCCGCTTCAAATTGGCCGCCGACAGATCGCGAGCCGCCTGAGTCTGGCGCAGTTGCTCAGCCACAGTCTCGACTTCGACGGGTCGCTTGCCGGTTTGCAAGTTGGCGAGTCGCGCCTCGGCGGCCTGCAACTGCTTTTCCGCCTGACGGCGCGATGCCAGCTCATTCTCGCGCTCGAGCACGAACAACGGAGCACCCTCGGCAACCTGCGTGCCTCGTTGCACCGCAAGCTGCTGAAGGGTTCCAGCGAACGGCGCTGCGACGCGAACGTATTCGCCTTCGATATACCCTTGCAGCGGCCGGTCGCCGCTCTGACCACACGCCGTCACGAGCACGGCGAGCGGTAGAGCGGGAATGCGCCTCAGTATTTTATGGAACAACCGTAGGGAACGGAGTTGGAAGTCGCAACCGGTTTGCCGTCGGTCGCCTGTGCGAGTGCTGCCTGCACGTAGTTCCGCGCATTTGGCGGATCGTCGGGTCTCGTCGACGGCCGATCATCGATCGCACCCGCGTAGATGATGGTGCCTTGAGGGTCGATGACGAACATGTGCGGCGTGGTCTTCGCTTGGTAGAGTCGGGCGGTCGTGCTGTCGTCGTCGACCAGAACCGCTTTTTGCGCGGCACCTTGGCTGTGCATCCATAGGTCAAGCTTGGATGGCTTCATGTACTCCCCACTCGACTTGTTCGAGGAGTCGATCGACAACCACACGACGTCGCGCTCGCCCCAGCGCTGCTGCAGGGCCTGCATGTTCCGGGTGTTGTAGTGATTGCGCACGAAAGGACATTGCGGATTCGTCCACTCCAGCACTACGTAGCGTCCCTTGAAATCGGAGAGTTGGACGGCCTTGCCCTGAGTGTCTACAAGCTGGAAGTTCGGTGCACTCTGGCCTGCCGTTGCGGCGACCACCGCCTGGGCTGCGCCAAGCGCCAGCGCGAAAGCGAAGCTACGAAAGATCATGATTCATCTCCACAGCGCGGGCGAACGGTGCTCGGCTTTAAGTGCTAGAGCGTCGCCAGCGCATCGTTGATCGTACTCTGCTGCAGCACTTCAGGCAAAAGCAGAGGCTTGCGGCCCGGCCGATAGAGCACGTAGGCCGGAACGCCATTCCTGCCGAGCGCCGCGAGCGCCTGCCCGATGGCGGGGTCGCGGCGCGTCCAATCGGCGCGCAGCAAAGCGACATTGCTGCGGGTGAAAGCATCGCGGGTTTCGCTCGAATTGAGAACGAGGCGCTTATTGACTTGACAGGTGACGCACCAGGCGGCGGTGAAATCGATGAACACCGGACGTCCTTGGGCAACCAGCGTTGACAGGCGCTCCGGCGCGTACGCTTGCCAGCCGCCGGAATCGATCGATGTGCTTTGCGAAGCTGCCGTTGGAGTCGATGCCGCAACAACTGGCCAGACGACGGCCGCGGCGGCGGCCACCCCGGCCAGCGCTGCGACCGTCCACCCTCGCAGGGCACCGGCGCTTCGCGATTGCCACGCCCACAATGCGAGCGCAATGAGCAGCAGCGACACGCCCAGCCGCAAAACCGCGTCGTTATCGAGCTGCGCACCGAGAACCCATGCAAGCCACAGCACCGTGCCATAGAGCGGGAATGCGAGCAACTGACGCAAGCGCTGCATCCACGGCCCCGGCCGCGGCAGGCGGGCTCGCCATTTCGGGAAGAATGCGAGCACAAGATAGGGCAACGCCATCCCGAGACCCAGTGAAGTAAACACCGCAAAGGTCACTTCCCGCGGCGCGGCGAGCGCGTAGCCCAGTGCGGCCCCCATGAAAGGCGCCGAGCATGGCGACGCGATCACGACAGCAAGCACACCCGACAGAGCATCGTTGAGGAACGGCTGCTTCGCATCCCACGTCGCGACCGACGAAGGAATCAGGCGGCCAAAGTCAAACACGCCGGACAGGTTCAATGCCATCACGAAAAAGAGGACCGCCAATGCTGCGATCACCGCCGGCGACTGCAGCTGAAAGCCCCAACCGAGCTGCGCTCCGGCGGCCCGAAGTGCAACGAGCGCGCCCGCAAGGAGCCAGAATGAAGCGATGACGCCGGCTGCGAATGCCAACCCGTGCAAGCGCATCGTCGCGCGTCCTCCGCCGTGCGTCGCGAAGCCAAGGACCTTGAGTGAAAGCACCGGGAAGACGCAAGGCATCAGGTTGAGGAGCGCGCCACCGATGAATGCGAAAGCCAACGCGACACCAAGCGATGATGCTGAGGTATCAGCGGGCAGCGCTAAAGGAACCGTGGCGATTGCGGGCGGCGCGGTCCCGGCGACGATGCTTCCTCCGAGCGGCACGTCGAGCGTGGCTGCGCGCTGTCCGGCAAAGCCGCGGCTGCTGGTGATGACTCCGGCAACGCGCGCGAACTCGCCTACGCGTTGATTGGCAACCGCGAGAGTGAGCTTCCATGCGTCGCCGTCGCGCAGCAGCGTTTGTTTTGCGCTCGGCTCGATCAGGCCCGCCTTATACGGAAAGAAGTAGGCTTCGCCCGGATCGCTCGCTTCTTTTCTGGGAGTGAACGTGAGCACGAGCTCCTGCCCGACGCCGACGGCGCTGACAGCAAATCCTTGCAGCGCTTGCGGCAACGCGCCGCGCGCACTGGAGATTGGCGCCGCCCAGCGCGGATCGGCATCGGACACGCTGGCCACCGGCAGCGTCAGAGCGAGATCGGCGCCTTCGGGAATGCATATCTCCTTGCAGACCAGCCAATCGGCGCGCCCGGTGAGGGTCACCAATTTGCTATCGGCGAGGCCGCTGGCTGCAGTCACCTCCGTAAGCAGGAAGGCTTCGCCTTCATAGCCGAAATTCATCAGCGGTCCCACGGGCAGCGCCTGCGGCACAGGCCACTGTATCGGCCCAGCGCTTAGCCCCTGTGGCAGCTTCCATGCGAGCGTCGTCGGCAGTCCGGAGTCTCCGGGATTGCGCCAATACGTGTGCCAGCCGCGTTGCATCGCGAGGCGTAACGCGACCGTCAGCGGCTGACCGGGGACGAGCGCTGTGCGCTCAGACACGAGCTCGGCCTCGACATGCTCGGTGCGCACCGGGGCGGCACGAGCGGCGGCAACCGCCAGCGCCAACAGGGTGGCGGCGACAAAGAGTCTGGTCAGATGGGCTGAGCGCAGCATAGGGCGGAAGAACCTGCAGGTTCTCCTTGGGGTAGCGCCTAGCGGCGAGGTTCCCTGCGTACGGTAGAATTTTAGCAGTCCCGTCCTCTCATGCCGCATCGAGGGCCCGCTTAGCAGCGTCGAGACCGATCACCGGCCGACCAGTGGCTACAGACGGTGGCTACACGGTACGCGGCCTGTTGTTCGACTCACCGACATGGAAGCATTCCTGGTATCGACCGTGGTCGTCGCCGTGGGCGAAATCGGCGACAAGACCCAGCTGCTAGCGCTCGTGCTCGCGGCAAGGCTCAAGAAGCCTCTGCCGATCGTGCTCGGTATTCTGGTCGCGACGCTTTTCAACCACACGCTGGCAGGTCTGGCGGGCGCCTGGGTGCGAACGATGATCCCGGCGCCGTATCTTCGCTGGTTACTGGTCGCCTCGTTCTTCGCGGTCGCGCTGTGGGCGCTCAAGCCCGACAGCATGGATTCCGAGCCGACGCCGCAATCGCGGTGGGGTGCATTCATGGTGACCGCAGTTGCCTTTTTTCTCGCCGAGATCGGAGACAAGACACAGATCGCGACAGTGGTTTTGGCGGCGCGCTTCGCGAACCTCGTCGCGGTCGTCGCAGGCACGACCTTAGGCATGCTGATCGCAGACGTACCCGTTGTACTGCTCGGCAATGCGGCGGCGGCACGCATCCCGATGCGGCTCGTCCGCTATGCCGCGGCGGGATTGTTCGCGCTGCTTGGCGTAGCTGCGTGGCTCGCCCCGGTCTCACTGTGAGCCGTATCGGTATAATCGCCCCGGAGAAAGATGAGTGCCCATGCAGCCGTATCGTCCCGCTGAAATCGAGGCCGCCGCGCAGGCGCACTGGGCCTCCCGCGCCGCATTCCAGGCGTCCGAGACTTCGTCTGCGCCGAAGTTCTTTTGCGTGTCGATGCTGCCCTATCCTTCGGGCAAGCTGCACATGGGGCACGTACGCAATTACACCATCAACGACATGATGTACCGGTTCCTGCGCATGAACGGGTACAACGTGCTGATGCCCATGGGGTGGGATGCGTTTGGCCTGCCGGCGGAAAATGCGGCGATAAGAAACGGCGTGCCGCCCGCGCAGTGGACGTACGACAACATCGCCTACATGAAACGCCAATGCCAGCCGATGGGGTGGGCCATCGACTGGTCGCGCGAATTCGCGACCTGCTCCCCCGAATATTACCGGTGGAACCAGTGGTTCTTTCTCAAGATGCTGGAAGCCGGCATTGCCTATCGCAAGAGCGGCGTGGTGAATTGGGACCCGGTCGACCAGACCGTGCTCGCCAACGAGCAGGTGATCGACGGCAAGGGCTGGCGTTCGGGTGCGCCGGTGGAGAAGCGCGAAATCCCGATGTACTACCTCGCCATCACGCGCTACGCCGAAGAGCTCTTGTCGTACCTCGACCGCATGCCCGGGTGGCCCGATCCGGTGAAGACCATGCAGGCCAACTGGATCGGCAAAAGCGAGGGCGTGCGCTTCGCGTTCACTCACGACATCGTGGGAGACGACGGCACGCCGATCGGTGATGGCCGCCTCTACGTTTTCACCACGCGCGCCGACACCATCATGGGCGTCACCTTCTGCGCGGTCGCTGCCGAGCATCCGCTCGCCGCGCACGCGGCGCAGTCGGACGCGAAGGTCGCGGCGTTCATCGAAGAGTGCAAGCGCGGCACCGTGATCGAGGCCGACCTCGCGACGATGGAAAAGAAGGGCGTGCCGACAGGCCTTTACGTCACCCATCCCCTCACCCGTGAAAAGATCGCGGTGTGGGTCGCCAATTACGTGATGATGAGCTACGGCGAGGGAGCGCTCATGGGCGTGCCCGGCCACGACGAGCGCGACCTCGAATTTGCCAGAAAATACGAGTTGCCCGTGAAGCAGGTCATCGCGGTCGATGGCGAGAACTTCTCGTCCAATACGTGGCAGCCGTGGTACGCGGATGAATCTCGCGGCTACTGCGTCAACTCAGGCAAGTACGACGGGCTCGGACATCAAGCCGCGGTCGATGCAATCGCCGCCGATTTGAAGGCAAAGGGCCTCGGCGACAAGAAGGTTATCTACCGTCTGCGCGACTGGGGCATCTCGCGTCAGCGCTACTGGGGAACGCCGATCCCCATCGTCCATTGCGCCGCATGCGGGCCCGTGCCGGTACCCGAGTCCGATCTACCGGTCATTCTGCCCGAAGACTGTGTTCCGGACGGAAGCGGCAACCCGCTCGCCAAACGCGCCGATTTCGTCGACTGCACATGCCCGAAATGCGGAGGAGAGGGCAAGCGCGAGACGGACACCATGGACACCTTCGTCGATTCGTCCTGGTACTACATGCGCTACGCATGTCCCGGCGCGCCTGCGATGATCGACGAGCGCAACGAATACTGGAACCCGGTGGACCAGTATATCGGCGGCATCAGTCACGCGATCCTGCACCTGTTGTACGCGCGCTTCTGGACCAAGGTGATGCGCGACATGGGACTGGTGAGCTTCGATGAGCCGTTTACGCGTCTGCTCACGCAGGGCATGGTGCTCAATCACATTTACTTTCGCCGCAATGAGCGAGGCAGCATCGACTATGTGGCGCCCGAAGAGGTTGAAGTCATGCACGACGAAACCGGTCGCGTCATCGGCGCGCGGAGGAAGTCCGACGACGCTCCGGTAGAGTACGGTGGCGTGGGCACGATGTCGAAATCCAAGCTGAACGGGGTCGATCCCCAGGGCATCATCGACAGGTACGGCGCCGATGCGGCGCGCCTGTTCGTCATGTTCGGCAGTCCCCCGGAGGACACCATCGAGTGGTCTGACGCGGGCGTCGAAGGCATGTACCGGTTCCTGAAGCGGCTCTGGACCTATTCTCAGCAGCGTGCCGATGGTCTCGCGCGAAGCGCAGCGACGATCGAGTGGCAGAAGGCGCCCGCAGAATTGCGCGCCACTCGCCGCGAGCTCTATCTTCAGCTCAAGCAGGCCGACTATGATTACCGACGGCTGAAATACAATACCGTGGTCTCGGCAGCGATGAAAATGCTCAATGCCCTCGAAGCAGCGCCGTTCGACGGCGCGCTGGCGAGCACTGAGCTCGCGCGCGAAGGCCTCTCGCTCCTGCTGCGAGTGCTCAATCCAGTGGCACCGCACCTCACCCATGCGCTCTGGGAGCAACTAGGTTTTGCATCTTGCTTCGGCGACATCGTCGACGTCGCGTGGCCGCAGGTCGATGCTTCTGCGCTCGAGCAGGAGCAAATCGAACTGGTGCTGCAGATCAACGGCAAGCTGCGGGGGAAACTGACCGTGGCTGCAAGCGCAGACCGAGCCGCGATCGAGGCTGCGGCGATCGCTTCCATGCCCGTCCAGCGCGCGATGGCGGAGAGCAATGGGGACGGCGGCCAGGCAACGCTGACCGCTGCGCGGGTGATCGTCGTTCCCAATCGGCTGGTCAACGTCGTGCTGGCTCCCAAGCTCGCATGAAGTCGATTTTTTCAGAGCGTCGTCCTCGACCTGAGTCTCATCCGCTCGATGCGACGACGGTTTGGAAGGAATACCAAAAAGCCAAGGAATACCAGGCGGCCAAAGCTGGCAGCGCTCGTCGAAAAATGTGGATGATCGGCGTCGCGCTCTCAGCGCTCGCCATCGTGGTGGCGATCATCGTTTTCGCCCCGTTACGCCCGCAACAACAGACGATACCCTCGGACGCCAAAGCGAGGAGCGAATGGGTCGGGGCGCAAGGCGCCAAGTTGAGCGAAGAAGAAAAGAGAGCGCTCTCGCGCTTTCTGGCGCGGGTACAGGCGCAGGAGAGCGCCGGCGGTGCGGTGCCGCGGATCACGCTCGCCGCAGCGCTCGAACGGCAGCGGGCTTACGATTTCGAAGTGGCCGAAGCGCAAAAGCGGATCCAGGATGGGCTCGGGCGACAAGCGCACAGTGGACGGCATGGGATTGCGCGTCGAGTTTCGCGATTCCGCAGGGAAATATGTCGCGGCCATACCGACGCTGGAGCTCAAGGGTCCGCTGCTTAGCGGCGGAACGGGGCGGAGCGTTCAAATGCTGCCGCTCGACGCGAGATATCATCAATACATTATCGACGGAGGCGCTGTGCAGATCAGCGCCTACCCAACGCAAGTTTCCTTCGCGAACGGCGAAGTCGTCGATGCCGAAAAGGAACTCAAACAGCTCGAATCGCTGGCGCGGGTCCGGATCGAGTAGCATGAAGGATAGCCTCCGCCGGTTGGTTGGTGCTCGTCGGACTCGCAGCGCGCGGCTCCTCGCGGCTGCACTCGTTGCGGTGCTCGCCTCGTGCGGATTCCATCTGCGCGGAGAAGCGAGCTACAGCTTTGAATCGCTCTATCTCAACTCGCCGTCCGCTGCGCCGATCACGCCGGAGCTCAAGCGCGCCCTCGAAGGCGCCAGCTCAGCGCAAGTCGTCGCAGCCTCCGACAAGGCGCAAGTTGTCCTGGATTTGAACAGCGTCGAGGACAACAAGCAGATTCTGTCCCTGACCGGCGGTGGCAAGGTTTTCGAATACCTGCTCACCAAGCGCATCCTGTTCCGGGTTCACGACAACGAAGGCAACGACTGGTTACCGACTTCGGAGATCATCGTCCGTCGCACCTACACCTACAGTGACACGGAAGTGCTGGCGAAAACCTACGAGGAGCAGCGCTTGTGGCGCGAGATGCAGACCGACGCCGTGCAGCAACTGGTGCGGCGGCTGCAGACGGCCAAAAGGCCGGTTGCCTGAAGCGAGGCGCATGCAGCTTCGTCTCAATCAACTCGCGGCACATCTCGCCAAAGGCATTGCTCCGCTTTACGTAGTGCACGGCGACGAGCCGCTGCTGGTCATCGAAGGCGCGGATCGTATACGCAACGCAGCGCGCGCTGCCGGATACGACGAGCGCGAAGTGCTCGTCGCCGAGCCGGGCTTCAAGTGGGAGGCGCTTACGGCAGCGGGCCGCAACCTTAGCCTCTTTGGAAGTCGCAAGCTCATCGATTTGCGCATCCCGTCGGGAAAGCCCGGTGTCGAAGGCGCGCGGGCACTCGAGGCCTGCGCTCATAACCCCGGGGCCGATGCAGTCACGCTGATCACGTTGCCGCGCGTTGACCGCGCGGCGCAGGCGAGCGCCTGGTTCACCGCCCTCGAGGAAGCCGCCGTGGTCGTCGCGGTTCAGCCGGTGGAGCGCTCGCAGCTCCCGCAGTGGATCGCAGAGCGTCTCAGGCAAAACGGCCAGCGGGCATCGCAGGACACGCTGCGCCTTATCGCCGATACGACCGAAGGGAACCTGCTGGCCGCGCAGCAGGAGATCGACAAGCTCTCGCTGTTGCTGCCGGAAGGTGAGCTGGATCCCGATGCGGTGGAGCAGGCTGTAGCCGACGTCGCCCGCTTCGACGTTTTTCAACTCTCGGAGGCGTGGCTCGCCGGCGATGCCTCCCGTGCGTTGCGCATCCTCGGCGCGCTGCAGGCAGTCGATGAAGGCGTACCGCTTTTGCTCTGGCAGCTCGGCGAAGACTTGCATGCC
Source organism: Betaproteobacteria bacterium (assembly GCA_005882995.1). Classification (GTDB taxonomy): domain Bacteria; phylum Pseudomonadota; class Gammaproteobacteria; order Burkholderiales; family Casimicrobiaceae; genus PALSA-1003. The sequence goes on from VBCY01000208.1 coordinate 55,563, forward strand.
ATCGCCGCGGTGCTGGCCGCAGCGTCGGAGGGAACTCCGCTTCCGGTGGCAGTGCGTGCGGTGCGCGCCTGGGGCAAGCGCCAGGCGGCACTCGAGCGTGCAGTGCGGCGCGTCAAAGGCGCCGCTCTCCCGCGCCTTCTGCTTCAGCTCGCCAGGCTCGATGCGCTTGCCAAAGGCATCGGTCGCGGCAATGTGTGGGACGAGCTCAGGTCGCTCACGCTCGAGCTGTGCCAGGGTGCCGTGACGGAGCACGCGTAGCGCTTTCGCGTGCCTTCGCAAGGGGCTACTATCCGCGCCATCTGGAAACCTCCCGCACCTTAAGCATCCTTAGGAGGCTGACATGTACCGCAAGATCCTCGTTGCCTACAACGGCTCGCCCGAGTCACGATCGGCACTGGACGAGCTGGTGCGGCTTGCACCGGCCCCATCAGCGGAAGTGCATCTCGCCGGTGTGGTGCACTATCCATCGGCCTACTTGCTCGCCGGCGAGTACGTTCCGGAAGTGGCCCTCACCGACGAGCGCGAGCACATGGAGAGCGACATCAAAGATGCCCACGCGCTGCTCGCCGGCAAGGGCATCAACGTGATCGATCACCTCGTCGTGGGTGAGCCGGCTGATGTTCTGACCAAGCTGACCAACGAGCTCGGAATCGAGCTGCTGATTCTCGGCCACCCGAGAAGCAAGTCGTTCGCGTTGCGATGGTGGCGTGGCTCTGTCGATGCAGTCCTGATCGAGCGTGTCCGCTGCAGTATTCTGGTCGCTGCTGAGGCCTCACGCGGTCAGCTGTAGGAGACCGTCGCGGTCGTAGACGGGAGCAAAAGCCTAACGCGGCGGCCCTACGCTGATGTCGCCATAAAACGCCAACGCGTCGTCGCCCGTGTTGTCGGTGTCGGTCAGCAGCTGGATCGATATCACGTTACCCGGCTCCTCTGCGAATACGCGCTTGTAGTCCTCGACGAGATTGCGCGTAAAACTCTGCCACTTGCCAATACCTTTGTCGTCGACATTGAGCGCCAGCATGCGAATTCGTGACGTGCGACCGCTCACCGTCACCGAATCGGGCGCGACCTTGTTGCCCCAGATGTACATGAGGGTGGCATAAGGCAGCGGTTGTCCCGAGGCGGTCTGGGCCAGCGACGACGCGAACTTGTCCTTGAAGCCCAGCTTGGACGTGTCGCCGTCGAAGCCGATCATCACACGCAGCGGGGAATCCTCCTTGTTGACGTCTGCATTGTTTGCCTCCGGAATTCCCTGCGCCACCTTCCACCGAAACGACAACATGGGAAACTTGTGCGGGTCGAACTGCGTCTTGAATTCCATCGCCGATGCCGAGCCGTGCGCCATCGCCCGAAGCGCCACGACCCCGTCTTCGCTGACCAGCGTGTAGTCGGTGTTCTTCTTGGTCGAAGCCAGGCTGAACGGCTTCCAACCTTGTGGAGGCGCACCGGGAGTCATCTTGGAAAAAAGCGGAATCTCCGGCGGCTGCTGGGCAGACGCGCTCACGGCAATCAGGGCGAACATCAATCCAGGTAGCAGCTTCTTCATGGCAGCGTCTCCGGTTCGCAGCGCGCCTTGGCGTCGCGCAACGTGCACGTGGTAAAGGGCTGTCCGCGAACGTCCAGGGCTTGTATCAGCCAAGTGGCTGCGGGGCGTCGCTCGATGATCATGAATCCGAATTTGCTTGTCGACACGATGCTCTCGATGATCGCTCCTGGAGCCGGCTCGGCCGTTCGAGCGACAGCGACCGGCAACGGCGCATCCGTCCATGCCCCGGCGTTGCCGGAGATAAGCTGCACAGGCTGCGACGTACCGAAGCTTACCATCTCAAACAAGTGATAGTGCCCCGCGATGAGCGCCGCTATATTTTGCGGAAACAGTCGCCGTGCAGTGAGCGGCGCGAGCACCGACTGAAGCGCCTGATTGCCCGGATAGAGCCCGGTCGGGTGCTGCGTCGGATTCGGCGCAAAGCCGAGGATGGGATGGTGGTCCAGAAAAAAGTTGTACTCGACACCGCGGGCCAACACAAAAACGCTTTGCATTTGGTCCGTGTAGGTGCGGTACATCGAATCGCCTGGGCTCAGCGGCGGAATGACGGCCTTGGATGAATCGAAGACTATGAACTGCGTATCGCCGAGCGGTACGGCGTAGGGCTCGCTGTAATCGCCGATGCCGTCGTCAGCGGCGTCGTTGCAGTCGCGGCGGGGTTCCAACGATCGCGGATCAAGAAACCGCCACCAGCCCTGTCCGGCGCGATTGCACGACTCGTGATTGCCGCGCACGAAGATCCATGGCGCGGCGGCGAGCAGATCCCGCGCCGGTGTGAAAAAGTCGGCGTCCCAGGTGTCCCATCCGTAGCCCCATGGCGAGGCCGCGCAGCCGGCCTCGCCCACGGGGCATGCGTTTTCGCGGTAGTGGTAGTCGCCGACATGAATGACCAAGTCGGGCCGCATCTTCGCCGCCAC